>JAHLFE010000163.1 GCA_018884035.1 Candidatus Anaerobiospirillum pullicola
AAAAAAAAGGCCAGCGGTACTTGCATACCTCTCTGGCCTCAAGTGTATTAGAGGTTCGGATCCCTGATCTCGCACTCAGAGATCATTGTGCGTTGTTGCCAACTCACACTATGGTATAACCTACCACGCTCCTGTGATCCTGACAACCAACAATTACTCTCTGGACACAGCTACCTTGTGCTTTGCTAGCTGTGTTTTACAGTGCGCTTATGGGATTCTCACCCATGGGAAAAGGCTTTGTGCTGTGTATTTCTCAGTACAAGGCAACTACAACACGCCCTCAGACACCATACTCTGAGCTCCTCACTTGCACCGTCCTTGTACACGATGCCTCAGCTTATGGTGCTCTTTTGCCCACTCACCTTTCACAGAGCCACACACCCGATAACTCTTTTCAGGCAACTACTACCAGAAAGTAGCAGTGTGGGCTTGGCTAGATTGCAGGGAATGTGAACACAGTGGCATGAGCGGGAGTAATGAAATCTAAGAGCCTCTAGGGAGTGCTTGTGGTGGGAGGCTTGAGCTTAACGCTCTTTTTAGGAGCCCTCTACCCTTGAGGGCTCTTAAGGTTGTGACGAGCTCTTACCCTATGCCTTAACGAGGTTAGCAGAGAGCTCCTCTAAGGTCTTGCCCTTGGTCTCTGGCATGATGAAGATTGCCCACAGGATCTGTAACGCCATCATCACAAAGAAGAAGCCAAACATAACCGAGACATCGAAGTTAGCGATGAAGATTGGGAAGACTAGAGTCAGACCAGCAGCGAAGATCCAGTGAGTGAAGCTACCCACCGACTGACCAGCGGCACGGAAGCGTGCTGGGAAGATCTCCGAGATGAACACCCAAATAATGGTGCCCGAGCCTAAGGCGTGTGCGGCAATGAACACAATCATGCACACTAAGACTAAGTAGCTGGTGCCACCTAAGCGCTCGGAAGCAGCGGCCTTCATCTCTTGCGCAGCCACACCGTAGTCCTGATAAGAGGCATCAGGGGCAATGGTGATAGCCATGTTCTGGGCTACTAAGGTGTCGTTAACAGCGAGGAACTTCTCCTTAGCGACCTCGTAATCTGCACGTAATTGCGTGCGGTCATCGTCGGTCATGTAGAAGGATGGATCGTAGGTGCGCTCCACCGCAGCAGAGGCGTTGGCCATATCGATAGAGGCGCTCACCACTTTAAGATCGCTGAAGTGGACGAAAGCGAAGGTGCACACACCTAAGGACACTAAGTAGCCAATGCAGCCTAAGATTAAGAGGGTACGACGGCCTAAGATGTCGATGAACTTTAAGCCCACAAAGGTAAAGATCAGGTTGGTGAAGCCTAAAGCGATCGAGGCGCTTAATGGATCCTCAATACCAGCTAAGCCTAATAAACGTGGGGCAAAGTAGAGGATGATGTTGATACCCGAGAGCTGATTCCATGCGGCGATTAAGAACGCAAAGAGGATTGGGTACATGAGCTTCTTGGTAAAGGCTTCGCCAATCTTGGCTTGCTGCCCCTCTTGCTGTGCAACGGTCTGCACTTCCTTGACTAACGCATCAATCTGCACCTCATTGTAGTCTGGATTGATAAGCTTAAAGATAGCGCGGCCGCCTTGGATATCGCCACGGTTGGTAATGAGGTAACGAGGGCTCTCTGGCAGCGAGAAGCAGAGAACGGTGTAGATTAATGCAGGCACAGCCTCAACACCGAGCATCCAGCGCCATGCGGTTTCATCGGAGGCCACCATACCAATAATGGAGTTGGAGAAGTAGGCCAGCAGAATACCCAGCACGATGTTGAACTGGAATAAGGCGGTTAAGCGACCACGACGATCAGCTGGTGCAATCTCTGAGATGAACAGCGGAGTAGCAATCGTGGCAATACCGATACCGACACCACCAATGAAGCGGGCAATACTAAACGACCACAGATCCCAAGCCAGAGCCGACCACACTGCCGACACAAACAGCAGCACGCCGTTAAAGATCAGGGTCTTCTTACGGCCCCACTTATTAGTAGGAATACTACCGATTAAGGCACCTAACACCGTGCCCCATAAGGCCGAGCTAATCGCAAGACCGTGCATGGCACCCGATAACGACCACAGGTTCTGAATTTTGGCTTCAGCGCCTGAGATCACCACCGTATCGAAGCCGAACAGCAGTCCGGCGAGGGCCGAGGTGATCGACCAGAAGAATATACGCCCCATAACAAAACACCCAGAAATGGCTCTCGACTGTCCTGCGTTATCCCCTGTTCTTACCCACCACTACAGGTGATACGTGGCCGGTAAAAGCAGTGGGGCGGTGAGGAGCCCCACTGTAAGGAGGATCAACACGGGACAAAAGTAGGCAGCTGTGGGCACCGCAAATACCCTAACTGTCTACAGGTAGCGAGGTGAGGACTAACACCTCACTACCACAGCACAGGATCAGACAGAGCGTTTTTGTCTAGCATTTATGGAGCGAGCCACCGTCTTACAGTGGAAAGCTTCCCTCTAATACACAAAAGGCTGCTCGTAAGATCTGTGTGCAGGAGAGCAAAACAACGACATAACAACAACACACCACATAACCATCACCAAAGCCCAAAAGCACAAGTGCCTGCGGACACGAGGCAACGCTCTGCGGTACAGCTGCATTATAGGAAGACCTTTCCCGCATCTCGCAACCAAATGCAAAGCATTTTCAAAAGTGTGACCTACTCAATATTTTTTGCATTTACTTCTGCAAATTTTTTGTGATACACCTCCCATTTTCTGCTGAAATGAGCTTACAACGATTGCATTGTTACCAGTAACAATCAGCTACCAAAACTCTACTGCTACCGCATAGAAAAGCGTCTTAGTCCCTATTTTTACAGGCAATGCTCCACTTGCAAATAACACTGCAATCGATTGCAAAACTTTTGCAAAGTTTTGCAAAAACTTTACAGCTAAATGCAAAAACTAGTGTTGGTAGAGGTCTTTTATCCCTTGTTTAGTGGGTAATTTAGGGCTGCGGCTTGATAAATATGACGTTTTTGACAATTGACTGCAAAAGTGCTATACAGCGCTAATTTATGAGCTTTATTACAGATTTAAGAGGCTCTTTAACTGCAACTTTTGCAAATATTTTTTTGCAGTTATTGCAAAAATTGCAAACGCAACGCACAGAGCAAAGGCAAGGCTAGGACAGATTGGTCGAAGCAGGTGGGGTTAAGCGCGGCAGGTAAGGACTGGTAAGGAAATATAAGGAGGAGTTGCCGGAGGGACTGAAGGTGCTGCTGGGTGCTAAGCGCTAGGCGCTAATCGCGGTACAGGTACAAGCCCCCGCTACAGGTGAGAGCAAAAGGCAGGGGTAGTTATGGCTCAGGAAGGTAAGGTGGTAATGGCCTCTCGCTGGTGGCCACTACTTGCGGGAAGCAGCATCAAGACAGGGCCCAGATACTATCCCCTGATGCTGCTGGTGATGCTGATGATGCGGGCTAAAAACCTACGAGCCAGTTTTAACCAGCAGGCAAGCAAGCTAGCAAGCTAGTACAGCGTTCGCTAAGTCAGTGTATTAATCCATACCCTGAGAGCCCTTGTTTGTTAAAGGACTCCAAGCGGTCACTAACGCACAGTCTCCACTGATAAATCCCTGATTTATCGGCTTTTAATGGATCGCGCCGTTTTACTCGAACTTAGAGAATGCTGTACTAGCAAGCTAGAGGCTGGCCGGCTGGCGCGGCGCTTACTGGGACTTAGCAGCCTGCTCTTGGCTCTTGAGTTCCGAGAGCTTGCGCTGATTGTCGTCGATGCGCTGCTCTAACAGCTCTTGGCAGCCTAAGAGGAACTGCTGCACCTCTTGTAAGTGCGCAATGTCTTGTGGCTCAATGCTATCGACGTAAGCATTAAGCTCCTTGATCATGTGGCAGCGCTCATAATCTACCGGTAAGGACAGGTTAAAAGCAGTGCCCGTGTTAGCTGTAGCGTCCGCAGCAGCCTGTGCCGCATTAGCCGGAGCTGAGGACGCATCAGTGGTGGTCACCACTGGCACCATCACTTGTGGCTGTTCCTCGGCCCCAACAGTTGAGGCTGTACCTCCTAAGCCCAAAACCAGAACAACAGCGCCTAACCACTGTAAGCAACCGCCAGCACGGTGGTATTGGTGGTGATGGTTATGGTGGACTCTAAGTGGCAACATTTTAGCCTCTCCTGAGCAAAACGCCTCTCTCCCCAGATAGGCGGTCAGAGACTCTGCCGAGCACTCTTTATAGCACTATGCAGAATCTGGTCTGCCCCTACTCTACTGGGTACAGCCGGTTAACTAAACACAAAGTCGTAGCGGGCGACTAAGTTGTCATCCAGATCATGCAGCTCGATACGATCCTCGAGGATCAAGCCAAAGCCCGCTTTGGTGCCTCCTTTAGGGATAGTCGTAGAGCCAGGGTTAATGTTCACCAAGCCGCTTGGCTTCATGAAAACACCAGCCACATGGGTATGACCACTGAGCACAATGTCGTTTTCCCGTAAGCCCAGCTTATCGCGCAGCTCGTTAATACCAGAGCCATCTGGACTGTCGATTTTGTGCAGATGACCGTGCGTTAAAAAGATGCGCTGCACCTTAGTCTTGCCGTGCTCGTCCTTACCCTGAGGGTCAGGTACCAGCAAATAGCCATAAGGCGCATTGCAAGGAAAAGAAAACATCATGCTGTCTACTTCGCTGTCGCAATTGCCGCGTACAGCAATGATGTGCGTGCTGTGCTCGTTTAAAAGCTGTGCCGCCTTTGGAGGCTCGTAGCTGTCTGGAATCTTGTTACGTGGGCCGTGATTGAGCAGATCGCCCAAGAGCACGATGTAATCACAGTGGTAACGATCAAAGTAGGAGAGAGCTTGGCTCAGCTCCGCCGAGCCACCATGGATGTCTGATAAAACCAGATAACGCATCTTGAACAGAAAAAATGAGAGGCGGTAGTGAGCTGATCCGTCGCTACCGCCTAAAAATCGCTTACCGCAAACCTAGGACAAGGGCCAATGCTGCCAAAGGGCGTAGAACTATAAAGCCTCGGCCTCGAGATTGATCTCGTCTTGCACTTGGCGGCGCCGCGTGTAATTGGCCACCACATACTCGTCGAGGAGCTTTTGCTCGCGCTTGAGCTCTTCTTTTTGCCGCCGTATGCGGTGCTTTTCGAGGAGCGCCTCAATCACCTTACGATCCACTTGGCGCTTGAGATAAAACTGCCGCTTCTGCTCCGTAAGCATCTTGAGACGCTCCAGCTCCTGACGCTGCTTTAAGGCAATGTTGTCGAGCTTCTCAATAAATGCCTGGTAAGCCAAAAGCTTGGTGCCAGTTAAGCCACTGCGGCCCTCGTTCTCCATTTCACCAATGTAGTTGAAACGAAACTCTTCGACCTGCTTAATTTGCAACTCAAAATTAGCCACCTGATTGCGGCAAAACACCCAATCTTCAAAGGCGGCATCTTCGTCGCGTTTGCGCTTATCCAGCACTAAATGTAAAGCACGATCTTCTGGCATGATCTAACACCTTGCTGCGCATAAAGGCAGCGGGGCAAAACAAGTGAGAGTGCATGCTCTCATAGTAGCAGTTATCTGCAAGCAACGCCAAGCTGGCTCTAAAAGCCAGATCTCGTGCCCTGCCCCAGTGCCGACGGGAGACTACGCTCTGCACCCAACTCAAGCACAGGGTGGCGCGGAGCAGGCTTAGCGTTCATGTTAGAGCTTTGCTCTCTGCGCTGATCTTAGCGCGGCTGGTTGTTCTGCCGTGGCGTAAAAGACATGCGCGCTGCTACTGGAGCATTGTTACCACCGGCGGCCACCGCTTGGCGATTAGGTGGAGGCATCATGCGCTGGTTAGCAACAGGGCGGGTTTTACTCTTAGCGTCATCAATTAAGATCATCGAAAGCTTACGTAAGCCATCTAAGCTCTCGGCAAAAGGCACCACTTCCTTCATGCCCTGCTGCGTAAACTCGTCAATGTAAGGCTTAATCATCAGCGCTTGGTCAATACGCGCATCCGAACCACGCTGGTACGCACCAATAGAAATCAGCTCACGGTTCTGATTGTACAGCGCAATGCACTGCCTAATGGTACGAGCCATAATCATGTGCTCCTCGGTAATCACCGCAGGCATTACACGGGAAATCGACTTCTCAACATCAATAGCAGGGTAGTGCCCCGAGTCCGCCAGCTCACGGGAGAGCACAATGTGACCGTCTAAAATAGCACGGGCCGCATCAGCAATTGGGTCTTGTAGGTCGTCACCCTCAACTAACACCGTAAAGAACGCGGTAATTGAGCCTTGACCCTCACTACCATTACCGGCACGCTCCACCAGAGCTGGAAGCTTAGCAAAGACTGATGGTGGATAGCCCTTAGTGGCAGGCGGCTCACCTACCGCCAGCGCAATCTCACGCTGTGCCATGGCGTAACGGGTTAAGGAGTCTAACAGCAAAAGCACATTGTAGCCCTGATCACGGAAGTACTCCGCAATCGATAAAGTCGTCTCACAGCCCTTTAAACGCATCAGCGGCGAGGCATCAGCAGGTGCAGCTACCACAATCGAGCGGGCACGGCCCTCCTCACCTAAGATGTCATCAATAAACTCTTTTACCTCACGACCACGCTCACCAACGAGGCCTACAACAACGATATCAGCAGTCGTACCACGGGTCATCATACCCATGAGTACGGACTTACCCACACCGGAACCGGCAAACAGGCCCATACGCTGACCTTGGCCAATGGTAAGCAGCGAGTTAATAGCGCGGATACCGACATCGAGGTATTGGCGAATTGGACGACGAGCCATTGGGTTAATACGCGTTGGCCGCCATTGCACTGCTGTGCCCTGCTCTAACGGGCCTAAGCCATCAATAGGCTCGCCCATACCGTCAATCACACGGCCTAAGAGATGGATACCGTAAGGGAAATCACGCACACCGTTAATAGGGTAGACAGCAGCACCAGGGGTGACGCCTTCGACCTTTTCGGTTGGCATGAGGTAAATGGTCTTACCGGAGAAGCCGACCACCTCTGCTTCCATATCGCCGCGTTCTAATTCAATGCGGCAGCGATCACCAACGGCGACCTTGAGGCCAACAGCCTCTAAGGTTAAACCCACCACGCGGGTCAACTTACCCACGATTTGTGGGCTGGCCTCATGATCAGGCAGGTCAATGGCCTTGAGACGGGATAAGAGGTTGTTCATGATGGCTACCGTGGGAGAAGCGTACAAACAAAAAGAGGGGTGGAAAATTTGGGGGAGTGACTTGGGAATGGAGTTGCGTGGCGTGAATACGGAGAAAGTGGCTGTTGCAGGCAAAGAGCGTCGTGGCAGACGTGGTGGTAGTGGTGCGTGCGCTGTCGCGCTGTCACAGCGGAGCGGAAATTAAGCCTAGCAGGAGGCTAGCCTAGCTGATGACACCCTTTCGTGGTAGCGGTAGCTGTCTGGCTGGCTGCAGCCACGCCCCATCGTTATGGTGAAGGGAAATACATGAGCTGTTGCGCTGTTACGGCCGCTATTACGGCCGCTGTCTCTTTGTGCTCCTTAGCACCTACTCTCTTCTTACTGCCACGCTGGATGCGGCTGTTACTGCTCTGCCAGTGCCGCAGCCTGCTCAGCAATGGTTGGAGGAGGCGTTTGCTGGCCACCAGCAGCATCCTCTGCGCTCTGCGATTGCTCCATAGCTGTGGCATTAGCCGCTAAAGCTGCATCGGTCTGCGAAAGAGCAGCCGCGTCATTTAACTCAGCAGCATCAGGGTCAATCGATGGTGCCGCTGCACTTGGCATTTGCGCCTCACCTTGCTCCGGCGTGTCCGCAAAGTTTGGCTTAGGAGCCATGGCCGCCATATTCTGGGCAATGCGGTCAGACATGTCCATAATATTGCGTGGTGGAATTAAAGCCTTCTTTGGCGCCTCATCATACTCTGGGCAGCCAGGAATGGACTCTTTACGCGCCGCGCTTACGGCATCAGCAGAACCGGCAAGGAAGTCACTGATGAGCGCATCAATGCGGTCGTCCACACGCCACTGAGCGGAGCTGGTCTTGGTGTTAACCAGCACATCACCATCTTGCATGTTCTGCATTGGCGTTAAGCGCCAATTCTGGGCTTGCATGTAATCTTTGCCAATGGTGGCAATCATTAAGGCGTAATCGCCCTCAGAGAGCATGATCTCCGCACCCTCTTTAGCCTCAGGCAGAAGAGAAATGCACTTTTCAATGCTCTCCTTTAAAAACTGGGTATCGCCCTTAATTTCGCGCTTTAAGAGCACCTTAGCAAGGCGCGAAACGAGGTAGACCAGCTCATCGGTCACCTGCTCATCTAACTCGCGCAGTGGCGTAGCCAGCATGTCTGCCAAATGACGGAAGCGGTCAGCTTGAGTGGTAACGATATCATTACCGGAAGCGATACCTGCTTCTTGGCCCTTAGCAAAGCCCTCATCACGGCCTTGGCGGAAACCGTCTTCGTAGCCTTGGCTCATGCCGTCTTGCTGCCCTTGGGCAAAGCCCTCGCTCTTACCCTGCTCTAAGCCCTTTTGGTAACCCTCTTCATGGCCGCTATTTAAGCCCTCAGCGTAGCCCTCATTACGAGCGGCATTGCGCATGGCCTCGAGCTCTTCGACGCTGACGGTAGGCCCTTGGTCTTTTTTCTCGTTAGCTTCTGCCTCTTTGGCCGCCTTTTCTGCGGCAAGGCGCTCCTCTTCGGCCTTACGATCGGCTTCAGCTTGTGCGGCTTTGAGAGCTTCTTGGTGACGCTTAAAGTAACCGCCGATTTCGTAACCAATAGCATTGGTGGTAATAGGCTTACCATCATCAAAGAGCGGCCACTGCATTGGGGTAAAGCCTTGAGCAGCTTCGCCGTTTACGATGTTGATTTCTTTGACTTCTGCGCCACGATTATTGTCTTTAATCGGGGTTATCACACGGTTTGGATCGATATCGGCATTCATCGAACCGAAAGCTTCGTGGTTAGCCATGATTACTCCCAATGAGACCTGTCGTAAACGCCAAAGTAGAGCAGACAGAAGAAAGAAAAGAGGTGAAAAAGACAGAGAAAAAAGCCGCTAGCGCACTGGAGGCTAGGCCTAAACGGCTGCAACAGCTGGGCCAAACAAGGGCGCATATAGGCTTATTTTAGCCCGTTTCTGCGCTAGGCAAAAGCGCTAAAAAGCAACGGTTTGCGCTTACTCTGTGGCGGTAGCTGTTAACCTTGACTTAGGAGCTTAGCTGATGTCGAGGAGTTAAGGCTGATTCTTCTCAAACCGCTAAGATAAGGCTTTTACCTTAGAGTGGATCTACTTACGACAACTACTCAAGGGTAAGGTGATAGCCTTAAAGCAGGGGATGCCCCCATCTCAAGCTTCTATGTGGTGGCTATCATTTAGGGTCGTACAGCAGAAACATCTTATTTATCAGGAAAAATAAATGCGAGCCAACTGCCAGATGTCAGCTTAGGGTAAAGGGGCCGCATGGTAGCTGAGCCACGTGTAAGTCATGGCCTTCCCTCCTAAAACAACAAAGCCCCTGCATGTGCAGAGGCCCTGTGTAGCACGCCCCGAGGCGCGCTTATGTGCCACGTAATACCGACTACTCGATAAAGTCGTTGTCGGCCCCGCCACGCGACAGCACAATCTGACCGGCGTCCGCCAACTTGTGGGCAATAGCCAGAATCTCCTTTTGGGCTGCCTCCACATCGGAGATCTTGGTAGGCCCCATAGACTCCAGATCCTCCTTGATACCCTCGCGCATACGCGACGACATGTTCTGGTAGAACTTCTCGCGTAAGGTCTCGTCGGCACCCTTGAGGGCCTTTTCCAGCACGTCGGTAGGAACCTCGCGTACCAACAGCTGAATCGAACGGTCGTCCACACCACCCAGATTCTCGAACACGAACATGAGGTCTTGAATCTGTTGACCCATCTCCTTGTCCTGAGCCTGAATGGCATCCATTAACTGCGTCTCGGTGTTGTTGTCGAGGTAGTTCATGATGTTGGCCGCCGACTTCAGACCACCAATCTTGGCCGTCTGTGCACCAGCCGAACCCGCAAATTGCTTTTCCATGATCTCATTGAGCTCTTGTAAGGCCGCAGGTTGCACCTCTTCTAAGGTGGCAATACGCATAATGAGGTCGAGACGCACCGTCTCAGGGAACTGACTTAAAATCTGCGCCGACTGCTCAGGATCAAGGTAGGAGAGCACAATGGTCTGAATCTGAGGGTGCTCGTTTTGGATAATAGTCGCCACCTGACGGGCATCCATCCACTTGAGCGAATCCAGACCATGCGAGCCACTGCCCATGGAGATCTGGTCGACCAGATTGTTGGCCTTGTCCTCGCCTAAGGCCGCCACCAGAGCGTTCTTCACGAAGTCGGACGAACCTAAGCCAATATTCGAGTGCTTGGTGATATTGGTGAGGAAGGTCTTGTGCACAGCGTTAACGCTGTCCTGATTAAAGTCCTCCAGCTCGGCCATACGGATACCGAGCTTTTGCACCTGCTTTGGCTGTAGGTTGCGGAATAAAGCCGCAGCATCGTCCTCTGACAACGACAACATTAAGATAGCGGCTTTGTCGATGCCAGAGAGCTTCTCTAAAGCCATCTTTTCGTCGTCAGTCAACTCGAGACCGTTGGAATTGCTCTGCTTCATAGGAGCAGCTGGGTAGCTGGTGCCACCCTGACGCACGAGGGCGCGATCTGACATAAACAAAACCTCAAAGGGGAAATAAGTCACCCAGCAACAAAAGCCAACAAGCTAACAGGCTCTGCACGCGTATTGGGTGCCGTCAAAAGAAAAAAGCCTCAGCAAGCACATCTTCTAGCCCACTGAAGCTTTTTCCCTCTCATTTCAATCTGGGGAGTGCTTACACCACTTGCTTGCCCTACAGGTTGGCCTTATAGGGCAAAGCCT
The DNA here is from genome assembly GCA_018884035.1 of Candidatus Anaerobiospirillum pullicola. Classification (GTDB taxonomy): domain Bacteria; phylum Pseudomonadota; class Gammaproteobacteria; order Enterobacterales; family Succinivibrionaceae; genus Anaerobiospirillum; species Anaerobiospirillum pullicola. The sequence continues at coordinate 10,872 of JAHLFE010000163.1, forward strand.
ACACAAGGCTATAAGCCATTGTTGTTATTGCGGTTGTTCTTCTTCTTGTCCTTCTTGTCCTTCATATCGGAATTAATCCAATCACGCAGCACCTCAGCAGAAAGCTGTGGCTCGTTGGACACTAAAGTACGCACAGCATTGAGCAGATCCTCATCACGGTGCAGGTTAGGTAACTCAATACCGCCCTCACGGTTGATGTTGTAGATCTGATCGTTAAGCTCATTCTGCGCAGCGATGAGGTTGAGATCATCCTCACCACCTAAGGCCGAGCCATTATCAAGCTCTAATTGACGCTCCAGCTCTGCATCCTCGGCCGAGCGACCACGCAACAGGCGGTTGATCATTGGGCGTACCACAAAGACCACCAACACGAGGATGATTAAGACCGCGCCGCCAATACGCAGAATACGTAAGAAGGCCTCTTGTTGCCACCATGGCAGAGCAGGTTGCACATCGTCGTGAGGGAAAGCGATGTTTTCCACCGTAATCACGTCACCACGACGCTCGTCTAAACCTAAGCCCGCACGCACTAAGTCAGCGATCTTATCGAGATCCTCTTGCGAGCGTGGTGCATAGGTGACCGCACCATCATCAGAGCTCTGACGCATGTCATCCACAGCCACCGACACCGTTAAGCGCTGCACCTGATTGGTAGGGCGCACCGTGTGACGGACTGTAGTGTCAAGCTCGTAATTGCGCACCGCCTCGCGATTTTCATTTTGCAGGGCCGAGCTGTCTTCAGCGGTAGCCGTGCCATCACGTAATTGCTGCGGAATAGTGGCATTAGCAGGTGGCTGGTTAGAAAGCGAGCCTGGCACACCATATGGGCTGCCATTGTCGTTATTGCCGCGCTCCTCACGTAAGGTCTCAGAACGCACCACCTGATTGTCAGGGTTGTAGAACTGACGGGTCTCTTCCTCCATGGTGGTGTCTAAGGTGACATCCACCTCGGCGGAGTAATTACCCTCGCCTAACATTGGGCGGAGGATAGAATCGAGCTTCTCGCGATATTGCGCCTCACGCAGCGTGCGCATTTCAAACTCGCGCTGCAGGCGGTTATCGGTGGCGGCATTATTGTCGGTGCTTAAGACGCGGCCGTTTTGATCAGTAACGGACACATCCTTAGCCAGCATGTTGTGCACCGAAGCGGCCACAGTGTAGCGAATGGAGTTCACCGTCTCAGGGGTGAGGTAGGCACCGTTCTTTAAGGTCACCACCACCGCTGCTGATGGACGTTGCTGCTCACGGGCAAAAACGTTATCACGAGGAATAGCCAAGAGCACGGTAGCGTGCTCAATGCCATTCATGCGGCCGATAGCCTCACCCAGCTGCATCTCACGGCTGTGCTTAATACGCTCACCTTCTAAGCGCTGCGACACACCAAAGCCGTTGTCGCGCATGATGATGGCGTCTTGCTCAGCGATCTTGTGCACCGCAATGTTATTGCGCAGCATCGCCTCACGCACCTTCTCGTAGTCCTCAATCGGCACCGAGATAGAGTCACCACGTAAGGTGTAGTTAAAGCCCTGCAGGCTTAAGAAGTCGAGAACCGGACCAATTTCCTCTTCGCTGTAGCGACCTAAGGTACGCTGCGAAGCCGCCTCATTGCTTGATTGCAGAGAGAGCAGACCAAAGATAGCGCCGGTGACAAAGAGCACCAAAAAGCCCAGAATAATGAGCTTGCGTAAGATTTCGCCATTGTGGACGAACTCATTGACGCGCCCTTTGAAGTTATTGGCAGGAGGCTGGGTGGACATGGTGCTGCCCACAGTACCGCCAATGCGATTGTCATCATCCCCGTCAGCTAAAGCGGCCTCAGCTTGCACGCCTGCTTGAGGTTGAGCGCCACCGGTAGCGTTAGGATCGACAAGAGCCGTGCTAGGTTCCTGCTGATTGCCACCAGTGTTGGCCACTGGAAAGGAATTGTCTGACATTTTCTATCCTTTAGACGACGAGACTAAAGCTGTAGCCTAGAGCAAAGGAATGGGGAACGCGCTAAGGTAGGAGAAAACACTGAGGAGGCTAAATTCAGTGGGGTAGCGCGATAAAAGGGGGCGAAACAGAAACTACAAAACCACGCGCGGCGTAGTAACGCGCGGCGTGGTCTATTTCGCTGCTAAATCTGCATTTGCATGATGGACTGATAGGCTTCCACGATACGGTTACGTATCTGCAAAGTAGCCTCAAAGGAGAGACTGGACTTTTGGGAAGCGATCATGACATCAGAAAGGGTAATGGAGCGATCGCCCACATCAAAACGAGAGCTTAACTCACCGGCCTTGTTTTGTAAGAAGTTCACATTCTCAAAGGCATCGGTAAGCAACTGCTTAAATTCGCCAACAGTCTGACCGGCACTTTCTGGCGGCACCGGAGAAAGGTGCGTAGCGGCAGCAGCATTGTCCTGACCGATAGCAGCGGCAGCTTGCTGCGCGTTTTGGCTCATGGACAGTGCATCGGCACGTAAAGCACGGGCAGCGCTTTCGCCGCTAAAGTAATCAGCTTGCGCGACGTTTAAACCTAAGTTGTTATTAACGGTGGTATTAAAGCCACGAGCGCCCTGACCCATAGCCTGCAGGTGCTGATTCATGCGATCAAGCTGGGAGAAAAACCCAGAGGTGCTGATCTGCTCGACGCTCATCCCTGTGCTCCTGTCAGTTTAATGACGAAAAGAAAGAAAACTGGGCAAAAATAAGTCAAAAACTATGCCACGACGCCCGTTCCCCAGTGCGCAGAATTGGCTTAAACAAGCCAGCGGTGAGGGGTAAGGCCTCCGAGCATGAGGCGGGAATGAAGGTGTTTTTTTAGGGGGTGGTTGGGGGAAACAGCTACCAGTTACCAGCGGCGGTAGCTTCGTACCAGAGCAAACTAGAGGCGCGGCCTATAGTAAAGTCAGCTCTCATGAAGTGCGTACAGTGTGATACCCACATGATGTACGGTGTACAAAGGAGCGTGGGCAAGCACAGCCTTACGCTCTGGCGTCAGTGAGCTACCCAGAGCCGCGATCTGCTTGAGGGCAGCGGCATACACTCACCGGACGACACATTTTTGTGCCCCAGCGGCACACTTTTGTGCAACGTGACATTATAGCCCTGCACAGGGCAAAGAAACCATTTTTACACAAAAAGAAGCAGCGCTTAGCGCTTACTAAGCATCAGCTCAGAGACTAATAAGCCCCCATACCAACAACTGCTGTCAGTTGTTACTGGCAGTCAAATGTTGTCAGAAGAGCGAGCGTGACTCTGAGGTGTAGCTTTGCTTGATGCAAGATTAGTGACGTCTACGTTATACAGCGCTGACTATAGATTGCGCAAGTAGCTCGCAAGGTGCTATTAGCGCCCATGTGCGCCTGCAACAGGCATGCGCTCTATCTCTATAAAGGGGCAAAATGTGGCAGGCGACGGCAAGGGGCCGTGCCATAGTAAAGGTCACGCGGAATGAGTGCTCTAAGAGGTGAAGGCTGCAAGGTTAAATGACGGTACGTCCCACACCGTAAGATGAAGGGTGCTGGAGAGTCTGAGACTATATTAAGCTGAGCACTCATGCTGGCCTTACCGTAAGTCATCTATAAAATCAGTCCCTACAGCCCGCAGCAGTCCACATCTCACCTACCCTACCTTACCCTACCCTGCTCATGCCCATGCCCATAGTCATGGCCATTGTCATGGCCATACCCATGGCCTATTGGCCCTGAAAAACGACAAAGCCGTTGCCATACGCCCGTATAACAACGGCCTTTCTTACAGAGCTACCGCTGCAGGTGCGACCCAGCACAGGATGCAGCACTCTGTTTCTTGACAGCTTGTGACACTGACACGTGGAAGGCTGCGCTTTGCAGCGCGACATCACGCCCTTAAGCCTGCTCCTAGTCCTTAAGCAGACGGAAGATGCGGATCTTAATAGCCTTACGGTGGTCGGTGTAGCTGATGTAGAGCAGGTTATGACGGCGGTCTACCTGCATGTATGGCGAGGTAAAGATACCGTTAGCGTCATCTTCAAGACGCAGGAACTCCTTAAAACTCTTGCCATCAGAGGACACATACAGCGCTAAAGGTGCATTTTGCGAGGTGTCAACTGCTGACACATCAACCGATGGAGTCGCAATGAGGCGACCACAGACGATGAGGTGATTTAAGTAGGTCACTGCGTCGATAGCTGCGTTGCAGTTTACCAGTGGCAGTGGATAAGGCTCGCCCCAAGAAGCACCTGCATCATGACTGTCGGCTTGATAAACCTGAGCACCGCTGGCGCTTAAGAGCATGTGCACTGTCGAGGCCTTGGCATCAAGCTCCTCGGCGCTTAAGCCTGCTAAGGAGCAGCCCTCCATTTCGTGCATGCCCAGATCCTCATAGAGGGAAGCCTGAACCACGCCCTTGGCGGTATAGGCTTTTGCCGCTTCAGCCTTTTCCTTTTGGATAGCAGCTGGGGTGATCTCGTTACTGGTGTTTAAGGTACGCAGATCATCGTCACTGTAATCGGAGAAAGCTAAGCCCTCATCACTATCGACCGAGCTAGGTAAGAGTACACGACCGGCGTATGGTCCCTTACGCACGACGTAAGGCTTAGTACGCACAGGGCCACGACCTAACTCTGGGTTATTGGTGACGACACGGCATGGAGTAGTAAAGAGGGCACCATCGTTAAAGCTTAAGCTCATGTAGCTGACGGAGCGATCGCTAACCTTAGCAGCCTTATAGATTAAGGCCACGACGTTATCGGCATCGCCATCGATGGCTTCGCTATTTTCCGCTTTTTCTTTGACCTGAGCGACGATATCGTTCACAGCGGTGTGGATAGCGCCGGTGGCAACAGGAGCGTGCTCCCCACCTTGATTTTGACGGCGCTCACGTAACTCGGCACCTTGGTTTAAGTAAAAGAGGACAGGGGTGCAATTAGCCTTTTGGTTGCGCTGCGGGCAATCTAACTTCTGCACCAGAGAGTGGCTGCCGTCGGCCTCGATCTTAATGACGTAAATCGAGGTGTCGGCCATACCACGATCTGAACCGGCGTAGAAGGCACAGAGCATAGGGCTAAAAGGAATAAAGGCGTGGTGAAAGTGCTCGTGCTTAAGAGGCAGGATTGTGCTGGCGTGGCACACGCGTACAGGGGCGTTGGCATTACCCCAGCCAGTCACACCACCATTGGCCGAACCAAACAGGGCGGTGGTAGATTTGGCGGAAGCTTCTTGATTTGCGCGCTCCACCTCATCGAGAGTAATGGAGGTACTAAAAACCTCGTGAATTTTTACCATACAAATCGCGGCTCCTATCGCCACTGGTGTCTGAAAGCTAAGGCCTAAAGAAGCATCTTAGCGTAAATGCGGTCAGCGCCGACGACAACCTCAGTTTGCAAACAGAGCACGCCCTCCTAAACAACAAATCTGAACCACTGGCTGCAGGCATTCCTACAGTCTTGATGCCCGAAAAAGCGCGGTTACATAGCACGCAGCGCGGTGCGGGGCCCATAGTATACGCCTATAACAGGGCCTGACAGGCGCTATTTCTTTCACACTTAGCACCACGTGGTGCAAGAAAGCGCAACACACTGGTGGCAAGTAGGAAAGAAATCTGTGCTCGTGCTGATTTCTACCGCTAAAAGAACCTAGCATTGTGCCATGAGCTAACTTAGCAAAGAGCGGGAATTATGAGCAATATTCTTAGGGCACAGATGTGAGCAATACGGCATTTTGTTTGTGCGTGCACACTGTAGTGGGGAGCAACTTGCGTCCAAGTTCAAGGTTCTCAAGATAGCAGCCTCCAAGAGCACTTTACGGTAATCCCTGTTACGGCCGCCTATCAGCTTAAGGTAGAGGCTTGTTGTGAGCAGGTGAGATCGCAGCAGATTCCTGCCATCATCAGCCCTAAGATAAAGGTCGGTCTTGTTATCAGTGTTCATCCGCTGCAGAGCGTCAAAACCTACCACAGGTGCGTGCTTCTCCTCATGGTGTCTAACGCTGGTGCAGCTTGATGCTGTACCCCAATACCACACGCTTCCCAAGTACAGCCCGCTTCAGATTAATGAGCAGACACATACTCTGTTTGCACCTGCCTCATCTTAGTGAAGGGGCACGCAGCAGCACATGGTATCGATGAGATATGGTGGTGGTGGTGCAGGTATTGGTGGTAACGCTCTGCCCTACCTCCGAGGTGCTAATGCTGTAGCGGTGCTCACGACGTCCCTACCTGCGCTCACTCGTTTCATCTCACCACGTCATCTCTGTAACAATGCACTTTTTTAGGGCGTTAGTGAAATTTTTGAAATTTTTTTCTGTCCTGTGCTCCGCCCGCTTTGTCTACTTTTGTCTACTGTTGTCTACAAAAAACCTCCTGCCCCGTACTTACCTCTGCCATAGCACTAGAAAAGTGCAGTCGTAGACAACGCTACCGCTGCTTTTTACTGAGCCTCGCTCATGGGTAGACAACAGGACAGCAGGCTCTGTCTACCACCTGTCTACTGCCGGTCTACTACTGCAGGATTCCACCAGCGATCCGCTTTTGCACCATGCTTTTCCGCATTACAGCGCCAGCCATACGCCTTTTTATGAGGTATACCCGCTCATGATGTATACGCTAGTATGGATAGAGCCAGTGCAATGTGCTTACGGCACGTAACTGTAGCCACAGCTATAGCTCTGACTTTAAGTGCTGTTACACCACGCTTGCAGTGTCAGGATAAGCACTTGCCCAAGCTCAGTGTAGCCACGCCCACGTTGTAATGCTTTGCCCCATGAGCAGCGTTACTGTACCTCGGCATACGTTGGTATACGCCTTTGTATACCTGCGAAAAGCCACAAGAAAACGAAGCCGTAAGACGCCCGCAAGAGCACTTTTGGCCCAATGCCAGGCTTTGCAGAATGCACTTCTTTGCTGTATGTATACAAATAAGGAGCCTGGCACTGTGCACTTTAAGCCTTACCTGAAGTGCCGTAAGCGTGAAGCTGCCGCTGTACGCAACGTCGCCACAGGTGACTTACCCTTAAAGATCTTAAGGATAATTTCTCCTCAGTAGCTGGCGACAAACGGCAAAGAAAACGCCTGCAAGTCTACACTTATGGGCGTAATGCCTTTAGTATACGCACGCACCTGCATGGCGCTTAGGATCGCGGCACCCTTTGGGTCCTCACTGCCACAGCGCTAGGCACGCGCTTTCTTCTCACTCTTAGTACTCCCTAACCACTCCCACGAAAAGAGAGCACAAGAAAGGCTCTCTGCTTAGAGCTACCGTTTTTATGGCTGGTATACCTCTAAAGAATCAGTAACGATTAGCTCCGTACTAACTACGGAGTCTTTATTAAGCTCGACGCTCCAACGCGGCCGCTGTGCTGTGTAGCTTTTGCTCCTCACCATGCTTACGCAGAGCGAGGTGTCACTGACACGCGCTCTAAGCTTGTATACAAGTCTACGTGATCACTTCCGGCCACAACACAAGCCAAGAGCGTCCCACTCTAAGCTTAATTGCCGCAGCGCAGCCCTCTTCCGCTGCCACGCGGCAGCATTATGCAGACGCCATCCATCTCAGGCTGCACTCAAGTTCTGTCTTCTTTGTGGGCTAAGCTGCACCTTTGCCCACAAGACAAAACTTGACGCGTCTACCGTAGAAGAGCACTTAGGGCTCTTTTACCTCCGGCCGCTTTATTACAGGGTTTGTAAGAACCCGTGACAAGGCGGTGTTGACCTAACCTTTTACCAAATATAGGCACCGAGCATCGCTTCAGCTTGCGCTCGTATCCAGTGTTACTGGCAACGAGTGGTGGGCAGCGATGGTTCTGGCTGCTGCATGGCAGCTTGAGTATGCATGGCGTAAGGTGACACGCCGTCGTTTGTTTCTGTGCGCACCAAAGTGGGTACAGTATCTTCGCTTGCTGGCTAGGCACCAGCAGCACTCTAGACATTGCCGTGGGCGCCGTGCGCCCCACCGTGGACGTGCAGTGTCGTTCCCAGATGTGGCTTTTTGTATGAGGTTATAGCGGCGCACTCGCGCTGCTAGGGGTAATGTATACCTAAGATTCCCCGCAACAAGGCTACTTTAAGGGCACCACACTCCCTCCCTTAGCAGTGCGGTCAGCTTTATTGTCAGAGCTTTCTTCAAATGCTCTGTATAAGGATACGGCTGGACGCCGCTTAGCGGCAATGTCACTTACAGCATTACATGCTGTAATGGGGTAATGGCCAGTTTTATGGCCCCGCAGCTTCTGCCTGTGTCTTACATGTCACAGCACGCTGGAGGTGACGTTATGCTAAGCAAAGCTACGCTAGCGTTACGTTACGACTCTGCCCCGCCTATGCGCCAGATGCTGTTATGCACAGGCTCTTCCTGTGCTGCTCTGACAAGCGACGTCTCTTACCTCTCATCTTGCCCTGCTCTACCAGCCACTTGCAGTAAGGCTGCACTGCTCTCTACTCTGTCAGCCCTACATGGCCCTGCCCTCCTAAGCAGCGCCCGTCCCAGCCACTGCCACAGCTTCAGCCACACTTAGCGCGCCACCAAGCTCTAGTCTACGGTGTCTTTATGTTGACCGTTCTGAGATCTATGCTCTCAAAGGCGGGAAAGCAGCGTTAAGGACAGCGCCTTTTGTCTTAGCAAGAGGCCAGCGACCGCACTCCCCTTGGCGCTTCGCTTGGTAAAAGCAATGATTCTTGTCATCGACTAAGCGAGGCCCATGTGGACTACCAAGATTGGCTTGAGCAAACCTACCTCAAACTTACCACCAAAGAGCATCGCAAGTCGTTTGCGCAATTCTTTACGCCACCGGCTATTGCCACCTTAATGGCGGCGTACATTCTTGATAATCCACACTGCCGCACTGTGCTCGATCCGGCGGCGGGGCTCTCCATTTTTGCGGCCGCTTTAGATGAGAACCTGCGCTTTTTAAATCAGCGCCCACAACCTTATTGGAGTGCGCAGGGCAGATGGCCGTACTCCGCAACGCTCGAGCCACTACAGTCCTTTACAGACACCTCGACGCTGAGCCCGATGCGCAGCGGCGAGCGTTTACATCACAGCCTCGTTAACTATCTGGGACTTATCGTCTACAACAGCGAAGAGCTTAACTACTTTCTCTCCCACAAGTTTCTGTCTCATCCCCCAAGTAGCACCCCAGACGTGACCAGTGCCCACGGCACCGCTACGCACGACTCTGCTGACTGCCGCGAATTAGCGCAGCTGTGGGAGCAGGACTACTGGGACTTAAGTGGCAAGCTGTCTCCTGAGCACAGCTATGGTCGTCACATGCTCACGCCGCGTATCAGCTCTTTATGTGTGGAGCTGAAGAGCGTCTGTTCCTTTACCTGTGAGCACGCCTACTCGGCCGCGCCTTTTGCCACCGCTATGACTTCCGCAGCTACAACAGCGCAGGTAGCTACCAAACCAGAAAGCAGCACGCTTAAGACGCCGCACACGCCGTTTACCGCTACATATGATACTGACTACAGCCGTGTCAGTCAGAGTAGCTCTTACCACTACGCAGAGACTGCAGAGGCGGCAAAGGTGCCTGCTCCGCGCCCACTCATCGTTGATGAGTCATGGCACTCTCTGACCTTAGGCTCTAACCACGAGCAGCGCAAGATCACGGTTACGGCCTACGAGATTGATGCGGTGATTTTGGAGTTTAACCGCTTCTTCTTTGACCATCACCCTTTTGGCTACATCGACTACCACTTGCACCAGCGCAACTACTTGAAGGCTAACTTTAAGGAGCGCTATGACGGCATCATCTGCAATCCACCATATCAGACCACCAAAGGTCTGCCAAAAGAGTCGCAGTTAGTTACTCTGCTTGAGGAGCGTCTTAACATGACGCTGCCAAAGAAGATGAATCTCTACGCGCTCTTCTTACTCAAGTCGCTGTCGCAGCTGAGCGCTAAGGGGCGCTGTGCCTACCTCATTCCCTATGAATTTCTCAACTCCAGCTTTGGTGTCTGCCTCAAAGAGGAGTTTATCCGCCAGCGTCACCTTGCTTATGTCATCACATTCAAAGAGCAGATCTTTGATAATGCCACCACGACCTGTGGCCTCTTCCTCTTTGATAAGGCGCAGCGTCATGATGAGGTCGAGTTCATCACCGTAAACTCACTTAGTGAGCTGGAGCAGCTGACCCTACAGCTGTGCCCTAATCTGCTGGCAGTAGCTGCCAAGCAGTTTGACCAGTTCCAATTGCCAGGCTTAATCCTTGAGCCGGTAGCGGACAATGCCTCTCTGGATATCTCTTTGCTGTGGGGAGAGGTACACGCAACACCACCACAGGCCGACGCGACAGCAGCAGCAACAGCAACAACAGCTGCAGCTCAAGATTCTGCCCAGCTGCAGGATAAAGCAGCGGACGCCACCAGCGCCGCTACCAGTGACAGTCCTGCCACTGACAGCACAGCTACTGCAAGCACTGCCACTGACAGCACAGCTACTGCAAGCACTGCTACTGCAAGCACTACCACAGCCAGCCCAGATGCTGGCACCACCAAAGATGCTGCTCTCAAATTACCAGAAAATCACGGCGTGCTCTCCTCGACCTCGGCTGCGCAATGGGATAACGGCCTTACGGCTGCAGCTCCTGAGCACACTTTCTCTGCTGACACCTTAGGGGAACGCATGTGCTTAAAGCGCCAAGAGGTGCTCCGTGGCCCCCATGCTGACCTCCTTTTGGCTGTCGAGCAAGCCCCAAGCTTATGGTCAACGCTTACTGGCATTAAGGTACAAGTACCGATTAGCCGTCTTAATGCCACTGAAGTGGCTAACTCTGCCCATGAGGTGCAAGCCCTGACGGAGCAGAACTGCTTTTTACCGACACTGACCTTAAGTAAGACTTGGCGCCAGCTGCTCTACCGCTTAAGTGAGCACCAATTAGCCTATGAGGTGTCATCACCTGTGCCTTATCCTGACACGCACTTAAGTGCCAGCTTAGCATCGTCACTGCGCACAGAGCAGGATGTTAATGAGGTTCACGCTGGTACCGAGGGCACCGAGTGTACCGAGGATAATAAGGATACTGCTGCTTCTGCGTCCACAGAGGACGTAGCAGGCTCTACCGTAGCGACGTCCACTGCAAGTGATAATGCTTCCGCTACTGCACCTACCAGAATGCAGGCTGCTGCCAATAGTGAAACGGGTGCGCATGAGTTGCTGCGCTCGCTGGGTGTGGATGCACTAAGTGGTGCGACCTTAATCGTAAATGGCAAGCGCCATAGCAGTGCTGTGGGCGTGGCTCTAGCGGCAGCGACGGCAACAGCAGCGCACTATGGTACGGGACAGGAGCACAGCGGCGGACGCACAGCGCACCCAATTCAAGGGCGCTTAGTGCCTTACACTGAGCTTAATGCTAAGCAAAAGTGGCATATCTACTACCAGCAGCGTGACCTCCATAAGCACTTTGGAGAGGTCAACAACAGCCACACGCTCTTAAGCAATCTCTCCACTTTTGACCAGTTTATTAAGGTCAAGCGTGGCTTGGCGACGGGCGCTAATGACTTCTTTCTCTTTACGCGCGCCAAGATGGCTGAGGTGGGCTTAGATGAGCAGTACTTTGTGCCGGTAATTCCGCGCGCTAACTTAGTCTCACGGCCGATCTTTACAGCTCCTGACTTTGAGGCGCTGGCAGCGGCTGATGCGCCGGTGTTTTTGCTCAATGCACCGGATGTTGTTGAGGATGATAACCTCAAGCGCTATTTGCAGTATGGTGAGGAGCAGCAACTTCATCAACGCTACTTAACGCGTCATCGCTGCCCGTGGTATACCCTTGAGCGGCGAGAGGTGGCACCGATTCTGATGTCGGTGTTTAATCGCGGCACGATCAATGTCGTGCGCAATGAGGCGCAGATTTACAATCTGACGACCTTTCACTCGATCTTTGTGCTGGATGAGGCTAATACCGACCTGATCTTTGCCTACCTGCTGACGCCTTTGGCTAAAGACATCATCATGCAGAATCGCCGTGAGTATGGTGGTGGCTTAGAGAAGCTGGAGCCGCTGGACATCAATCACGCGGTTTGTGTGAACTTTGCGGCGATGAGTGAAAAGCAACGCAGCAAGATACTGGAGCTGTATGGACAGTACCGGATGATGGTGCTTAATGCAGATCCGGCTGCGGCTTTAGAGCAGGCTATTGCGGCAATCTCGGCGGAGTTCATGGACGTTATCAAAGAGCAGTAGCAGCACTCTTTTTATCTCTGAGGTAAGCGCCTGCTGGCGCCTTTATCTCGAGGTGAGTAAGGCTCAGTGCAGGTTTAAGAAGCTTGCACCATGCCTTGTGGAGAAGGCTGGCTGCTGCTGATGATGATGCTAAGAGTGCTGCGGAGCTGGCGGTGCAGTGCTCCATCTCAGAGGTACAGCTCTCCTCAGAGGGACTCTGAGATAGGCGCCAGCGGCGCCTTTACCTTAAGGTAAGGCAAGATACCCACAGGGGCAGCCTCCGCAGGGCATAGCTGTGGTCGCAGATTCTGCACATAGGAATGAGTGATCTAATAAATGACGGAAGATTGGATGCGTTAGGGTAAGGACACACACACACTTCGAGATAAATGGTGCAGGTGAGTCTAAGCCTACCTTAAGACGGTGCACCATTATTACCCTAAAGTCCGTCATCTTTTAAGTAAGTCGTTCCATAAGCAAATAAACAAAAGCCCCGCAGTGACTCCACCGCAGAGCTCTTCATCTTTAGCGTGTTAGTGACGCTTATTCTCTCTTGCGCTTTTCGTGTACGCCCTCATCAGTGGCATACAACACCACATCAGCACCGCGATGGGCAAATAAGCCCACCGTCACCACGCCCGCAATAGCGTTAATTTGCGTCTCCAGCGCCTTTGGATCAGTAATGCTGAGACCATGCACGTCGAGGATCTCACAGCCATTATCAGTAATGCAGCCCTCACGCAGCACTGGTGTGCCACCTAACGCCCGTAACGAGCGCGCGACCTGCTCACGGGCCATAGGAATGACCTCTACAGGCAGAGGGAACTTACCTAAAGTGCTCACCAGCTTGGACTTGTCCACAATGCAGACAAAGGTCTGAGCCATCGAAGCGAGGATCTTTTCACGGGTTAAGCAGGCGCCACCACCCTTGATCATCTCAAAGTTGTCATTAACCTCATCGGCGCCATCAATGTACACCTCATAAGGCTCGCACTCGTTAGGGTCTAAGACCTTAACGCCAATTTCCGTTAACAGCTCCGTAGTACGGTTAGAGCTGCTGACCGCACCAGCGACCTTAATGCCGTGCGCTTGAATGGCCTGGATAAACTTCACCACCGTCGAGCCCGAGCCCACGCCCAAAATGCCGTTTTGTGGGATGAATTCAAGCGCCTTAGCGGCCACCATCTCTTTTAATTCGTCTTGAGTCTTGCTCATTTTTTCCTCACCAATCCAAAGCACACCTCTAAAAGCGTCACCCCTTGTGCTAAGACAACCTCACTTACAGAGAAAAAGCGGCTCACGCTGGACACGCGGCCGCTTGTCTTTGTCTTGTGCGTGCTTGCTCTCTTTAAGGTGTGCCCAGCGGTAATCACGCTACTCTAGCGCGTAAGCACGCTACTCTTAGCGTGTAGTCACGCTACTTTTCCCACCTTACTTACAAGCTACGCTTGCTGCCTTGATAGGCCTCAGAATTAGGCAACGCCTCGCTTCAGATGTAGTGTTATTTTACCGTGATCCGTGCAAAGCGACGCTTGCCGACTTGATAAACTCTGCAGCCTGGCTCAACAGGGGCTTTTGGATCGGTAATGACCGTACCGTCACACTTCACCGCGTTTTGCTTAAACATGCGCAGCGCCTCAGAAGTCGAGCTGACTAAGCCCGCTTCCTTAAACATGTTAGGTAGACCTAAAGACGCCTCAAAGGTAAACTCTGGGATGTCCTCAGGTAAGGCGCCCTTAGCAAACTGGTTAATAAAGCCTTGCACCGCCTCATCACCAGCTTCCTTGCCATGGTAGCGCGCCACAATCTCGCGGCCTAATTCCATCTTGGCATCGCGTGGATTCATCTCGCCACTGGCGCACTTACGCTTAAGCTCCTCAATCTCCGTTAATGGACGGAAGGAGAGCAGGTCGTAGTAAGACCACATCAGCTCATCGCTTAAGGACATGACCTTACCAAACATCTCATTGGCAGGCTCATCCACACCAATGTAGTTGTGGGCGGACTTAGACATTTTCTTGACACCATCTAAACCCACTAACAGAGGCATCATGAGCACGCATTGGGGCTCTTGGCCATCATCCTTTTGCAGCTCGCGGCCCATGAGCAGATTAAACTTCTGATCGGTACCACCCAGCTCCACATCAGCGTGTAAGGACACGCTGTCGTAGCCTTGGAATAATGGATAGAGGAACTCGTGGATAGCGATAGGCTGGCCAGACTGATAGCGCTTGGTAAAGTCCTCACGCTCTAACATGCGCGCCACGGTGAGCTTAGAGGCTAAGCGAATCGTGCCCTCGGCACCTAACTTTGACAGCCACTCGGAGTTGTAGCGGATCTCCGTCTTGTCCTTGTCTAAGACCTTAAAGGCTTGATCAGCATAGGTCTTGGCGTTGGCCATGATTTGCTCACGCGAGAGCTGTGGGCGGGTGGCATTTTTACCCGAAGGATCCCCCACAGAGGCGGTAAAATCACCAATAATGAGCACAACCTTATGGCCCAGATTCTGGAAAGTTCTGAGCTTATTTAAGATCACGGTGTGGCCCAAGTGGATATCAGGGGCAGTAGGATCCATACCCAGCTTAATGACCAGCTGGCGACCACTTTCTAACTTCTTTTTCAGCTCTTCGACAGGAATAATTTCCTGAGCACCACGGGCAATTTCGCGCAGTGCTTCCTCAACAGAAACCATGCAAACTCCTAAATCTCGGGTGCTAACCACTTGAGACCAAAAGGGTAAGTACTATCTCAAGTGCCAAACACTTAGAAAGAAGGCTAGGCCCTGAGGCAATCTAAGCTGACCTAAATACCCGAGGAAAACAAAAGTGCCTCATTATAGCAGAAGCGGCAAAAGATGCATGGAGCAAATGGCTTATCTAAGCGCTTTTGTTAGGTGGTTGAGCGCCTTTCCTAGGTTTAACCGGCATTAGCTGTGCTGACATCGGGGAGTTGCCTTGTATTTATTTTTCCTGATAAAAAAGCCGTTTCTGCTTTACAACTCTAAACGATCTCAAGCATACTGACTGCTTTATATGTGCTATCGCCAAGTTTTGAGGCTACATCCTTACCTGTGATCGATGCCAGTAAGGGGCATCACTCTTAGGCAAAGGCCGTATATTAGCGGTTTTTGGAAAATCAGGCTCAACTCCACGACGTCAGCTGTGAGTGCGCGGGGAGTTCTTTACACTCGATGTGCCCTGAACGAGGGCTGGGCGGCGCACTGTGCTGCCAAGTACTCTCCTGCCATGCGTACCATACGCAGTACTGTGATCAAGAGCGCTATAGTCTATGCTGCTGGTTGCAAGGCTGCAGAGCCACCTGCGCTCAAGCAGGGCTGTCCCTGTGAGGGCGTTTGGCGTGACCAACCTCTAAGTAGTGTTGGAGCCGATAGTGAGGAGGTCTGAGGTAATTTTGCTCAAGCTGATAAACACAGGGGTTATGGTAAAGCCTAAGACTATCTCAAGGTAACACTTGCGCGCAAAACTAGGCACTTACCTCTGTTTTGTAGCAGCAGCTTCTTGTTTTAGCTTAAATTACCCTTAAGTATGATACCAAGAAACGCCTTATTTATGCACTTTGTAAAAATGAAGCCAGATCTCCTCACAGTCTGTTGGAGCCCCCCAAACGCAGAGAAAAGCCCTCTTCTCTCTTCCTATTCTCTTCCTTGTGGTCTCTTGGCTTGAGGCTACCTACCAAGCACTAAAAGCGGAGCTGCCATGGACGTCATTCGCGAAGTCAACGTCAAGAGCATCTTAGGCAAGTCCGGTATTCATCATGGCTACTCGGCCAATCCCTACGTTGGCTGCACTCATGACTGCATCTACTGCTTTGCCGCGTACATGCAGCGCTATAGCAACCATGAGGAAAAGTGGGGTACCTTTCTTGACGTAAAGAACTGGCCACCGCTTAAGCAGATTTACAAGCTCGACGGCGCCTCCATCTGGCTTGGCTCAGTCACCGACGGCTATAACTCCTACGAGGCTAAGTACAAGCGCACGCGCCTGCTTTTAGAGCAGCTGCAAGGGGCGGACGTCGACATCACCATTTGCACCAAATCCGACCTCGTGCTGCGCGATCTCGACCTCCTTAAAAAGTTTAGACGTGCCACCATTTCGTGGTCAATCAATACCGTCGATGAGGCTCTTCAAGCACAAATGGATAAGGCCGCACCAATCAGCAAACGCCTTGAAGCGATGCGCATAGCGCACGAAGCGGGCATCCACACCATTTGCTTTATTGCGCCCATTCTGCCGCAGCTCACCTCAGTGCCTGCGATCGTTGCGGCGGTAAAGGATCGCGCGGACGAGATTTGGCTCGATAAGCTCAATTTGCGCGGTCAAGTGCGCACGCCCGTCCTCAAGTTTATCGGCCAGCACTATCCTGAGCTGCTGCCGCTTTATAAGGCCCTCTACCCCGTACCGACCACGCTGCAGAGCAGATGGCAGCAAATGCCACGGGATTTAGCGCTGCAACAGCAACAGCGCATGCAACGGCGGCAACAGACAGGTGTGCAGATGACAACAATAGAGGGCAGCTTTTCCCCACCGGCATCAGCTGGCGTCACCACCAGCAACAGAGCAAGTACCGAGGCGGCGGAGCACAATGATTTGTGCGACTACTGGGAATCGCTGGCGATGGCCCTTGAGGCCTATGCCCATGCCCAGAATATTCCCTACTACATTAGGCCAAATACCCCCCTCAAAGACATCACAGGCCAAGATGGCTGTAGCGCCAGTGCTGCTCATAATGAGGCCGAAGCGGACGACCTGCTCTTACTGGGAGCTTTAGGGCAGGGTCAGAGCCAAGAGAAAAAGCGCTTCATGGGACCGATTATGGTGAATTACTTTGCGCCGCGAAAATGAGGTGTGGTACCCACGAGACGAGCTGCAGATCTACTGATCTCAAAGGTAGAAAGGGTAGCGCTGGTGAGCATTGCCCTACTGCACCTGATGCTCCTGCTGCACCAGCTGGCGCCTCGCGGCACCTGTATCTTAAAGGTGAGGCAGGCAAGGGTCGCCGTGCTTAGTAGCCCTGCTCTACCGCCATCACCTGCTGACGGAGCTCCTCAAGCTGTTGCTGCAACTGCTCGCGCTCCTGCTCACGCTGCAACACCGTCTGATTGACGCCCTCTTGGCGCATCTTCTCCATTTGCGCCTGCACCGAAGCAATCTTGTTCTCTAAGTTAGAGTTCAGCGCCTTTTTCTCCGCTAAGCTGTCCTTTACGCCATAGAGCTGGTCTTCTAAGCGGTCTAAGACCTTAACCTGCGCTTGATAGTCACTGCGGATAATGGCGCTCTGCGTGTAGAGATCACGCGTCATCGCATTGAGGCGCTCAGTTTCGGCCTTTAAGTCAGCTACCTGCTGCTCCTTTTGCTCCACACGCTCCGAGTACGAGCCAGAAACCGCACAGCCAATCTTGTTAAAGAAACCCACATCTTGTGAGGGATCGCACTCTGCTGCAGTCGTGGTGCAAGCGCTGACACTTAAAGCCGTCACGCACGCTACTGCGACAGCGGCCATCTTCTCTACAATTTTTGCCATGATGCATGTCCTCACAAACAAAATTGGCGTCCTACCTATCTACCGCTACCACCACAGCAGCAGCTGCTGCAACTGGTAGTGCTACCGCTAAGGCGCCCCAAAGGCCCTTTACTCCACAGCAATATCGCTCAGTGCGACGTACTACGGGCGGTAGTTGGCGCTTAGTTACTGCCACTTAGGGCTCGCTGGCGGCGTTGCCGTGGCCCTAAGGCGGCCACATTGGTAGCAGCCTGCTCTTCTTTCTTGGCGTTAACCTGCTCTAAGATAGCTGCCTTTTGCTCGGCAGGGAGATGAGAGGCCAGCTCCATGATCACCTTACCAAACTCTACAAAGTGCTCACCATAGTAAGCCGACAGCCACACCATGTTGCGCATGTAGATCGAGAAGGGCTCACGCAGCGAGCGCAGATGCTCCTTTAGATTGGTGATAAGGCGCTGTACCAAACTAATGGAGGTCTTCTCTGAGATGGTGTACTCATTCCCAATACTTGGCTTAGCCTTAATGCGCTGTAACACCTCACGATAGACCGTTGGCTTTAAAAAGGTCATCATGGCGGTGCGATACAGCACTGGGTACTCCTCCAAGATCTTGTTTAACTGCACAATGATCAGAGGAAAGTCCTGCGCCTTAGTCACGTTCTTATCGCGGATACGCTGGGCGATGTATTCGATCTTTTTGGCGTTCTTGTTAAAGAGGTCGGTTAGATCGTTATCTTCAATCAGCGTGCGGATTTCCTCGACGAGGCCCGCAAGCTGGGTTTCACGATCAGGATATTGCTCCTGCAAGTCATCAATGGTGTCTTGGATGTCTTGCACCAGATCCTGATCGATCACCGCCTGCATTTGCTTAAAGTTGTCAGTAGGCTGGGCATTAGGATCAACGGCACTGCTGTTACCTATTGGTGCCTCTGTCGCTACTTCAGCGGCGGTAACACTAGCCTCAGCGCTAGCAGCAGTGCTAGCAGCAGCGCCAGCGGTAGCGGTAGCAGTCTGAGCAAGTGGCGCTGTCGTCACTTGCTGTGGTTTAGTCTCTTGCTGCGTAATATCTGCCATCACGATCTCAACAATCAGTGCAGTGCGCTGTAAAGCGTCAGCATCTTTCCCCTTTTGCTGTAGCTTTACAGGCGGCGGCACCTCTGCTGACAAACAAAAAAGCAGAACGCACAGTGCACCTGCTTTCCTGCAAGCAGCGTATGAGGTTTTACCCTCATAACGGTGCAGCTCAGCTTACTTCAAGCTCCAAGGCACTGTGCAGCCCTACGGCCGCGCAGCGCACTTGCAGCAACTCTCTCTCCCAAAGCCTCAATATTCTTAAGGCTCGGCCTCAGTAAGGTGAGGTGACACTAAGCAACGTCTGGCTGTTGCTCTAAACCAATCGCCAGCACGTTACGCGCATTGATATAGCCCTCTAAGCTCTGGCGTAAGTCGTCCACCGCCTGTTGCAGCTCGGCGATCTCCTGATCGCACTCCTTTAAGCGCTGCTTCTCGGCTTTGGTTAAATACTGACCATTAACAATGCCATTACGGGCGGTCTTGTAGGAATCAAGTGACTTTAAGTGCACTTCAAGGTTGTCCTGCAAGAGCTCAATATTGGCGTCGTACTGAGCAATAGTCTGTTGCAGCTCCTGCTTTTGTGCTGTGTGATTTTTGATATCACGCTGCAACTTGGCCATACGCTTTTGGTCATCCGCATACACCGCTTGCGCGGCCGCAGCCATATCGATGGCCTTTTGATTGTTGGACTGCATGTTGGCCAATAAGGCGTCTAACTGCTGCTCTTTGCTGTGGTAGTCACTGCGCAGCTTATCAAGCAACGCATTACCGCCCATAAAGACAGCGCAGCCAGCGGCTGCAGCGGCAATACAGGCAGCACGCTGATTACTGTCGACTAACAGAACACAGCCAATACCAGTTATGGCCGCACCAGTAGCACAAGCCGTAATGTACGAAGATGACTCCACATTGAAGTCATCGTTAGCAAGGCGTGGATCAGGATCGGCACTGCTACCACCGAAGGCTGAAGTAGAAGCACAACCGCCTAAAGATAGCGATGTGCTCACCGCAACTGCGATCAGACTTTTGTACAAACTCATAAAGGCACCTACTTGCTACTGTTGCAGGAGTTGAATAGGGAAGATCTGATTGCCATAGGCACCAGAGCACACCACCTTACCATTAGCGCTTGGCTGGCAAGTCACCTCTGGTAATTGGTAAGCAGTGTTATCAGGGCACTGCGCATGGCCGGTGTTGCGTAACACCACGCGGCCGTTGCTCACGGCGGCCGTAACAGGAGCTACACACTTCACGCCATCAGGGCGGTTGATCACCACCTGCCCTTGACCGTTGTTGAATTGATAGCTCATTTGCAGCGGACGGCCATTGGCGCTGTCCATGAGGCCCGAGCGCGTACTCCACGTGCCGTTTAAGACTTGCTGTCCTTGGTTTTGTAAGGCCTGTGGCGTAAAGCTCAGCTCATTAGGTGCAGGTGTCGCGGCAGCTGTAGTAGCAGGCGCATTTGGGGTAGACGCAGGGGCGCCTTGGCCGAGAGCCGCTTGCTCTGCTTGACGGGCACTTAAAACTTGCTGTTGCTGTTGCGGCGTGAGACCGGCTAAAGGATCAGGTGGCAGCGGAGAGCCGTTAGTGCTCATGATGTCTTGACTGGTGGTAATGGAGCTGGTGGCATCGCTGCTCAGAGCTTGATTAAACGCCTCAGCACTCTCAGTCGTATTGGTGCTGGTGCTGGCAACATCCGAGGCCATGCTACTCTCGGTAGCCAGAGCGTTATCCATGGCCATGGAGCTGTCAACCCCCAGTGCACCGTCAATGGCTAACGCGCCATCAGTGGCTAAAGCCCCATCTACGTTCATCTCTGCAGGCGGGGTGATAATGCTCATGGGAATAGTGCTGTCTGCACCTGTGCTCGGGAGAGGGTTGCCAGCCGCATCAAGCGGAATTACCGCACTATCACCTGTAGGTACTGCACCGTTTACCGTCTCCACTGGCACAATCACCGTATGCGTGGTCGTGGTGGCAGTATTAGAGTCACTGACATGTGACTCATTTGACCATGCTGAGGAGCTGGAGTTACGGTCAGAGAAAGCGCTCGCGCTATCGGCGCTATTACTACTGCTGCTACTGCTCGCATCATTAACACTCATGTTATCTGCAAAACTGGTCGATCCTTGGAGCCCATGGCTAGAGCTTGGCTCTAAGATCGCCTGTGCTTCCTCAGCAGTAGTGGTGTCCTGCACAGCGGTGACATCATCAGGTACGTCTGCTAAGAGGCGGCCATGGTCATGAGCAGGTGAATTAGGATCGGCTAAGACGCCCTCGTCAACAATTGGCGCTTCCTCACCGTTTACCGCTGTGGCAGGAGCCGTGATCGCTGGCGTATCTAACGAGGAATCAAAGGTAAGAACTGAGCCACCAAAGAAGCGTGGCAGTAACCACCACAAAAGCAGACCTAAAAGCAGGAGAAGCAGCAGGAGCCATAACCACCATGGAATGATGCAACGATGGCGATTGGACTCTACTGGCTGTTGTTGCTGTGGTGGCAGTGGTGGCAAGTCATCAGCGGCAGTGGCCGTATGCGGCGCAGCGGCAAAGCCAGCGGCACCAGCGGCAAAGCCAGCGGCACCAGCGGCTGCAGCAGTTGCGGTGGCAGCTAATGGGGCAAAAGGACTCTGTTGCAGGTCGTCAGTCTTACTGCAAAAGCCCCAGAAAGTAATGACAGGGATACCATCGACGAGGTAGACAAACTCAGGGCTGGGGAAATGGATCGCGGGTAAATTTTGGACAGCATTAACACCGGTGAGGTAGTGCGCAAAGAGCATGCTTTTATTGTCACCGCCACGGCGCATGAGGTCGGCACCTAAGCGTTTTACTGCCTGCTCGAATTGATGGAGGCGATTGCGCGCGGCTTGCTGTTCTTGCGGGGTAGCACTCGGCCACGCGACGATATCGTACTGACCCGTTGGGCTTTGTGGTGGAAAAGGCACATACCAATCGATGTTAAGGCCATCGGCACTGATACGCGGTATGGCAAGGCTTTTGACCAGCTCAGGGCCTACCTGCGGATTGATGGCAAGAGCAGAGCGGAAGGCCTCGGCATTGAGGTATACCGGCTGGCCGTCTTGGCCTATAGGGATAAAATCAGAGATCTGCCCACCGTTTAACTGTGTGTTTTTCACTACTTCCCTCCGCCCCAAGCGTGCATGCCCATTGCCACAGCTCAAGTCACGAGTTGTCAACGCCTGCAGCACGCGACAGCGCACAGCAACGCCACAGCGCCACGCTCAATGCACAGCGCCCAGCTGTAATCAGCTGCTAATGTAGATACCTACGCAGGTATGAACGCTACCGACCATGAGGCTTTACCACCTCAGACTGATAGCCTGTTCTTGTTATTGTACTCTAAGCACAGGCAGACACCATAAGCGTGGTGGGTGGTTTGCGCTCTATCTCACCCGTGGTTACTGGGTTAACCCCAGCATGATGATTAATGCCTGACATAAGAGAGCGGTTTACCCTTGTATGAGCACGGCTACTGGCCATTAACCTACCTCAAGATAAGTCGCGGTAGCGACGCTCGACTACCCCTATCAGTTTCTGCTTTAAGGAGCTTAAACTTACCTAAAAGGCCGATTTTAAGCCGATAACCGACCGTGAGGAGGTCTAGATTAATTTTTACAAAGCGCATAAATAAGGCGTTTTTGGGTCACCTACTTAAAGGTAATATGGGCCAAAACAAGGGGCTTATGCCACAAAACTGAGGTAAAGTGCCTTACTTTGCGCTCAAGCTTTACCGCGAGATAGTCTGATGCATGCCCATAAACCATGGGTTTATCAGCTTTACCAAAATTATCCCAGACCTCTTCACGGTCGGCGATAACATAGGGGGGAAATACTTTGAAAGAACAAGGGGGCAAATGCTCTCGGACATAACTATCACTGCCCTGCAGACACACCCTACGGCCTCTATGGCTTTACGGCATGACTCAATGTATTGTAGGAAATAACTTGCTCTTGGCCTTTATGGCGCACGACTAACTTGAGCTCCTTGGGGTGATACTCAAGACACAAAGGGCCAATAAAAAGGCGACTCCAACCCCCACGCTCAAGTAGGATGTGCTCTGCCATAGTGTGTCCTTTCCTCATCACTCACACACGCGCACCAGCGTCTGTCCCGCCTTTTGTAAGTCTCTTACCAGAGCCGCCGTGTTGTTTGGCTTGTAGACCTTACCGCCAGTGATATCCGCCACGCACTTGGCATCAGGAGCATCATCACCAATCAGCACCACGTGGATCTTGAGCTTAGGCTTCTGCGCATGGATCTCTCTGGCCACCGCACACAGGTCAAGCTTGGAGGTCTGATTACAGGTATCCACACCATCCGAGATCAGGATACCCACTGCATCTACGTTCTTTGGCACCACACCGGCCATGCCACGCATGCCACTTACCAGCGGCGTCATCACCTGCAGCGGATTAAAGCTCAGTCTTGGGTTGATTTGCCTAATTGCTGCCTTCAGCTTGTTGCGCTCATTTCCCGCAAAGACACCATAATCACGTGCCAGTGGGCAACCTTGCAAACCAAAGAGGTGAATCGGAACGTTTTTGTCGACCTTATCCACTAAGGCCGAGGCCGCTTGCATCGCTGCATTAATGCGCAAGGAGCCATCGCTCATCTGGTTGAGCATCGAGCCCGAGCCATCACTGGCCAGCACCAATTGAGGCATTTGCCCGTTCTGCACAATCACCTCGCACTTAGGCAGCTTGGTGGTCGTGGTAGTAGTGCTGTTAGCCTGCGCTTGCTTTTGTGCCTGCGCTGCAGCCGCTGCAGCATCTGCTGCCGCCTTCTCTGCTGCCGCCTTCTCTGCTGCTGCCTTTTCAGCTGCAGCCTGCTGCGCCGCTTGCAGCTTCAGGTTAACCTTATCTTGCAGTAGGGCGATCTCGTTTAAGAGTGCTTGCGTCTTAGCCGTATCTGCAATGAGATCCTGTTGCTCTTGCAGCTTGCGATTAGCCGCTAATTGCTCGGCCAGCTCAAGGCGTAAGACCACTTGCTTTTGCAGCTCCAGATTACGCTCTAAAGCCAGCTCATCACGAGCAATAGTCTCCTCTAAAGCCGCGCGCATGGCTGCATAGTCAGGTTCATTGCTCTTGCTCCAAGGCCATGGATAGAGAAAAAGCCAATACAGCACGCCTAAGCCCAATAAGAGCAGCAGTGGTAAAAGCCACCACAGCCACGCACGTGAGTGTGAGCGTGAGCGCTGCTCACTCTCACTATCATTACCATTCTCATTTTGCGTTTGCGTAGTGGCTGCACTCGCCGCTGCTGCTGTCTGTGCTGCAGCCGCCGCTACCGCCGTTGCCCCTACAGCGCCCGTCCCTACCGCTGTAAGCTGCGGATGGGACTTAGTAAGGCTGTCATAAAAGTCCTGCTGCCAAAAAGGCACCAGCACTGGCTCACGACCATCAATGACAAACAGGTGCTGCGGGTACTGTAAAAGCAGCGACAAATAGAGCGCGGCATTAGGAATGTAATGTGCGCTTCTTCCCTTTTTACGTGACGAGCCCTGTGCCTGTTCTACCTGCAAATAAGGCTGTAAGGCTTTAAGCCACAACGCCCGCCTCTCTTCCCACAGCTTTGAGGCTATGCCTTGAGTTTTGCTGTTAAAAAGCGGCTTGCCTTGCAATAGTGGCAGTAAAGAGACGCCACCGCTTAAGGGGGTATGGAAGTTTATAAACTCGCCTGCGGTACTTGCAGAAGCAATGAGGGGCGCACACTCCTCTGGTAGCTGGGCGCTAAGCTTACTGATAAGAGCAGGCAGCTCTGCTGCGGCCTCTTGCCATGATTGAGCTAAGTCAGCGGCGCGTAAGCGCATAATACGCAGCATGGGCACCCTCCTCTAGGCGAGGCTAAGACAAAGAAAAAGACAGGACGCTAACAAGAATTACCACCACAGTTACCGCCTCTAAGGCTCTTTTTGCTCTCAGGCTTACCTCAAGATACGGCGCTGTAGCGCCGCTGCACTCGCGCATCGCCTCTTAAGGTAGTAGCGGTAGTGGTGAAAAGCTGAGCGTCTGAGTACCACTTAGAAGTAGTTGGCTGCTTATCACCACCACCACGGCCATCGTGTCTTCTGCCCTATTTACACCTCGGGTAAGGCAAAATTACCACAGAGGGCTGCAGCGTAATGACAGTGACTACATCAAGGAGTCATGCAACGGCACTGGTCAGTGGTGGTGGTGATGATGTTGTTGTTGGTAGTAATGCTGATAGTGGTGTTACTTACTGACTAAAGCGCGGCACTGCTTCACCCAACGCTCCTTATTGTCCTCGAGGTTTCTGCTGTCGCCCTTAGCGTAGCGCCCCACATCCACCACAAACTGCTCAATGTAATTGGCCAAAGTCCCCTCGCTCTTGCCTAAGGACTTTTGGGCATTACGCTCTTGAATCACAATAAACTTGAGGTCGTAGGTGTCGCTGGTGTCAGTAATGTGATCAGCGTAGTAGCTGGCATAGTAATCGACCATGCTCACCGCCAGCTCACGATTGGCCTTTAAGCGCTCCTCTTGCTCCGCTACCGCCTTCTTACAGGCAGCAGAGTCCTTATCCGTGCGGCAGGCCGCAATAGGCAGCTTGCGGATAATCTCCTCATTTTTGAGGTTGCGCTCCAAAGCAATCTGCTCTGAGGCTAAGGTCGAGCACAGATAGCCACCTAAGCGCAGCGCCGAGACAATAGCGCGATCACGCATCTCATCACGCTTACTATTGGCCTCCACCATGTTTAAACGCAACGCTGTGAGGCTCTCTTGTAAGGTCTGCACATTGGCCATGAGCTCGGCATTAGTCTCCGCCAGCTCTTCATTGTCAGCACTTAAGGCCTTTTGCTCGCGCTCATAGCGCTGCTGCGCTTCCTTTTGCTCGGCAATGATCTTATCCAGAGCCGCCACCGTATTGAGGTTGCCACCGCCCTTGATATCCTCAGCGTCACTATCCTGCCCTAAGGCCGCAATCTCCTCGTTAAGCGCGCGTACCTCATTGATCGAGGTAGTCACAGGCACTGACAGCACTAAGCGCACGCCCATATCACGGGCAGAGCTCTCCTTACCGCGTGTAAAGAAAGGCTTTTCGCTACGATAAGCGGTGATCATGTCGCTCTTAGCGCTTAAGACACTGCCACCACGGACAATAAAGCCACCGCTTTGGCCGTGTAAGCGGCCCGTGCGCGTGGCGTAGAAAGGATCGAGCATCATCTCCGAGACATTGCCTAAGATGTCGTAGAGACCGAGCGGATTAGGCTTTTTGAGGCCAATGACACGTATCTTAGCGTCGGCGGCGCTATCTTGGCCCTTATACCACGCATAATCAGCAATGGAGCCCTCCAGAGGAAAGACCTCCGCGCTAAATTGGGATGAAGTGACAGCATTGCCACCACGAGCGGCATATTCCCACTCACTATCGGTAGGCAGACGGACAAAAGCTACGGTTTTGCCATCAGCGGCGGTAGGCACCACGCCTCCAAGCGCTTTAGCAGCACTCAGCGCCTCCTTGGTTGCAAGGAAGTATGAGTACTGACGGGTCAGCTCAATGGCATCAAACCACGAGATATTCGCCTGCGCCATGCGATCACGCACGCTGTATTTTTTCTCCGTGCACTTACCCTTGCCTTGCTCGTAGTTTGTGAGCAGCTGGTATTGGGCAGCATTGAGCTCGTATTTGCTCATGAGGTAATAGTAGCCATCGCTGTCATGAAAGCCACCTTGCACGTAGCGGTGATTAGGCGCTTGCGCCACGAGGGACTCACTATTGGGGGAACCGGCATTAAAGCCCTTATCTTTAAGCTTGTCGCTATTGCCGGTGTACACCTTTTTAAAGACCATGACGCCATTGCATGGCATTGGTACCAGCACATCGTCAGCAGCTGGATGCGGATCAAAGGTCGCATCGACTTTAGTCGCGGCTGCTAGTGTCACACTGGGGATAAAGGCAGTGATGGTAAGAGCCACTGCGTTGGCTAAAAACAGTGGACGTAGTAACTGACAGCGGCCCTGAGAAGAGGACTGCTTTGTAGACTGTAGCGGTGACAGCGGCGACCATGGCAAGACAGGCATTACTACTCCCCACTAAAGAGACACAGACAAAGAAAACAGCTCAGAGCAAAGCTGAACTGAGCAGAGCTGAGCAGAGCAGATGACACAATGTTAGAGACAAGCGCAGCGATGACCGTTCTTGAGGAGAGAGTGTGAGCTTGAAGCTACAGCCTAACCTCACTGGTGGTACCGCCATCAGGAGCTGCTTTCTCATTACTGCCATTGTACTCGTTAGCGGTGCAGTAGCGGGCAAGCGCTATTAACTCTCCACGTGGCAGCGGCAACATCACTGCAATCAACACCACCTCCACTTTAGGCCTGAATACACTCATAAGTAACGGATGCAAGGGAGAGAGCTGGCAATAACCTAAACCTCGAGATAAATGGTGCTGATGAGCTTGAGCCTACCTTTAAGAGGGAGCACGCATGCTTGCTTTTAAGTCAGTCGTTTCGCTCTAACGCAAGGTAGGTCACGTCCCCATCGAAACAGTTACTCTTCCTGAGGCCTTAGGGCACTTGCTTAAGCTTTGCGCTTTGCGCTTTGCTCTTTGCTCTTTGCGCTTTACGCTTCACGCAAGATGTCAGCAATCTGCACCTTAAGCAGCACATACTTAGCTGTCCATAAGGCCGTAAGGCTTGACAGTAACAAGGTGCAACCTAAGAACACCGCAAAGTGCCACCAATTGAGCTCGCTTATAACCATACCGGCCATGAAGCTCTGAAAGTAGGTGTTAAAGATGATCGAGCCTACAAGGTACAAAGCAAGGCCTAAGATAAAGCCCATGAGAGACACCAGCCACGCCTCCACTAGCACCAGCGCGTAGGTATCACGTGGTCTCTGTCCCATTAAGCGCAGCAGCACCAGATTACGCTTTTTGGCCTTTAAGGAGCTAAGCATCAAGCCCCCTAAGGCAATGGCACCACCAATCACCGAGACTAAGGCCACCACACCAAACACGATGTTCAGCACGCGGTCAATCGCCTGCAAATTCTCAATTTCCTGCACTTTAGAGCGCACATTAAAGTGCTGCTCGACTAAAGCGTAGTAGAGGGGAATCACACTCTGCATGTCCTTAGCATAGAGGCGGAATTTGGCGTAGTAGCGCTCTAAGGTATTTACTTGTGAGCCATCGGAGAAGATTAATGGCTCATAGCCACTGCGGTAGTCGTCTAAGGCATTGACCACATTGCTGTTTAAGAGCACATAGTCATCATTAACAAAGCGCTCGGAGATGATGCCCTTAACGGTGAATTCCACCCGCGACACCTGATGTATTTTGTTTTTCACACGGGTGACAAGGATTTGTACCTTATGCCCGACATCAAGACCAAAGCGCTTGGCAAGGCCCTCGTTAATAAAGCACTCGGTGTCTGTAAGCTCACTGGTGTAAGGGATTTTAGATCCCGTGACGATAGGGTCGCCTACCGCTGTGACCATGACCGAGATCTTAGCAGCGGAACCAGGTACTTTAAGGTCGACAATGGCGTTTAAGGCCGTGATCTCGGGCACCACAAAGCCGACCTCAGGCAAGGCGGCAAGCTTGGTGAAAAAGGATTGATCTAAGCGGTACGAGGTATCAAGACTCAATGAGAGCACTTGGGGATCGTTTAAGAGGCGATGCTCAATTTCCTGCAAGATGCCATTACGCAGCGAAAACAAGAGTAACAGTGGCGCTAAGATGCTGGCTACCGCCGCAATCTGACACCATGTCATCATGCGATCAAAAGAGAGCTCACGTAAAGCAATCTTCCAAAACATAAGAACCTACTGTCCTCGCTGCGAAAATGGTCGTTGCGGTATGTGCGCGCCCGTAGCACGCGAGCTATGACTATCAAAGGCAGTATGCAGCAGTGCGCTCACTTTGCAACCATTGTAGGTGAACAGTGAGCCATGGCCCGCAAAATCAGTAGTCATACTGCTCGAGGCAGGGTAGTCCATCTTCCACTCTTGCAGCAAGTCCTCTTGGGTAAAGCTCCGCTCCATTTCCGCAACACTGTCCTCTGGCGCTAAGGAAAAGATCGAGTGCTCGCTGTAGGAGAGCTGCTGATTGTAGACATAACGGCGATAGCGCGCGGCAGCACGCACATCGTGGGTGACAAGCAGGACGCACACTTGGGCAGCAGCAGCGATTTCATCAATAGCCGCAAAGAGGCTACGCGCATTATCGGGGTCAAGCGAGGCTGTAGGCTCATCAATAAGGATGAGGCGTGGCTTATGTGCAATGGCACGTAAAAAGAGCGCTCTCTGGCGCTGGCCAATAGAGAGCTCTGACGGGAGCTTATCAAGCTCGTTTGCAAGATGCAGGGTCTTACAAAGCGGCAGCAAATGGCTCATGTAAGCTGCTACTTTGGCCTTGCTAAACTCATTTTCTATGCGCAGATGAGAGGTGGTAAGCGCAGGCATAACTCTCACACTGCCCGCAGCTGTCTCCGCCGCGTTCCGGCTCAAGGCCAAATCTGACGCGGTAGTGATGTGGCCATGTGACAAGCCCACCATAAAGTTCTCTTGCAAGTTTTCTTGCCACGTAGTGGCACTGGTTGCTGCACTTGCTGCTGCACTGACGCTCTCAGGGCTGCTACTTATAAGAGATTGCGGCGTGACCATATCAGCAGGTGGCAGCTCTAGTGCGGCACGCAATGAGTCTCTAGTGTTGCTAGCAGCGGTAGTATCTGTGGCGACCGCCCCTGAGTCTGAGAATGCACCTAAGGCTAAGGCTGTATCTGCACCTGCAGCAGCTGTTGCTGCGGCAGCAGCAGCTGTTGCAGCGTCAGCATCCTCAGGGAAGAGAGGATAGACCTGCTGTTTGAGCGCTAAGGTAATTTGCAGCTGCAGGTTTTCTCTAATGGTGAGGTAAGGCACCAGACCACCGCTTTGCGGCATGATACCGATATCGCAGACGCGCAGCGCTTGGGCATCGTGGGGATCGAGTTCGTCGACATTGATGCCATTTAAGCTAAAGTGCTCGACACTAAGGCAGGGCGTGAGCAGACCGATAGCTTCAAGGAGTGTAGACTTACCTGAGCCAGAAACACCGCACAAGGCAACGCACTCACCGTCGTTAATGGCAAGGTGCGGGAGGTAGACCATAAAGCTACCACGCACGACCTTGAGGCCTTTGATTGCGAGCATGGTGGTACCTCAAAACGAGCTCTACGCAGTAGTTTGAGCTTAGCCACCACTGCACGTAGAGGAAAAACAAAAGAGGGCAACTGCTGACACTGCCAGCTGCTTCTGCGCACAGGCGCGCAGAATCTTATGAACTCAAGCGCCTTAATCTCAGAGGGAAAAAGAAAAAACCTATACCCAGAGCGTTGCCTCTTAGTTGTAAGGTGCTACCAGCTCTTGTCTTACCTTAAGAGCTGCGCGCTATCTCCACGGTCAGACACTAAACGGCTTGGCCTTCCCTTAAGCTAAAGGCTGTACTGCGCTAAGGCTAAGCCTTAGGCTTAGGCTTAGCCTTAGGCTTAGGCTTAGGCTTAGGCTTAGCTAAGCCTATGGCAGCGCATCCAGAGGGATTGGGTACACCTCTTCAGAGGCATCCGCCTCCTCATTGAGCTTAATGAAGCGATCGCTATCGCTGCTGCAATATTGCAGATAGTTAAGCGCATTCTCCAGTCCGCGCACCATGTTCTCCTGCTCTTGCGAGCCGAGGTTGTACCAGTCATCAGGAGTAAGCGCAGCAATACGCGACTTGTAAGGTAAGTCGTCCAAAAGCTCGCTCATAATGCCCATGTCCCTAATACTCTGACTCTCCGAGAGTAAGTTAGGGTCACGGCCCATCTGCGCTGCTAAAGCCTGCAGTTGCGCAAACATGTCATCAGAGCTCAGCTGACCGGCAATACCCGCCTCTAACACGCCCTTGACAAGGGTGTAGAGATCGCTCAATTGATTGCGATTGACCAGCACAATCGGTGTGCACACCATTTGGTTGTGGTCAACCACATCGCGCTCACTGAGCCAGCCCTGCATAAACTCAGGGCTCTGCGTGCCTTTAACGCGGCCTAAATAAGCAAGCTGCATCGCAAGCCCCAGCTTACGGCTGTCAGAGACAATAGCCTCTTGGGTCTTGGTGGTGGTCTCAACCACATCCTGCGCCGCCAGTGCTGATCCCGCCGAGAGCTCGCCTGCTGCCGCTAAGCGCACTTGGCTGGTTAAGGACTTTGCCAACACGTCAACCATATTGCCAAACTCTTGCACCGAACCGGCATTAACGCCGTAGTACAGTGACTTGCCTAAGATGCGGTTAAAGCTCAGCTCCTCATACTGCTCTTGAGCGTGGCTGTGGTTTTTCTTACCGGCATTGGTGAGCAAGTGCAGTGTGTAGATAGCCGCGCCGTGGTATTCCGCCTCTAAGCGCAGTGCATTCGCATCAAGGCCAGTGGAGCTCTGCGTATCGTCGGCATCAATAGCACCGGCATCGGTAATGAGCACAATGTAGCGGCCGCCATACTCATTCCAGTTGATATCCCGCAGCGCCATGGCAATACCGGCGTAGGAGTCCTCATCAAACTGCGCACTAGAGACCTTGGCTTGCTCTAATTGCTCGACCTTAGCATTGAACTCTGCGGCGTTATGTGCCTCACCTGGGCGTAAGTACATCTTGGCGGTGTACTCAAGGCCTGGCACTTTTTTGGTGTCAGCACGGAAGGACACAATGCCAAATTGCACGCTGTCATTGAGGTTAGAGGCCTCAATGCTCTTGTAAATGGAGTTAATCGCTTGCTTGGTGCGGTCAATATACGGCTGCATCGAGATCGAGGCGTCGATGACAAAGACAATGGCGGACTTAAAGCCCACAATAGCAGCATTAGGCTGGGTCTTATCATCGCCCTGACCATTAGCCGCTACAGCAGAGGCTTCGGCCCCGTTTACAGGTGCAGTGATGCTAGCGGCATTGCCCTGCTGGGTGGCAGCGCTGATGCTCGTAGCAGCACCGCTGGTGCTAGTAGCAACATCACTGGAGCTATTAGTAGCACCAGAGGTGCTAGTGGTAGCGGACTTTTGGGAGGCGAGCGCCGTGGTTACATTTTGCGCATCTTTAGAGACAATGGAAGCGATCTCGTGCTTATAGACGTAAGAGCCGTCTGGGAACATGCTCTCGACGCTGTTTAAGATTGGCAAGAGATAGAACTGCTTTTGGTAATCAACGTACTCGGCAGGCTCGATGGAGATCACGTGCGCCGCACTCTGTCCTGCCTCAACTTGCGCGTAAAGCTGCTTGTAGTAATCGGCACCGTCGTCTTGATCAATGATGCGATCAAGGGCAGCTTCCTCATCAAAAATGAGGGCGCGCATACGGTTAGCCGGATTGGTAAAGAGCATTGCCAGCTGCTGCTTCCACGGCACAGAGCAGTCTTTTTTGAGGTAACCGACGATATTACCGGTGGCGTTATTACCGACGAGGTAGGAATCGCCCTGATCGGCATAGACATAGAACTGGCTAAAGGCAGGTACCTCACTACCGTCACGGGCGCTAGGATCGGACTTTAAAAGGCAGCCTGGGGTGCTTAAGACGCGCTGATAGAGCGTGCTCTTATTTTCCATTAAGAGCGGCTTTTGGTATTGCGCCCAGTCCGAGGAAGTGGCGTTCGGGGCAGCCTGCGCAACGGAGGCAAAAGCGGCAGCTGCGGCGAGGGTGACACCAGTAAGCAGCGTGGCTGTAAGGTGTCGCCACGAGGTGGTGAGGACAGGCTTTTGAGGGGATAGCATGCGTGTTTCCTCGCAAACATGAGGTGCAGGCAGCAAGCCACCGTGCAGGTTACAAAACATGAAAATAGCAGAGCACCGCTTACTTACGAAGCGGAGCTGGTCTCGGAGTAAAGGAGGCACCAATCTTACAGGCTACAGCCTATGGCAGTGCTCTTCGTGGCGCCTGTGGCGCTGGTTCTTACGTCCTTACAGTACAAGCAAACGGTACCCACTACTGTTAGGAGTGAACGGCTCAAGGCTACAGCGGTACATCAGTACCGCAGTACCGCAGTACCGCAGTACCGCAGAGATATGGTGACGCCTATCTTGCAGGCTGCCAGAGCAACACGCTCTACCTTGCTGCTGTCGTTGTGCCTTTAAAGCTGCGTTGGCGACGGCGTTTGCGGCTGTGACTGCCAATGCACCCTACCGTACTTAACTTGCTGTTGGGTCAGCACATTGAGCGGTGGAATATATCCCTCATGGTGCTCAATACCTGCATCTGTTTGTGTCAAGGTACGCCACGCACAGATCTGGTGGTCTTTATCGCTAATGACCAAGATCACACCAGTCTGTGGTAGGTCATTATCAGTGAGGTTGCTGCCATAACCTTTTTCTAAGAGCTGGGTATCACCATCAGTAAGACGGGTGAACTTATGATGCTCTGTGTCTTTATCGGCACTGAGACACTTAAGCTCAATGGGGTAGAGGCGATCAGGGGTGACCGCCACCAAATCGCACCGTCCAAGGGTGTTCACGACCTCTGCTGAAACCTTAATGAGGTTAGCTCTCAGGAATCTTGCTATGAAGGCACGGTATAGCTCCTCATCGGCATGGTTCAGGATCTGAGAGTGAATCTTACCTAGGATCTGGTTAAGCCTAATGCACATGCACTCGAAGTCACCGGCAAGGAGGCTCTGTTGCGCCGCAGCGCCATACGCTTTAAGCGCCTTACTCTTATCGGCGTCAAAGTTCACCAAGTAGTTGGTCACCACTGGCTCAAAATCTTTTACCACATCTTGGTTGGTAACACCGCAGTTGAACTCTCTCTTGCCCGTTACAGGGTTGTGTACCAAAGACTTAATGGAGTAGTAGCCACCCTGAACCAAGAGCTGCTTGAACTTAACGCTGCCACCGGAGCCAAAGAAACCAAAGAAAAAGGGCTCACGGAGCTCATCTTTAGTCAGCGTGAAATGTTGCAGGCAAATCTGGCTGAGGTCTGTTGGCGCCAGAGGATGGGTGCTCAAGAAAGAAGTTAACGCTTCGCGAGCACAGGCACTCTCCATCCAAAAGCTATCAAACATCAGCTGCTTGTCAGGATCGGTTAATTGATCAAAGAAACTGTTAATAGCATATGGACAATACACCTTGACCGAGGCATTTTCATCAAAGCAAAAGCCAGCATAGTACAGCTCCAGTTTCTCAAAAAGCTGCTCTTCGCTGATGCCAAGCTTCTTGGTAGCGAGGAGGATGTAACGCGCAAAGTAGGTGCGTACATCCTCTTGGGTATAGCCCAGCAAATCCGCCCAATAAGGCTCCATGCTTAAGTCTTGGATATCCTGCCCAGTAAACGGGGAAAATTCGCTGTAGCGCATGATACCCGTGACCAACGTGAAACGCACATTGGGCACGACACGCAACCAAGCGTAGAAAACGCTAAGTACTGACCTGACAACGTTGAACTTGTCTGCATTGTCATCGTTATTGTCGATGAGTCTGGTCAAGGGACGATCCCACTCATCGATAAGAATAACCAGCTCGTGCTGTAGCGCAATCTGGTTAAATTGGCCTAAGAACCCAGAGATGGTCATGTCTCGCTGAAAGCTCTTCACCTCAGGGAAGCCTGACAGACAAAAGGCATTGACTACTGCATCTTTAAGGGCCGCCTCAAACTGACTGACATCATCGCCGCCAATAACATTAAAGGAGAGGCGAATCACGGGGTAAACATCAGGTTCTGTCCACAGCTCGTAAACAGCTGTGTCCTCAAATTTACCCTTGCCATGAGCGAACAGCTCATAGAGCATAGAGCACAAGGTGGTCTTGCCCATACGTCGTGGACGGCCAATGAAAACTGCATTGTATTTCACCAGCTCTGCCAACTTAGCTGTTTTATCAACAACTACGTAGTCAAAAAACTTGTCCTGCAAATCGTCCCAATGAGATACCCCCAAGGGGATGTTTTGCAGGTCAGAATCATCCCCCGAGCTGTCTTGCAGTGCAGTGCCACCCAACGAGCTTGCTTGCATTAGTTGCGCTAACGGCTTCAGTTTTAGCATGCAATTCACCTCGACCAGATTCACCTTGGACTCAGGAAGTATAACGGCATCTTACCAGTTCTTACGCCTCATGCAGGCAACAGCTGCACTGTCCCTACCCCCTACTGCTTACGACGTGCGTACAGCCGACCGTGAGGAGGTCTAGCTTAATTTTTACAAAGAGCATAAATAAGGCGTTTCTTGGACACCTACTTAAAGGTAATATGGGCCAAAACAAGGGGCTTATGCCACAAAACTGAGGTAAAGTGCATTACGTTGCGCTCAAGCTTTACCTCGAGATAGTCTGCTGCATGCCCATAAACCATGAGTTTATCAGCTTTACAAAATTATCCCAGACCTCCTCACGGTCGGGTACAGGGCAGGAACAAGCGCTTAAGGTAGGCTCTGTGAGTTAGCTGTTAATTGGCTATGCCCCTACCACCGCCAGCACCAGTAACCGCACGGGCGGCGCCATTACCTTGCAGTCCTTGGCTCTGCTGCTGAGGCTGAGCCGCCCCAGATGGTAACTGCTGCATAAAGTCCTGTGCCTCCTGCAGATTAAAGGTCTGGTCATTCTGCACGCGCTGCGCCCAGTACTGCGCATCAGCATCACTCTTGGTGATGCACTGGCTGGCAAACTTACTGCGTGGGTCAGCATACATCGCATAAACGTAAGCATACAGGCCACCATCAGCGGCGCGGCCCTTAGTACGCAAAATACGCAGCGCAATCTCACAGCGATTTAAGCGCAGAGACTCCGCCAGCATACCGCGTAAGTCCTCATTGCTTGGGTTCGACGCTAAGCAATTGTTGATAATGGTGCGGTCATCGCCCTTGGCGCCATCAATGCGGCACACCGGATTGCTGCTTACAAGGCCACCTACAGCCGTGCCTAAAGAGAGCTTTTCACCTGCATTCTCCTCAAGCTGAGGTGTTTCCTCTGCCTTTGCCGGAGATTGCTCCTCTTGGCTCTGACTTTGCGCTACAGAGGCGGGGCTGGTACCTTCTAAATCATTAAAGATCAGATCCTTGAGGAAATAAGCCGCGCCCAATAAGAGCAGAATAACGCAGGCAATGCCAATGACCTTAATGAGAGTGCCCGCCGCTTGAGTCTTAATTTCCCGATTAGCCGCCGCATCCATGGCCGCCTGCTGCGTAGCATTAGCCCGCGCTTGCCGCTCGGCAGGGGTTACTGGCTCACCCGCAGCCGCTGCCGTAAAGGACGAAGCCGAGGCTTTATTGGAATCAGGGCCTAAACCCGTGCCCTCTTGGGCGGCGCGTAAGCGCTCCTCTGGGGACATATACGCCCCATTAGGCCCCTGCGCCTTAAAGCTCGGGCGTGGCTGTGGCTTTGGGCCAAAGTTGCTGCTCGGACGCGGCATGCCCTGAATGGCCACAGTAAAGGTTTGATATACACCGCGCTGATCTTTGACTTTGAGCAGGTAATCACCGCTGTTATCAAAGGCCATTGGGTTTACGACCTCAGGGCCGACATCAAAGCAGAAATCGAGGGCGCGCTGGCGGCAGTTTTTCGGCTGAATGCGCAAGAAGCCATCAGCCTGAGGCGAGACCCAATCGGCTAAAGGCTCTTCGTTACGGCGCACGACAATAAGTTCGATCCCCGCCTGATAGCCGCCTAAGGACTGCAAGCCATTGAAGTGTAAGAGGGTAAAGGTGCCGTGCCCAGGCTGCTTAAGCGGGGCAAAGCGCGCAATTTTATCTGAGACCGGCATCGCTTACTGACACGCCTCCATGGTCGAGAGAATTTGGCACAAGAGCAGGTTTTCCTGTGCCGGAAACTTAAACTTACTCTGCGCGAGCACGTTAATCTGACACATCATAAACATGAGCGTGGACATGTAGTCACTGATAAAGTGAAACTCGTAGTCCGCCGAATCAGCGTCAAGGTGTGGCAGGATGTTGGTATCGTCCACCTGCGTAAACGGCGCAAAGACCGCACGGCCGCCGCCTTCGTGGTAGCTGATCTTACTTTGCTGATGGGTAAAGTGGTTAAGCGGCCCCTCGGTGGTACCTAAGACGCTTTGCTCTACGCTAATGAGCTGCTGCAAGCCCACACCGCTGGCATTAATAGCTGCATTAGGGCGGGCCGTATAGGCCACAGTTTGCGTCCTAAAGCCCGCTTGCGCCGCCGCTGCATCCGCCGGATTAGCCGCTGCGGCAGCAGCAGCGACAGCTATAGCAGGCGTCGCCGACGCCGCCGCAGGGGTTACGGGAGTATAGGCTCCATAATCGTTTTCATCAGCGGTGCCGACGAGGTCAGAAAAGTCGTCCTCCATGCCCTCATCCCCAAAGCCCATGCCGCCACCATAGCCGCCTGCAGGCGCGGCTGGTGACACCGCCTGATAAGGGTCAGCATCCCCGTAGGCTGGAGTGCTAGCAGCACCAGCGCCAGCCGCTGCGGCAGGGGCAGGGGCTGGGATTGGGGCTGGAGCAACTGGAATGGGCGCGCCATTAGCGGCGGCACTTAAGGCCGCAGCGGCACTGGCTTGCGCTTGCGACTGCGCTAACGCGGCCTTAGCGGCGCTATTTGGCAGCAGGTTAGCACCTAAGTAAAGGTTAAAGTCACTTAAGATGGTGCTCATGATCTGCACCTGCACGCGCACAATATCAACAAAGCCCTCATTGATATTTTCCTGGCGCAGCAGCATTTGCGTCATGTAGTTCTTGAGGCCAATCTGTGGCGAGCTAAAGGTCTTAGCCACTTCCTTGTAGAAGTTGTTTAAAAGGAAGATAACGTCGTCCTTAAACTCCTCCGGCGTCTTAAAGCGCTGCTCAGTTGGGTCGTAGCACAAAGAGAAATAGGCCACACTATTTGGATCGGCCATGAGGTTCTTTTGTACCTGCTTGTAGCCATTGGCGATCAACTCAGCAATAGCCGCCACCTTTTTGTTATCACGACGCGAGAGCAGCGAGACGTTTTCTAGGTAGTAATTGCACACCTCTTGGACAAAGCGGCGCACATTAGAGCCAGTGGAGAAGCCATGCTGGTAGATAATCTCCAAGCGCTCCTCTTCGACATCCATTAAGGTGCGAATCAGATCGAGGCACGGGGCAATGGCATTACACTGCATCAGCCCTAAGGTCAGCTTCTTGGCCTCGACCTTTGCCTTTTCTAAGGCAATGGCGCTATCGCGCGTGGCAAAAGGCTGTAAGAGATTGAGGCACTCTCCTAAAGCCGCTTGCGCTTTGTAAGTACGGGACGATTGGCGCTCGGCCTCAGTTAAGGCGTGCTCTTTGATATGGGCGCTAATACGGCTGACGCCACCATCATTGAGAGCTAAGACCTCCTCAAGAGCCTGCGCCATATTGGCAATATGCAATTGGAAGTCAGGCACGGCCATGAGCTGCGCTTTAACCTGCGCAATCGCCTCAACGCAATCAGGGCGTATAGCCAGCTCTTTATTGGTTTGCGGCTCACTCTCCAGCCACGGATTGAGCTCACCTAAGTTTGGCTTACGGGCCAAAAGCACACGATCGAAAGGCTTACCTGGTGTCCACTCGTTAAACCAGTTGAGCTTTTGGATACGATTTAAGGCGATATTGAGCTCTTGATTCATATCAAGAGGCAGCGCGTTTTGTAAATTGCGCAGCTGGCGGTTAAAGACCTCATCATAGCGGGTGAGAACAATGGTAAGTGGATTGTGGCTCTGAGCGCGCTTTTGTGGGGTCTCACCGACGTTCTTTTCGACCCAGTCCGAGAGGATAGTAAGCACCGTTGTCACGTCTTGCTGTGCATTGACGCCG
Source organism: Candidatus Anaerobiospirillum pullicola (assembly GCA_018884035.1). Classification (GTDB taxonomy): domain Bacteria; phylum Pseudomonadota; class Gammaproteobacteria; order Enterobacterales; family Succinivibrionaceae; genus Anaerobiospirillum; species Anaerobiospirillum pullicola. The sequence goes on from JAHLFE010000163.1 coordinate 49,337, forward strand.
ATGCAAAAGAGCAATTGCTCAATCTCATTGCGGCGAGCGTAGCGCTCAAAGAGGTAACCGACCTTACCACGGCGGAAAAACTCCGAGCCACGCAACTGCATAGCATCGGAGAGGGCCTCCCCCTGTTTATAGGCGGCGCCATCAGAGATCACGTCCTTAAGCTGCACGACATCACGGGAGCGGGCACCTGGCAGGTCTAAGACATCAAAGTCATCAAGCGAGCCGCTATCTTCAAGGTGGAAACTAAGCTCCAGCGACAGTGCCGCTAAACGCGAGACATTGACCTCAGGGGTAGCGATCACGGCTCCCCCAGCGCTTGCACTGTCAGTAGTGCCGGTGAGAGCGCAGGTGAGCGTGCTCGTATCAGAGAACATGGTTGCAAGCTTGGTGATGTGCATGATGGTGCCAGTGGCATTTTGCACCAGCCCCTCTCCACTGCCGGTAACAAAGGCCCCCAGCGGCGCAAAAATGGTGTCGTGGCCCTCGAGCTTTAAAAGTTCATGGGCAAGAGTGCGGAAGGTCTCATTAAAGATAGGCAGCTCTTGCCAGAGCACACTTAAAGCCTGCACGCGCCCATCTAAGGTCATAAAGGGCAGCATGTGGCGGAGCTTAAGCCAGAAGTTTGGCATGCGCTCAAAGCCACCGATCTTGCCTGTAGAATTAGTGGCGACATAGTCCGCAAGCTCGCTGATATCAGCAGGCTGTAAGTAATTGCGCTCAGTGACGCCATTTACCGTCACGGTACGGCCTGCGCGGAAGAACTGCTCAAGATCGCTATTGCTTACCTGCAGGGCGCTATTAGCGCGGTCAGTGTCAGCAGCGCTACCTGCGGCACCTGCGCTGGCATGGAGCTTATCCATGAGCTCTTGCGGGTAGGCAAAAAACTTTTGCTGTGCGGCGGTATCGACGAGGGACTCGAGCTTTTTCAGGTGGGCTAAAAAGAAGCTCTCATCGCTTGGTACCGTCACATCGCTCTGGTTGATATCAGCAAAAAAGGCATTGACGAGAATCATCGCCAATTCCATTTCGCTTAAGACCTTTAAGGCGACAGGAAAGCCCTCAGGGGTAGGCTGTGCTTCGTGTGTAAAGCGCGTGGCAAAGCCCGTGGCTTCGGAGTTATTACCCGACGGGTTGACGTGGCGGATAAAGTTAATGAGTTCTTTATCCCAGTGGGTGGTGAGCTTACCATTGGCACCAGCAGCAAGGGTTGAGACTAAGTAGCTTTTACCGGCTTGTGAAGCACCAAAGAGACCGATGGTCGGACGGTGGGTGAGGTTATGAATGGTGTAATCAAGACGCTTGGTGGTGCGGTCTAAATCGACAAAGAGCTCCGGTGCTTGGAAGTGTAATTCGTCTTCTAGAGCTTGGTTGCGCTCTACCCATGAGCTGCCTAAAGAGGTGGCACAGGTCGCATTGCTAAATTCTTGCTGCACTGATGGCATGTTGTAATCTCCAGACAGCTGCCTGATGTCCTGCCTTGAACTTAAATTGCTGGCCTTGCTGGTGAGGCCCAGAGGTGCGGTACGGTCATGTATGGTGCGGTGTGATGAGGTTGAGGGTAAGGGTGAGGCTTGTACCTAATGAGATTAAAGCCTCAGGGCGCTAGAGCACGGTGCCAACGGCGCCGTATCATCGAGATGAGCGACTGATTATTACAGCTCTTACCTGCCGCTACTGCGCTGCAACGGCGCTACATCGCACTGCTGCATCAGCCGCTAGATCCTATCTTGAGACCACCTCAGATAGAGCCCCCTACGATTAAACCTACGTTGAAACCGCTGCACCTTAACCGCTACAACACAAAACGTGGATTGATACCATTGAGGTCGATAGCGCCGCTATCCATGAAATACTTCACTTTAGCGCCGGAGATGGTCTTTAAGTACATCCTAAAGTAAGGCGTGTAATCGCGGCCATCCTCAGACTCAACGCGCTCGAGCTCAAAGCTCTCCACGTTCTTAAGCTGTGGCAAGTTGCGCTTGATAAAGGCCACCGGATAAGGTGAATGCCGATTGACAGTCTTTAAGGTCACGTTAAAGTGCGCGCGCTCAATATTGAGCTTACGCAGCAAGCCCTCAAAGCCACGGCTAAAGCGCTCACGCACCACCGCAATGTTCTTTTCCAGCGCCTCGTTGAGCAGCAGGCTGAGCTTGTTCTCTGCCTCATTGCGCTGCTCCTCAAAGTACTGGTTAAGAGGCGTTGTCACAGCCTCAGCATAACGCTCTTGGAAGAGCGAGCTAATGAGCGCTTGCTTCTCTGCTTCGTACTTATCGTTGCCACCGAAGAGTGACTTGAGGCCCGTTGGCTTTTCGACCTTGGTTTCCGCCTCCGCCGTCACCGCCGCTTGCAGCTGCTGCTCAAGGTTCTGCTTGTAGGCCATGAGCGTTGGGTTGGTCAGGGCTGCTGTGGTTGCATCTGTGCTAGCGCTAGCGCTGTTACCACTGCCATTGCCATCATTACCACCAAAGCCCTCATAAGCTTGCAGCAGAGGCTCCACCGCTGCGCGGTAGTGATCTTGAATCTCAAAGTCGAGCTGCTCGATCATGGCCATAACGCCCTCGCGGCTTAAGTCACGGTAGTAGAGCGCTAAGGCCTTTTTCACCTTTTTGATGTCATCGACGCTGTTGTAAGCCTCGATCTTAAAAAGCGGGGTCGACTCCATGTTTGGGTCGTCCAATAAGCGGCAGCCGAGCTCAACCGAGAGCTGCGTCTTAAAGGACTCGTCCGTGCGGTGGTAAGGCACAAAGTTCGACTCCTCGTCCTCCTCGGAGGTCACGTTCTTACGCGCCACCATGGCCGAAGACTCGTACTTATAGAGCACGGCCTCATCGCTGATCATGTTGGTATTGTCGATAATACCAACGTAGTGAGCGTTGTTGGTAACGTCCTCAGGGTAGGAGTAGAAGCGGAAGTTAGGGAACTTGTCGTGCGACAGGCGCAGGTAGCACAAAAGCGCTCCCACCGAGGCGGTGGTCTTTGGGTCGCCAATGAACTCACCGTCACGCTTGAATGGGTACCACGTATCGCAGCGATAGGAGTGCATTGGCACCACGCGCGCACTTGGCAAGTTAAGCCGCTGCAGGAAGAAGGAACGAATGCCAGGCAACTTTGAGGAGCGCCCCGTAAGTAAGAGCAAGTCGCAATCGTAGGTGGTAAGCACCTCACAGAGCTTCGCGAGGATACGGCAGAGATTGAACTTGCGGCCCTCCATCAGCGTGCGGTTGATTCTGGCGATATCAAAGCTCAGCTTGAAATCCATAATGGAGAAGCCGCGCAGGTACTGGCCCATGATGTTATCAACAAAGGCCACCACCTCTGGGTTTGGCATCTCACAAGGCCCTGGGCGCTTGACGTTAATTGGCAGCGCAGGGTTACTCTCGGTATCGCAGAGGAAGTCGCGTACTGAGCCCTTAACGATGCAGGTGTTGGCAAAAGGATCGAGGTTCTCGAGGTGGAAAAGCAGCTTGTACGCAATCTTGACGAGAATTTGCTGCGTCAGCTGCGAGCGTAACATCTCGTTACGCACATTACCGCTGTTCACCTCACCTACCAGTTGCTGCAGCACTGGCTTAAAGTTGATGTTATAACGCACTAAGGTCAGCGCTAAGCGCGTCATGATGCACTCTTTGATGAGGTCGTGCAGGATGTCATCACCAGCGATCTTAAAACCGTCGGTAAAGACCTCATGAGGAATGATGTCCGCAGCGTAAGACGGGACGTCACGCTTAAAGGTGTAGTCCTTTATCACAAGGTCGGTGGTGCCACCGCCAATATCGAGCGAGGCGATACGGGCTGAGAGCAGCGCATCACCATCGGCATCAACGAGGCGCTCCGCGATACGCGAGCGCACGGTTGGACGGCGCAGACAGCTGATAAAGGCCTTACAGTTACCTTGGAAGGTCTTTTGGCTCTCATTGTAGATATAGACCACCTGCCCTGCTTCAGCCTCATTCCAGTCCATAAAGACCTCAGGCACTGGCGGCATTATTGGAGGGGCGGCATTGCCCACGCTTACGCTCACCTCAGCGGCACCAGCCCCTACACCTGCCCCAGCATCAGCAGCGCCTAAAGCACCAGCCGCTGCAGCTTCTTGCGCGGCCTTACGGGCGGCAGCACTGAAGTTAAACTCACGTGGAGAGCTCTCATCAAAGCCAAGGCTCTTCCAGATGATGCCTAAGGCCTGATAGACGCAATCGCGGTAGAGCTCTTTTTCCTCAGCAGGCATGCTCGGTGGCGTGGTGAGAATAATGGCCTTTAAGCGGCGTGGGGTATTCTTGGAGGTGCACTGCTCACGCTGCGCCACCGAGTTCATCTGCACCATGGCCTGGAGGATGATCTCAATGAGCATAAAGGTCATGGTGGAGTGATTGGAGTAGCAGGACTCTAAATTGTCAAAGACGTTATCATCCTCGTCTAAGGCAAAGTAGGCCTTACCATTGGTGTTAAAGAAGGTACCAATGCTGTTTAAGAAGGCTCGCTGCACTTGATCCTTTTGCTGGATATGCAGCTTCTTACTGTCGATTAAGTAAGAGTAGTTATTAAAGATCCAGCGATCGTTAGTGAGCGGATCGGTGTTCCACAGATAACGCTTGGGAGAGGTGATACCTGAAGTACCCTCGTTACCCTCACGATGGGCGGCTAAATTGGCCGCCTCGGTGCCGACACGCACCATGGATGGCCAGTTAAAGGCATCAGGGCGTCCCGAGCGGGCGGAGCGGTTGTCGTAATCAAAGTCAGGCTTAGAGAACTCAATGCGACTGACAAAAGGCTCGGCATAGACCTGCTCAGGAGCATTGAGGTCACGTAAGGTGAGGACGTAGGTATCAGAGAAGTCGTCGTCACCGCGCGTCACATTAGGATGGTCTTCGACCATGATGCCGCAGGAGCGGGCGTTACCGATATCGAGGATGAGGCTGACATCGACGATCTTGGAGGTGGCGCTACCAGAGCTGTGCACTTGGTTAGCAATAAAGTGCACTGGGCGCGGCTCAATGATGAAGCCTAAGAAAGCCAGCACGTTTAAATAGTGCGCCTCGTGCATGTGATCCTGTACGATGAGATCTTGCAGCTCATCGTCGAGGCACTTTGGCTTTAAGCGCTCTTTGTAAAGGTCACGGAAGACGGCTTCGGCCCACTCGCGTACCCATGGCAGGCCGTTGTTAACGCTTTTTAAGAAAGGCTGGCTCTTATCGGCGGTATAGGCGAGCTTAAAGCGCACACCGGACTCAACATCACGCTCGGTTGGCGCGAAGTAGCCCATGTTTTCATCGTAGTCTTGAGTGTTGGTATCAAAGGCTAACACCACACGGTAGTACTCGGTGCTGTTTCTGCCACCACCAACAACTACGCTGCCTGCTGTGCCGACACCAGTGGCGCTTGCGCTGCTAGCGCCTAAAGCAGCGCCCGCCCCTTGAGGGCCGCCGATAACGGCCTGTGGTAAGGAGTCTTGAGGGGAGTCCTGATAGTGTACGGCATTAGGGCGCACCGCGATCTTTTGGCCGTGAGCGATTTGGTATTGCTCGATGGCTTGGGGGTCGGTGACCTTGACGATACGGGCGCGTACCCAGTTAATAGGGCCGTAGGCGTGCTCTTGGATGTGTTCAGGGATATAGGGAACAGGGAACCAGACGCCGTTGTAGAGCTCGAGGGATTGCTTGAGCGGGACGACGTAGGTAGCGTTATTGATATCGACGGGGCGATCGTTAATTGGATCGAAGTAGGTGATATCAGAGGAGATTTTAGGGACGAGGCGAATCAGAGGCTCATCTTTGGAGGCGGCGAAGCGGACGAAGTATCCGTTTTCGATGGCTCTGATGGTACTCAGATTGTCTTTACTTTTCCAATCGACCATGGCGTCACAGTCGATGAACTGGATACCAGAGTTTTGGACTAATTCGATATTGCCATCGATAGGAACCACTTCAGGGTACATGAAGACTCCTTACCAAGATGTCTGATTGCAGCACGAGGAGCACAAGACGTATTCGTTTGCGATTGGGGGCGTGAAGGGAGAGGCTAAAGTAGCGGGAGTGGAGAGAGTGTGGGAGTGGCGGTAGTGTTTGGAGTGCAGGGAGTTTACGCCAAGGCAAACAGAGGGCACGTTGCGAGGGTTATTTTAGCATTTGCGTTTGCGGTGGAATGAGTGGCTAGCTCACGCTTTTGTTGCAAGATAGTTTGTGGGTAAAGGCTTGGTGACTTGGGACAAGCTAATTGCGATGACGCCCTGAGTACGCTCTAGAGCTAGCTGGCGGTAAGAGTGTGGTGGATGCTAAGTTAAGACTTAAAAGAAGATAGCTGCGCTACTCTGGGGCACACAAAGGAAGATGCAGCCGCCATTGCAGCACGGCTGGGGGACGCTGGTATTTATCCAACCAAGTACAGCACAGTACAGTACAGTACAAGCACTTACGCCCTAACTCCGACCACTCTGGGTAAGAGGACTTAATACCAATCACCAGAACCTCCGACAACCACTACTGCCAGCCTCATATTGGCGTAGATATGACCGTCCTCAATACTCCAGCTAATCCCCTTACAGCCCCTATAAGCCCCATCTTGCAAGGATCAGCTCACTCAGCTCCGAGTATGGGCTGGCTATACGTTAAAATAGCGCCTAAGGCGTTTTGGGTAAGAACTTATCGATGGTTGAGCTTCTATGGCCAATAGTGAACATACAGAGACCGCGCTAGAAAACCTGCCAACCATCCCTATGGGAGTTTCTGATTGGGGCAGTTTGCAAGATGGCAATTATTTAGTCGTCGACAAGACCGCCAAACTTAAGAAACTGGTGGCCTACCGCTCTGTATTCTTAGCCCGCCCACGTCGCATGGGTAAATCTACCTTGTGCTCTATGCTCTATGAGATGTTCGCTCACGGTAAGGAGAGCTTTGCGGGCCAAGCCATTTATGAGCTGTGGACAGAAAAGACTTACCCCGTGATTCTCCTGTCGTTTAAGACCATTGCTGTGAAAAACGCCAATGATTTTGAGATTTCTCTTAGAGAGACATTGGTTGCTGCTTTCAGTGAGGCTGGCTTTCCAGAGGTGAAAAGCTTTGAGCAGAGTAGAACTCTCAATGGGTTCTTACGCCAATTTAACAGTATTGCGCAACAGCACAAGCTGGTGTTCTTGATCGATGAGTGGGACTACTCGCTGTCTCACAGCGACGACAATGCAGAGGCTTTCAACATCTTCATGGGGGTGCTTGAAATCTTCTACTCTTGGCTGCGTGAGTTGCCAAAACTACGTTTTGTTTTGGTCACTGGTATCATGCGCTACCGTGAGACCTCATTGTTCACAGGACAGGATATCCAAGACCTGAGCATGGATCCTGACTTTGCAGACTTGTTGGGCTATACCCAAGAAGAGATTAAGCAGGCTTTTGCTCAGTACATTCCGCTTGCAGCTGCACGTATGCATATCACCGAGGAGCAACTGCTGGAGCAGCTACAGCTCTATTACGCTGGCTTTTGCTTTGACTACGATGCCTTTATCGAGGTGTATTGCCCGTATGCCATTAACCGGTTCTTCTCTGTGGTAAAGTCGAGGAACAAAGTACCTTACTTTGGCAGCTACTGGATGCGCAGTGCTAATGCCTCCTCAGCTTTAAGCACCTACGTGCGCAAGCATGCTCTGAAGCAAGATGAGCTCAAGGAGCTGTGCGAGCAACAGTTCACTTTGTCTTATGCTGAGCTCAATGCGGCCAATTACTTCGGCCCAGCAACGTTTAAGCAGCTGTTGGTGCAGGCGGGCTATTTCTCCATCAAGTCTATTGCTGGGAATGAGCTTGATGATGCTGATGATCCAGATGACCCTGAGCAGCGCAAGTTCAATTGCGCTATTACCAACAAAGATGTGGCCAAGGAATTTGTCCCTGTGCTGAAGCAATACTTGCAGGAACTCGAGCTTAGGTGAGATGCGCTTGCACACAAGCACACCGCCTCTTGATGAAGCGCAGGGCTTAGAGCTATTGCCACAGCATGGCACTAACGCAGATAAACATCAGCTTGTTGCATTGGTGTGGGCGACCCTGTACTTCATGCTCTGTGCGGTGATTCAAGATAGTAGAAACAGCTACCCGTACCCGCCCTCCACCTCAGAGCAAAGCCACACCTGCCATACACGCGCCTTAAAACTGCCCTGCACAACGCCGAGCTTCATAACCTCATCCCTCATGGTGCTTAAGCTATGCAAACACCGCTTAGAAGCTCTATAGCTGCTACTCAACACTGATCTCCACGTGGCATTGGCGCACACCAAGATTCCTCTAAAGCCATGGCGGGCTCCAGTTACAGAAGTTACAGGTATGCCCACCTGCCTCTATTTTTCACGTGAAAAAAGCACCTCAAACACGTCTCTGCCCTCGCCTTTTGGCCGCCAGCAAGGCCAATGCCATTTGGCCTGCCTTTACCGCCGTTTTGCGCATACTCCTGATAAATAAGCCACAACAGAGCAGTTCCCAGCATACGTCTAAAGAATGCCATCCCCGTAAGCACACCGAGCAAGTTTATGTGACACCCCACTCTTTAGGCAAAGCATCATCCCCCTCACCAAAGCGATAAATATCGGCAAAAGCAATGCTCCTGCTCGTCTGCTATTCACACTAGGACAGCAAGATACATAAGGTCACGTCACTTTTGCGGGGGTGTTCATGAAAACCCACCTCCTACTCTAGAGGAAAGGCCCACACGGGTTCGCTTACCGTTAAGCGCCTCCGTGCCTTACTGGTTTGTTTCATTCCCTCAACAAGGAGTAAGAGATGAAGTATCTGTCGGCGTTTCCTTTCGCGCCAAGTAACCTGAGTGCGTGCAGCACTGAGCCCCTGCCAAGCAGCTGTGGCCAGCTCACCGCACATTGCAGTGATCCCGTCAGTGACTTTGAGCTTAACCCTCAATTCGACACCTTATTTGGTGACCTCATCCCTGAGGAGCCATGGGACGCCACTACCGAGCCAGAGTTACCAACAGGCTCCCCAACCGCTATCAACGAAAGCACCACGCCGCTTACAGCAGAAAAGCAGCACCGTGCTGAGTTTAAGGCAGAGCCTGTGGAGTTCACTTTCCTACAAGTGCCTTTATTCACCCGCTATGCTCCGGCTGGCCTGACCTTACATCCACTGGTCACGCTCTTAGACCAAGCTGAGATCGCTACCCCAACGCACATCCCATTACCGGTGTTGCAAGCACCAAGTGCGGAGCATGTCGCCAACATTGCAGCCGCCTTCTCTGGCAACAGTAATAGCAGCTACAGCCGTAATGGCAATGGCTTTAGCCGTAATGGCGGTGGTAGTGGCAGTTATCACCACGGCAATGGCAGCGGCAATAGCAGCAGCAATGGCAATGGCAATGGCAATAGCAATGGCCATGGATGGAACAGCGGTAATGGCAGTAATGGTGGCAGCTACAAGCGCCAGAGCCGAGAGAACAAGGCCTCCCCTTACAAGCCAAAGGACAGCGAGCCCCAGTTCCAGATTGTGCGCCACATCGGCGTGGTGTACGTTAACCCACGCTCTGGCTGGAGGATGGAGCTTAATGTGGTGAGCTGGAATTATGGCCCCGCACAATACGACATCCGCGAATGGTCACCTGACCACAAGCGTATGGGCCGTGGTATCACCTTAGATGAGGGCAAGTTCATTAATCTCTTTGCGGTCATGACCTCGGAGATAGAGCACTTTGTGGGGCAGGATGCCTCCAACCAAGAGATGCCACCAGCCCAGACCAGCGCTGTGGCTAGTGTAACAGCTGTGGCAACAGAGCCAGCCTCCGTCACTGCACCAGTAGCTGCACCAGCAACAGCTCCTAAGGCGGTGACTGCTTCCCAGCCAGCGCCTGTCAAGACAGCGGCAAACACACCACAGACCAGAGCCGCGCCCGCCCCTGTGGCAACAACACCGCAGCTTGATAACGTCACGCCAGCGGTAACAGTGAAGCCAGCGCTATTAGATGCAACATCAACGGCTAAGAGCGCACCTCACACCAGCACTTCTGCTCCACATCCTGTTGCTGCCTCAGCTACGGTGCAACAAGGTAGCGTCGCTGCTACCAGCAGCCATTAGCGGCCAAAGATGAGCAAGTCATGATCATGACTGCGGCCACTGCGGTGGCCCCTCTTTTACGTCCGCACAAGCTGCAGCACTCCGTGGTTAGCGTTAATGCGCTCCCTCCCGAACCTCTCTGGCAACAGGTACCGCCACCGACCTTAAAGCGCAGCAGCAGTGAGCAGCACAACAAGCTATCCTTAGTAAACACTACTGAAGACAGCGCTACCGCTACTGCTGCCAATGAGGCTATAGCCGCCATTTTGGCCTCACCTAAAAAGCGGGTACAGCTCTCCGCACGGCACATTAGAGCTCTTACCGAGGTTGCCCCTAACTCTGAGCATGCGCTGAAGCTCGATGCCCGTGAGGTACAACGCATAGCAAACTTTATCGCGCAACTTGGTAACGGGGAGCCGCTCACTCCGCCTCGCCATGCTTTAGATGACTTAGTGGGGGCGATTAGAGCGGTGCGCCAGACGCATTTTTAGCCCTCACCCAACTACAGTTCTGCCTACCTCCACACATACCAGCGCCGCCACCAGACTGCGCTCAGCTCACTCCCATCATCCCACCATTATTGCCGCCTGCCAGCCTACCGCCTGCCTTGTAGCCAACCTATCTTTTCTTTTCGCAGCAGCTCCTTTCTTTCTGTACTTACCTGCTACCACCCTACGCTTTACAGTGCCTGTGAGCAGGCCCCCTATCACCAGCACCTAACTGCATGTGGCAGCACGGTTCGCTCTCCATAGCCCCTAAAACCTCTATAGCACGCACGTGGAGCAAGAGTAACAACTTACTACCCTTGAAAATGGTTGTCCTCTGGCTAAGGCCGAAAATCAGGGATGTTGCGCGAATCAGCTCAGCAGCAGCTGCTGCTGCTGGCTTTTTTGGCTTTGTTGGCAACACTAAGTACATCCCAGCGACAGCGCATCACGCCGCCTTAGGTGAGGTGGTACAAAACAGGAGGTGCACTCGCGCCTATAGCGCGGTGCCACAGCACCAAGCAGGCCTCCAGTACGCACTTTCCAGAAACAAACGCAATGTTGCGCAAAAATGCGCAACATGTCTCACTTTGCGGAAATAAGCGCCGTAAACTTTTGCGTTTTGCGATGAAGCCCACACCACCCCACCTCTTCCTCCTGACCGCTTTTGCTAACATGAGTGCGGTTTAGTCTGCGCCCGTGGCTCTTCCACACCTCACTGCTTGAACATCATCTCCTGCTCTCCCACGTCTCCCCAACTCCGCTCACCACTCTTACCAGCAGTAAGTGTTTTCGCTATCCTTCAGCCTCTAAGGCAGAACTACCACAGCTCCCCACTAATGGCTTTGCCTGCTCTTGAACTTCTTACCCAAGTGTTAGCACAACTCTTGTTCACGGATCCTTAGTGTCATGTCCCAAAATCTGCTTGCCTCGCTCCACAAAAAAGGTCTCAACCTCAAAGTGTACACCCCAGAATACGTGGCCAAACACCCTGATTTACAAGGCTTGCTCTCCGCGCGTTCTCATGTTGGTGGTACCCCACTGCTGCCTCCTGGTTTTGCATGGCCGCAAGCTCTTTGGCAAGAAGACGGCGCCAAGGACGAGAGCAATGTGCCGCTGATCTTTTCGGCGCAAATTGACCTCAGTGATATTCAAGGCTATGCCTGCGCTGCGCAGTTACCTGACCATGGCCTTTTGAGCTTCTTTAGCTGTGGTGACAACTACAACTACGTCGATCCTAACAGCTGTAAGGTGCTCTACTTTGAGGATGTGTCGTCCTTAGTGCCAACGCCAATGCCTGAGACTAAGGCTCAGCTTAAGTTGATACCTGAGTGCCGGTTCCAAGTGTTCTCAGAGCTAACGTTCATGTCTATTGGCGAGATTGAAGATGAAGTCAATCCGATCGTAACCAGCGATGGCCATACGCTGACAGAAGCAGAGCGCACGCAACTCATCGACAACTACGAAGATTACCTTGAGCAGCTTATTGATGAGGGCAAATACGCAGAAGAGGACTTTTTGGAGTTTTTAGGTTACGGCTACTACATCCAAAATTGCCCACTGCAGCCTGGTTCGGTGCATCTGTTCACCCTCAACTCTGCTTATGACTCAGAAAAGATTGAGTGGATTTATACCATTGGTGATGCGGGCTCAATCTACTTTATGATCGACAGTGAAGACCTGAAAAAACACGACTTTAGCAAAGTCTTCTGTGAGAGCCAGTGCTTCTAAGTTCTTGCACTTCCCTTTAGTCCTCCCCCCAATCCTCTGCCAGCAGCTCCTCTCCCTAAGGAGCTGCCCTGCCCTTGCTTACATGCGCTCTATTGCCAGCTTTACCAGCTACGGCCTCTTACAGACGAAACGAGCGTTTTTCCCCTTGCTCCTTTAGAGTATTTGCACCCTTGTGATAGGCTTAAAATCGGCCTTTGAGGTGGGGAAAGCCCACTCTCACTAATTAACACCACCTCGGCTTTATGTTGCTCTTGATGTGCGCCTATGCCTGAGGGATAAGTTGCTGACGCTCTGAGTTGAGCTGTCAGCTCTTAGGTTCGCGGGTATGGTTGAAGCCCATTGATACTCAGCGTCGCTCCCGCGACGCACCTTTGAGGTAGGTGGTGGTAACTACCACTTGGGGTTAAGCTTAAGGCTACACTTTACTCGCCCTCAAAACAAAAAACTCATTACCCCCGCCCCTGCTCTGCACAGACCGAGATAATGAGTTTTGCTGCGGTCAACACCGCTCGGCGGTCAACACCGCGCGTGCAAGCCGCCGCTACAAAGCTGCGACTATACGTGGTAAACACGCTTACGCTGCGTTTATTCCCACTCAATAGTTGCTGGTGGCTTGCCGGACACGTCGTAGCACACGCGCGAGATGCCATCCACCTCGTTAATGATACGGTTCGAGACACGCCCTAAGAGCTCATATGGCAGCTCCGCCCATTTCGCCGTCATGAAATCAATGGTCTTTACGGCACGTAAGCACACCACATAATCGTAACGACGGCCATCACCCATCACGCCTACCGAGCGCACTGGTAAAAATACCGTAAAGGCTTGGCTTACCTTCTCATACCAGCCGCTGTTGTTAAGCTCTTCCATAAAGATGGCATCAGCTTGACGCAGCAGGTCTAAGTACTCTTTCTTCACCTCACCTAAAACGCGCACGCCTAAGCCAGGGCCAGGGAAAGGATGACGCTGCACCATCTTCTCTGGCAGGCCTAAAGCCACACCAATCTTGCGCACCTCATCCTTAAAGAGCTCACGCAGTGGCTCCACCAGCTTAAACTTGAGGTCTTCAGGTAAACCACCCACATTGTGGTGGGACTTAATCACATGAGCTTTGCCGCTCTTGGTCTGGGCCGATTCCACCACATCAGGGTAGATGGTGCCTTGCGCTAAGAAGTCCACACCTTGTAAGCGGCGGGCCTCGTCAGCAAAGACATCAATAAAGGTATGACCAATGGCCTTACGCTTTTGCTCGGGATCACTAATACCAGCTAAAGCCTGTAAGAAGCGCTCCGAGGCGTCAGCATAGACGATGTTCAGGCCTAAGTCCTTAAACATCTCTTGGACTTGCTTGCCCTCGTTTAAGCGCAATAAGCCGTTATCCACAAAGACGCAGACTAACTGCTCACCAATAGCACGGTGTAAAAGCAGTGCGGTTACAGAGGAATCAACACCACCAGACAGGCCTAAGAGCACCTTAGCGGAGCCCACTTGCTCCCGAATGCGCGCCACAGCATCATCGATAATGGCGCTTGGCGACCACAGACCGTGTAAGTGGCACACGTCAAGGACAAAACGGCGTAACATCTCGCCGCCTTGCTTGGTGTGAGTCACCTCAGGGTGGAATTGCACGCCAAAGTACTGCTTCTGCGCATTATAGACCGCAGCATATGGGCAGGTCTCGGTAGAGCCCACCGTGACAAAGCCATCAGGTAAGGCCGTAACCTTATCACCATGGCTCATCCACACATCAAGCTGTGGCTGAGCGTTATCAGGGTGGTCATTCAACCCCGCAAAGAGAGGGCAGTCTGACTTAATGTCGACTGCGGCGTAACCAAACTCACGTAAGGAGGAGCCTTCGACCTTACCGCCTAATTGCACTGCCATGGTCTGCAGGCCATAGCAAATGCCTAAGACTGGCAGACCAGAGTCAAACACCCACTGTGGAGCCCGTGGCGAGCCCTCTTCTGTGGTCGATTCAGGGCCACCAGAGAGAATAATACCTTGCGGCGCAAAAGCCTTGAGACGCTCGACGTCAGCATCAAAAGGGTAGATCTCGCAATAGACACCAATTTCACGCACACGGCGAGCAATCAGCTGGGTTACTTGCGAACCGAAGTCGAGAATGAGGATCTTCTCGGAATGGATGTTAGCCATGGATGGATAGATTCCAGTGCAAGTGCGGGGCAGCAACAAACAAACTACTAAACTAAGGATAAAGCGCAGCTAAGCTAAGCTAAGCTTATGCGGGGCAAAACTCGGGGCAAAACGCGTTTTACGCTTAACTGAGCGCATCACCGAGCCAGAGTGAAGCAGAGCAGAGTGGAGGCAGAAGCGGAGGGGAAGAAAGGCGGGCAAACAGCAAAGGATAATGGAGAGTTCTTGCGGATCAGGCAGCTTGATGAAGCTGCCCTCATCCCTAAAGACGCGACACTGCGCGTAATCTCCCTACCACCGCTACGTATTAGTGGCTCTGGTAGTTTGGAGCTTCCTTGGTGATAGTAACGTCGTGCACGTGAGACTCACGGATACCAGCACCCGTAATGCGCACGAAGCGAGCCTTAGTACGCAGCTCGTCAATAGTAGCGCAGCCAGTTAAGCCCATGGCCGAACGTAAGCCACCCATTTGCTGGGTAATGATGCCGCTTAACATACCCTTGTAAGCCACACGCCCCTCAATGCCCTCTGGCACTAACTTGTCAGCAGCATTGTCAGACTGGAAGTAGCGGTCAGCAGAACCCTTAGACATAGCAGCTAAAGAGCCCATGCCACGATAGGACTTAAAGGAACGACCTTGGTAGATCTCAATCTCACCAGGGGCTTCCTCAGTACCAGCGAACATGGAACCGACCATAACGCAGTTGGCGCCAGCGGCTAAGGCCTTAGCGATATCGCCAGAGTAGCGGATACCACCATCAGCGATCACCTTGATGTCGCTACCACGTAAGGCATCCACCGCATTAGCAATAGCAGACATCTGTGGCACACCGCAACCGGTGACGATACGGGTCGTGCAAATCGAGCCAGGACCAATACCAACCTTCACGGCATCCACACCCGCCTCAGCTAAGGCAATAGCGCCCTCAGCCGTAGCCACATTACCACCAATGATTGGCAGATCAGGATAAGTCTTGCGTAAGTAGCTTAAGCGATCTAACACACCTTGGCTGTGGCCGTGCGAAGAGTCAACTAATAACACGTCGACACCAGCCTCAACTAAGGCACGGGCGCGCTCCTCATTGCCAGGGCCAGCACCGATAGCACCGCCCACACGTAAACGGCCTAAAGCATCCTTACAGGCGTTTGGCTTATTGGCAGCCTTGTGGAAATCCTTAACCGTAATCATGCCCTTTAAGTGGAAGCTGTCATCCACTACTAAGACCTTCTCGATACGGTTCTTTTGCATGAGGCCAATCACTTCCTCACGCGGAGTGTTCTCACGAACGGTAATGAGGCGGGCCTTAGGGGTCATAACCTCATGAACCTTAAGAGACATATCCGTTAAGAAGCGCACGTCACGACCGGTGATAATGCCCAGCAGATTATCAGCACTGTCGACAACAGGGAAACCGGCAAAACCACACTTAGCGGTAAGGCTGCGTACATCCGCTAAAGTGGCATCAGGGTGCACTACTACAGGCTTGGTAACCATGCCGCTTTCAAAGCGCTTAACGCGAGCAATCTCTTCAGCCTGCTTCTCAATGGACATATTCTTGTGAATAAAGCCGATGCCACCCTCTTGGGCTAAAGCAATGGCTAAATTGGACTCGGTCACGGTATCCATGGCCGCCGAAACCATTGGGATGTTGATCTTGATCTTGGCAGTAAGGTGAGTGCTCAGATCAGCAGTGTTAGGCAGGACGGTGGAGTGAGCTGGAACTAATAAGAGATCGTCAAACGTTAACGCTTCTTCAACAATACGCAGCATAAAGCCTCCTAGGGAAAATTTGCGAGATTATAGCAAAAGAGGCATTAGCAAGCGAGTTTCGCGTGAAATTTTTTAGAAAATCAAGGGGAGCGAGCCGCGCAGAGTCACAAATTCACAAAATATTCTTATGAGCAGAGATAAAACGGTGCGGGAGCGCGATAAATATCAAGAAAAGAGCAGGTTAGCCCCACCCCATGAGAGAAAGCAGTCGTCTAACTGCCGCAATGGAGATAATGGTGACCAAATACCCCACAGCAAACACACAAGAGGCGTGCTAAGCACCTCCTAAGCACAGCTGTGTGAACTGCTAACAGCTCCACCTTACTGGTAATGCCTACATGGTATGATTGCTGTTATGCTCAGAGCTGAGACTGCCGCTATACAAAGGAGTTAGCAGGCACAAGTCTCTGTAGACGTAATTACCTACACCCTGCTCACGGCCGCCACCGCTGCACTAACAGTCAGTAGTGGTAGCACAGTAGCAGTAGCAGCAACAGCAGCACAGCTCTCACGTGAGGAGCATCTGACTACAGAGATGACGGAATTTAAGGCAATCATACGTGCCACCACTTAAGATCAGCTCAATCTCACCTGCACCATTCATCTTATGGTGTGGGGCGTAGCTAAACTTAACCTTACAGCCGTCACTTATGAGCTCAGTTATTCCTTAGCGCTGACAGCGTGACCGCTCTGCAACTGCTCTTTGAGAGGTAATACCAAGAGCCTAAGCACCATCCATCTGCAAGCTTTCATCTGAGGAGGCAGCATGAGCACAGGCGCTCCTTACGAAGTACCTGATGGGGACTTCGTAAAGTACATTGAAAAGATTCACCGTGACAGCATCAGCCGAGCTGATGCCGATCGCGCTCGTGCTACCGCCCAACTCAATGTCGGCAACACCACAGAGACGCCACAAGAGAGCCTGCAAAAGATCCGTGCCCAGCATGAACGCACCATGGCTAACCTCAAAGCTGAGGCCAGAGGTGAATACCACGCAGTCAAGCAAGCACTGCAAGAGAGTGGCAATGTAGGTCGTATGCAGAGCAGTAGCGGCCCCCTAAGTGGCCTGAGCAATACTAGCAACCTAGGCCGCAGCAATAGCCGCAACCACAGCACCCTCAACAGCAACAGTCAAAGCCCAAGCCACAATGCCAGCATGGCCAGCAGGGCAAGCAAAGCTACGTTAAACGCAAATACAGAGGCGCAAATGGCGCGTAGCGCCGCGGCTGCTTCGCTAGCGTCTGACACCACCAGCACCACTGTAAACCGCAATGTAGGTTATGGCAGTGCGGCAGCCCGCGCCCATGCCCTGCATACCACTAAAACTGCAGCCCCTACTGCCAGTGTCTTTACGACCCAAAGAGCACAGAGAGTTTTGCGGTCACGCTCTAGCGCGACTGGACAGCAAGCGCAGCAATCTCAGCAAAAAGCCAAACTCCCACCGTTTGCTGGCTTTATGCTGATTGTTGTGTTTTATTCAGGCCTCATCAGCCTATTTTTATCGACCCCAGGAACAGTGGAACATACTGTTATGGGCATTGTCTTTCCTTTATCCCTCATGCTCTTTATCATGAGCTTGCTCCTTTCCCGCAAAAAGCGCAAACGCAAATAGTCGCACCGCAAAGTTGCGCTTATTAGGGAAAAGCGCGGACGCACTAATCACCTTTAGTCACCTCCACTGCCAGAGCCAGCTTGTTGTACTCACAAGCCCTCTGGGCACAAATCCATCCTGACCCCACCCTATGTAGCAAGGATCCCCTGCCATGACGATGCTCTATATTGCTTGGTTTATCGCGGCGCTGCTTATTATCATCGTCGAGATGAATGTCATGACCTTTTACCTCATGGCAGTAGCATTAGGCGCCATTGCTGGCGGCTTGGGCGCATACTTTGAGATCTCGATTCCTAACCAGTGTATGCTCGCTGGAGTGGTGACCATTGTGGCCGCCTGCTTCTCTTTTTGGTTACGCCGCAAATTCAAGAGTCACATGGACAAGCAAAACAACGAGCTCGATCGTGGCCAGCGTGTTGTGGTTAAAGCTGACAAGATCAGAGAAGACGGTACGGCAGATGTGACCTACCGTGGTACTGATTGGCGCGCCTATAAAGAAAACGCCGTGCTGACACCAGGCATCTACTTTATTGTGCGGGTTGATGGTACCCAGTTAGTGTTAGGCGATCAGATCCCTACTCCAGAAAATGCTGATGGTACTGACACCGCCGCAGAGACCACTACCTCTACCACTATTGCTACTGATGCTAACAACACGGAAAAAGACCAAGACCCTGAGCGTAAGTAGCAGCCGCGCCCTAAGATTCCTAAAGATCCCTAAAGCACTGCTCCAGCAGATACCGATAGCCGCCACAGCTTTAGAGCGCGACTACAGGACATAGCGCATGACAGCGCCCGCCCCTGTAGGCGCCAAGCACTCGTATACGGAGGACGTGCTCCACCTGCTCTTTTTTCGGTATAAACAGACGGCGGTAGCGCAAAACAGTCCCCGAGGCCTTACCACCTCTGATATGGGGCTGATTACCGGCAGCTGCTAACTCAGAGACAGGCATTAACCACTGTTGTCATTGCTGAGGTTACTGAGGTCACTATCACGCCCCACTCCCTCTCCCCTGCGCTGATCCCTGAGGGCGGCCCTGTACAGAGGCAAGGATCCTTACAGGCAATGCCCTGTACATGGCTAACGCTGCTGGAAGTGGTACGCCGTGATCGCTCCTAAGCGGATACGCCCTCACTCATTACAACTGACAAATACTCCCGCTCTCATTCCAACACTCTCTGCCACTCTCTACCACTCCAGCCACTCCTACCCACTCTCTACACCACTGCATTTGCTGCTGTGACTACAGGGGTAGACGCTTTAGGCCGTTACCCTTTCCTCGACATAAGGAGACTTGGTGCTGCCACCGAGTGATGTGCGATGCCTTACGATTTGTTTTCTCTCATTGATGGCACCCTGATCTTTGCCATCGTCTTTATCGTCTTGGCCATTATCTTCGCTTACAAGAGCGTTAAGGTAGTACCTCAGCAGTCTGCATGGGTGGTCGAGCGCTTAGGTAAGTTCAACAAGGTCTTAAACCCAGGCCTCAATTTCATTATTCCTTTTGTGGACAAAGTGGCCTACCGCCACTCCTTAAAGGAAATCCCTTTAGACACGCCAGCGCAGGTGTGTATCACCCGTGATAACACCCAGCTGTCGGTAGACGGCGTGCTCTTCTTTCAGGTAACAGACCCAATGCGCGCCAGTTACGGCACCTCCAACTACGTTATTGCCATTACGCAGCTGGCGCAGACCACATTACGTTCGGTCATTGGCCGTATGGAGCTTGATAAGACCTTTGAGGAGCGTGATGTCATTAACTCCGAGGTGGTCTCGGCCATTGATGACGCGGCCTTAAACTGGGGTGTAAAGGTGCTGCGCTATGAGATCAAAGACCTCACGCCACCAGCGGTGATCTTACAGGCGATGCAACAGCAGATTACTGCAGAGCGTGAGAAGCGTGCCTTAATTGCTGAGTCTGAGGGTCGCAAGCAAGAGCAAATCAACCTCGCTACCGGTGAAAAGGAAGCTGCCATTGCTAAGTCCGAAGGTGAAAAGCAAGCCGAGATTAACAAGGCCGAGGGTCAGGCTGCAGCTACCTTAACCATTGCAAACGCTACGGCAGAGGCCATTCGCCAGGTCGCATCCGCCTCGCAAGAGAGTGGTGGCTTAACCGCGATTAACTTACAGGTTGCTGACAAGTACATTAGTGCTTTTAATGAGCTGGCTAAGACCAACAACACCCTGATTGTGCCAGCGAACATGGGCGATATGAGCACGCTGATCAGCTCGGCGATGAAGATCGTGCAAGCCAATCAGACGAAGTAGTAGCACGCCAGTCAGTGCCTTACGCTCTGAGAGCTCATAGAGATGAGCGTTGAGATGAGCGTTCTCTGCTTACCCATAAGATCTGCGGCGGAGCGTGCAGCGGCGCCGCAGGTCTCAGCACAAAGGCAGAGACAGAGGCTGCGGCCTAGGTAAACTCAACAGCTCAGAGATAGCGTGCGCTTACTCTAAGTAACGCTTCCCCCAAAGAGTTACCCTCTTTGAGATAGGGGGCACGCTCGGAGCGTAATGATGCCAAAAGTAATCAATGCGCTAAAAGCCAAGCTTAAAGTGAGGCTACTCAGCTGCTAACCCGCAAGCTGCTAGCACGTACCTTCACCCTCCCCATAGGCTACAATGACACCACTCAGCCGCAAAAAATGGAGAAGAGGCTATGGCGTCACGACACCACGCAGCACGCAACCGTACCCCAAAAGACGAGCCTACTGTTTTGCTCTTGCCCTACAACCAGCACCTACTCCGTGCTGTCTACGACGTCTTTTACCGCGCCGTACACGAAAGCTGCACTCAAGACTACACCCCAGAGCAACTTGAGGCGTGGGCCCCGCCTTTTACCCCACAGCTGGGTGAGGCGTGGCAACAGCGCCTTGAGAGTGAGTACACCTTAGTCGCGGGGCTATCCTTCGATGCTAAGGACGATGTGGGTGGCTCGCTGCAGGTAGTGGGCTTTGGCGCAATCACCTCTACCGGTCACTTAGACATGCTCTACGTCGCCCCACAAGTACAAGGCAATGGCATTGGCTATGAACTCTATCATAGCCTCGAGAGTGTCTGCGCCCGCGACCAGCACGATCACATCACCACCGAGGCCTCCCTTACGGCTAAGCCGTTTTTCCTCAAGCAGGGCTTTACCGTAGATGAGGAGCAGCAGGCAGAGCGCCGTGGGCAAAAGCTCACAAACTTTAAGATGAGCAAGAAGATTCAAGCGAAGCAGTCGCTGGCACAGGCCTTAGCGGCGGCGATGGCGGCAGCCTCTGCCGAGAAAGGAAAGCAATAGGCCTCGTGCGGGTAAACCATCCGCACAGCATCACTCCACTCCTTGCCATGCCACGCACCTCTAAGGCAGTGCTCCACACGCATGCCTCTACCACTCCCGCCTCCATCCCGCCCTACGCCCGCCTCGCTCTCGCAGCAGTTGTCCTTTTCTAGATACAACACACAGATAAAAATAAAGACGCACGCGGCGTCTTATTTTTCTTGCCCAAAAGAAGTAATGGTGGGTCGTGAGGGGATCGAACCCGCGACCAACGGATTAAGAGTCCGCTGCTCTACCAGCTGAGCTAACGACCCACTAATTCTTTTGGTGGATACTATAGGACTCGAACCTATGACCCCCTGCTTGTAAGGCAGGTGCTCTAACCAAGCTGAGCTAAGCATCCATTACAGAATTGGTTCCTAAACATGGTGGGTCGTGAGGGGATCGAACCCGCGACCAACGGATTAAGAGTCCGCTGCTCTACCAGCTGAGCTAACGACCCACGTTAGGATGGTGACTTGGCAGTGGTGGGTCGTGAGGGGATCGAACCCGCGACCAACGGATTAAGAGTCCGCTGCTCTACCAGCTGAGCTAACGACCCATGCACAAGTCTCTGATAAGTTTTTAGGGGTGGTGGGTTGTGAGGGATTTGAACCCTCGACCAATGGATTAAAAGTCCACTGCTCTACCCCTGAGCTAACAACCCATGTCAACTCGCTCCTACCAGAATCAGCCACGAAGATGCTCCGTTGAACTGACGGGGTGCTATTCTATAGAAAAAATTTGACAATGCAAGGGCTTTGTTAAAAAAATTTTGTGCCACCTGCAAAAGGGCTATGCACCATGAGGCGTGTGCCCACCCCAAACGCCGCCATATACCACCTACTCTCAGTAGCTGTATGCTCAAGGCTGCAGCTGCTTTGTAAGCGTACTCGTACTTGCAATCATGAGCAGACGCTAAATTCAACATGGCACGCTAATCCGTAGCTTTAAGGCCAGAGTGCTGTCCCAGCCCCTATCTCGTAGTGGTTAATAACTGCCAACATAAGTTGTACGGCACGGCACTTATAATGACCTCGTTAGCTTAACTTTGCTCAGGGTAAGGACGCGATTATGACCGAGCTGGAACAACGCAAGGCGGCACAAGCCTTTGCCGACAAGTGGCTACACAAGAAGGGCTACGAAAAAGGCGAAACTCATGCTTTCTGGCTGGAGTTGTTGCAAAGTGTACTGGGTGTCAGTCAACCTAACGACATCATCCGTTTTGAAGTGCCCATTCAGCTCTCTGACCTGGGTGACGACGCTGACAAGCACACCAGCTTTATTGACGCGGTGATCCCTGCCACGCGCGTACTCATTGAGCAAAAGAGCGCCTCCCGTGACCTCGACAAAAAGGCCAAGCAGTCCGATGGTGAGTACCTCTCGCCTTTTGAGCAGGCCCGTCGTTACGACCTCCACCAACCGGTGTCGCAGCACGCCCGCTACATTGTGCTGTGCAACTTTAGAAAGTTCGAGATCTACGACTGCGAGTACCCACAAGCTGAGCCGACGGTCATTACGCTCGACACCTTAGACCAAAACATCTACCGTCTGCGCTTCTTAGCCACCCCCAGCGATAGCATTTCGCCAGAAAAGCAGGAAATCTCGGTTAAGGCCGGTGAGATCGTTTCTGAGCTCTACGACAAGCTCTTAGCGTGTTATGTTGATCCAAGCTCTCCTGCCACATTGCAAAGCCTCAATAAGCTCTGCGTGCGCTTAGTGTTCTGCCTCTACGCCGAAGACGCGGAGCTGTTCAATACCCACACGCAATTCCATGACTACCTCGCCGGTGCTGAGCCGAAAAATATCCGCACCATGCTGCGCGATCTGTTTCGGGTGCTCAACACCAAGGAGGAAGAACGTGATCCTTACGAGCTGCCAGAGCTCTTAGCTTTCCCTTACATCAACGGCGGCTTGTTCAGTGACGACGATATTGAGATCCCGCTATTTAATGAGGAAATCGTCGACCTGCTGCTCAACAAAGCCAGTGCCAGCTTTAAGTGGCGTGACATCAGCCCCACGATTTTCGGTGCACTCTTTGAGAGTACATTAAATCCCGAGACGCGCCGTCAAGGGGGCATGCACTACACCTCAGTGGAGAATATCCACAAGGTGATTGACCCGCTCTTTTTAGATGACCTCAAGTCCGAGTTCCAGCTCATCTTAAATGTGAAGTCTGTAGGTTCTAGAGAGCGCCAATTAAAGCGCTTCCACGACAAACTGGCTTCTTTGCAGTTCTTAGATCCGGCCTGTGGCTCAGGCAACTTCTTGACTGAGACCTATTTGAGTCTGCGCCGCCTTGAAAACGACGTGATTCGTTCCCTCTTCACCAACTCTTCACTGAGTGCTGAGGTCTTCAACCCGATCAAGGTCAGCATTGGCCAGTTCTATGGTATCGAGATCAATGACTTTGCGGTCACCGTAGCACGCACGGCACTGTGGATTGCCGAGAGCCAGATGATGCAGGAGACCATTGACATCGTCGGCCACGAGCTGGACTTCTTACCGCTTAAGTCCTACACGAACATCACAGAGGCTAACGCCTTAACGCTGCCGTGGAGCAATGCTGTAAATTACGAGGAGTTAACCTACATCATCGGCAATCCTCCTTTTTCCGGCTACAGCATGATGAGCAAAGAGCAGAAGCAGAATGTCCTCAGCGTCTTTGGTAAAGACTGGAAAGGCGCGGGCATGCTTGACTTCGTATGCGCTTGGTTCAAGAAAGCATCTGACATCATCGGTAGCCACCCTGAAGTTAAGGCTGCCTTTGTTGCCACTAATTCTATCTGCCAAGGAACATCTGTGGCCAACCTCTGGGAGGGGTTAAACAAACAGGGCATTGAGATCGCCTTTGCTTACCGCTCTTTTGTCTGGGACAACGAGGCCACAGAGAAAGCTCATGTTTACTGCGTCATTATTGGCTTGCAGTCAGCAGCGGCCTCCAAGGGCAAAGACCAAGATAAGCTCCTCTTTACAGAAGATGGGGTCAAGACCACTGCAGCGCATATCAATGCCTATTTAACGGCAAGCGACGATGTCTTTATCCATGATAGAGACAAACCTATTTGTGATGTGCCAAAAGGTGGCATGGGTAGCAAGCCTGTAGATGGTGGTTACTACATGTTTACCCCTGAGGAGAAAGAGGCGTTTCTACGCCAAGAACCGCAAGCAGCTCCTTACTTTCATCCATGGTTTGGAGCCGATGAACTGATCAAAGGTAAACGCCGTTTTTGCTTGTATTTGGCCCATTGCAGTGAAGACGCATTGGCTAAGCTGCCATTGTGCCGCGAGCGTGGCGCTTTAGTTACAGCCTATCGTCTCAAAAGCACTAAGGCTGCCACTGTAAGATTGGCTGAGCGACCTTTCTCTTTTGAGTCCAGCAACATCCCTGACACCAGCTTTTTAGCTGTGCCTAAAAATTCGTCCTATCGTAGACAATACATCCCTATGGTCTACATGCAGCCACACGATGGCCTTTGTGGGGACACGCTCAGATTATTTCCTAATATCACGCTGTATCACTTCAGTGTACTCACATCGTCAGTCCACATGACGTGGGTACGAGCTGTTTGCGGTCGCTTAAAAATGGACTTCAGCTACAGCAATACCTTGGTCTATAACAACTTCCCTTGGCCAACCGACGTACCAGAGACGCTTCAACAGCAATTGGAGCAAACCGCACAAGCAATTCTGGATGACCGCTCCGCTGCACAGGGAGCAACACTGGCACAACTCTATGACCCAGCTTTAATGCCAGCCTCCTTGCGTAAGGCCCATCAAGCCAACGATCGCTTGGTGATGCAAGCTTATGGCTTTGCCCAAGATCTGAACGAAGCGCAGATCCTATCTAAGCTCTTTGATATGTACAAGGAGCGTATAGCTGAGCTTGAGGAACAGACCATAGCTAAAGCTAAAGCAAAGCCAAAGCGCATGCGCTCAGCTATAGCCAAAGCTCCAGATACCACCCCAGCATCTGAGCAGCCTGCAAAGCCTGCAAAGCGTACCCGTAAAGCAAGCCAAGCTTAGATACGGCTTGGGCTGCATTACCCACTGGTCATGACACTGCGCAGCATGCTCGTTGTGCGGCTCAGCTCCGTGCAACCAAAAGCGCTGTTAAGTGCCTTGTTTGGCAGTAAGTTTGTGAGCACGCACCTCTTTTGTAGTGATTGACAGCCGCCAGCAGCCCCACAGGCTCTCACTCTATTCTGGTAAAGCTTTTCATCCGAGAAAACGTTCTCTACAAGCTCCCCCACCGCCACCTAAAGCCCAATTTTTGCAAAAGTGTCCTCAAGTTTTCTGGCCTGTAACTGTGTCTTCTGGGGCTGCATCCTTATCCTTTGCTGGATCCTTTGATGGCTCTGACGCTGCCCTCGTGAACTAAAACCAGACAACACGACCGCCGCTAATAAGCACTACCAACACTACCACCACAAGTGTTACCACCTCTAAAGGTCTTAGCCAGCGCCCTTCGCTGCCTTCATCTACGGTGACAAAACTTGCGGTGTAACCCTGCGCACCACTATCTGCCCTTGTCCTACTAAGCCGCACCTACCACCATGCCTAAAAACTACGAGCAGCTCATCTCTCATGAGCTCACCACCGAATACTGCCTGCAACGCGCTAAAGTACAGCACGCTCTTGATAATCCTAACAGCGCCGAATCCAACCTGCTCTACCGCATGGTAGCTGAGGAAATGGCCCGCCGTGAGCCACCTCTGCTCATCCCTTATGTAGAAATCTGCATCTCCCCACAGTGCACCCTCAACTGCCGTGACTGCGCTAACTTCATGCAGTACTACTACAAGCCACAGCCAATGAACCTCGAGCAGGTGTGGAGCTGGATGGATGCCTTTTTAGAAGCCATCGATGCGGCACTAACAGTACGTGTTATGGGCGGTGAGCCCCTCATGCAAAAGCAGTTACCTGAGCTCATGCGCCGCCTGCTGGCGCACCCAAAAGTGCAGCACACGCAGATCGTCACTAACGGCACCTTAGAGCCAAAAGACGACCTCTTAAACCTGATGCAGGCCAATCGCCAGTACTGCTCCTTTTTCTTCTCCCGCTATGGCAGCAAGCTCGCCCCACGCTTTGATGAGTTCACCCAAAAGTGCTTACGCCACGGCTTAATGGTGCAAGCCCCAGAGGATAACAAGCAGTGGTTTGATATGGGCGACACCTCCTCCCGTCACCGCTCGGTAAAGGAGCTCACAGAGGCCTACCAGAAGTGCCCAAATAACTGCCGTCACATCTGGAATGGTGAGTTTCACCACTGCCCACGCTCGGCCCACGGTAAGTACTTAGGACTGATCGACATGCCCGAGACGGACTATGTGCCGCTAATGACCTTGGATACGGCCACACGCCGCGAACGTATCCGCACCATGTACGACCTGCCTTACATTACCGCCTGCAACCACTGCGGCTTAATGCCAGAGACGCATTATGTGCCCCCTGCAATTCAAGCAGACCGCGCCCAATCACGCGTCTTAGGCGAGAAACTGGCTAAGATGCGTGAGGAAAAGCAGCAGCTGCAATTGCGCCTGCAGGAGCTGCAAAGCTGCACCTGTAAATCATCCTTTACTACAGTAGAGGGCAAGCGCTAAAGCGCTAAGTAACTTTCTTCAGTGGTGCCTTCAAGAGTAGAGCACAACCCCACAGCCGCCTTAGGATCGCACGTACCATTTTGCTTGGCTGGGTTAGGATTAGCTCTGCTCTTTGGCGCTTATCAGACAAGCGCATCTCACCCTACACCCACCGCACACTGCTCACTACACACTGCCCACAGCTCACTTGCGTTTCCTTGCCTTATTTTTCACCTAAACGCAACATCATTTGCTTGCTTTTGTGAGCGTTTCCGCTAAAATATTGCAGACTTTGGCTACCGTGTTTTGCAGCATAGGCCAAGGACGCGCCCTCTTCCTTATATTGAATATTGACGGTAATTGCCGCCCATAAAGTTAAGGATCTTCGGCGCCACGCTTTACAAAGTTAGCCCCTCATCTGGGAAGATCAGCACGGCGACAGCAGTACACACGTACTGCATGGCTCGAGCACCAGTAAAGCGTATTGCACCATCACCCCTCCACCTCTAGCGTTTGCCCCAAACGGCAGAGCGTGGCTTAAATCTCAGTTACATCAACCCAAGCGAGGCATTGGAGAGTTGTTCTATCTCAATGCTCAGAGCATTGAGTCTGATGTTTCTCTTTTCCTTACTGCGCAAAGATCCCACATCAGTAAGCAGAACCAGCCCTCCTCTATTATCCCCTCCTTAGTTTGATCCACAGCCCTTAAGCCTTCTCTGAGCACTTAAGCCCACGCCCCTTAATATATAGAGGCTAGAGTTTTCACACTTTGCGCTGTTTTCGCCAAGTGCCAAAGACTCATGGTGACTTAAGCCTATGCCCTCATTACCTCGCGTCAGGTCAGTCTTACCCGCTCGGATTTTTGGAGGTTTTTGTGGCTAATACCGCAATCCTTGCTCTCGCTGATGGCACTGTCTTTAAAGGCAAAGCTTTTGGCGCCTTAGGTGTCACGCAAACTGGCGAAGTGGTCTTTAACACGTCGATGACAGGCTATCAGGAGATCCTCACTGACCCCTCCTACACCGGTCAGCTCGTGACCTTGACCTATCCCCACATTGGTAATTACGGTACCAATGAAGAGGATATGGAATCCTCACAGATCTGGTGCCAAGGCCTCATCATCCGTGACCTGTCTATCGTCACCTCTAACTTCCGCAGCCAATCCTCCTTAAGCGACTTCTTAGAGAAGTACCAAAAGCCAGGTATCTACAACATCGATACCCGTAAGCTTACCCGCCTCATTCGTGAAAAGGGCGCCCAAAACGGCTGCCTGACCACCGATCCTGCTATTACCCCAGAAAAAGCTGTTGAGCTGGCGCGCGCTTGTCCAAGCATGCAGGGTCAAGACTTAGCACAGGTGGTCTCCACCAAAGAGCGCTATGAGTGGACTGATGGTGAGTGGCAGTTAAACGGCGGATACCAGAAGCTCAGCAACCTCGAATTTAACGTCATCGTCTACGACTTTGGTGTCAAGCGTAACATCCTGCGTATGCTCGCGCAGCGCGGTTGCCACCTTACCGTGGTGCCAGCAAAGACCCCTGCTGAGGAAATTCTGGCCTTAAATCCAGATGGCGTCTTTATGTCCAACGGTCCTGGCGACCCAGAGCCATGCACCTACGCTATTGAGGCCATTAAGACCTTTGTCGAGCACAAGATTCCGCTCTTTGGTATCTGCTTAGGCCACCAGTTATTAGGCCTCGCCTCCGGTGCCAAGACCATGAAGATGAAGTTTGGTCAGCACGGTGCCAACCAGCCAGTGCGTGATGTGGCCACCGGCATGGTGTACATCACCTCGCAAAACCACGGCTTCTGCGTCGATAAGGACACCTTACCTGCCAACGTTAAAGCCACCCACTTCTCCTTATTTGATGGCTCCTTACAAGGTATCGAGCGCACCGATGCTCCAGCCTTTAGCTTC
The DNA here is from genome assembly GCA_018884035.1 of Candidatus Anaerobiospirillum pullicola. Classification (GTDB taxonomy): domain Bacteria; phylum Pseudomonadota; class Gammaproteobacteria; order Enterobacterales; family Succinivibrionaceae; genus Anaerobiospirillum; species Anaerobiospirillum pullicola. The sequence continues at coordinate 77,926 of JAHLFE010000163.1, forward strand.
CAAGGCCACCCTGAGGCTAGCCCAGGCCCACATGATCCAAAGCCACTGTTCGATCACTTCATTGACCTGATGGTGCAAAGAAGAAAGCAAGAGCAACAACAGTAGCAAGCTCGCCCCTGCCACCTCACAAGGCCTTAGGCCGTACACAGTAAGGCAGCGCGCAGGTAGCGTGCCATACGGCGTCAGCTTATGCGCACTCAGCACGCAGCAGTACTATGCTGCAAAAACGCACCATGCTACAAAAGCAGCCCCCTGCTACAAGAGCGGTAAGAGATAAGAGCCCCCTACTGTGGCACAGGTGGTGGATTCTGAGGACAGCACCGAGGAAAAGGTTTCATGCCTAAGCGTACAGACATCAAGAGCATTTTAATCTTGGGCGCCGGCCCAATCGTGATCGGCCAAGCTTGCGAGTTTGACTACTCTGGTACTCAAGCTTGCCGCGCCTTACGTGAAGAGGGCTATCGCGTCATTCTGGTGAACTCCAATCCAGCCACCATTATGACCGACCCTAACATTGCCGATGCCACCTACATCGAGCCTATAGACTACCGTGTGGTCGAGCGCATCATTGAAAAAGAGCGCCCTGATGCCATCTTACCTACTATGGGTGGTCAGACCGCTTTAAACTGCGCTTTAGACTTAGAGCGTCATGGCATCTTAGAAAAGTACCACGTCGAGATGATCGGTGCTAATGCCGACACCATCGACAAGGCCGAGAACCGTGAGCGCTTTGACGAGGCCATGAAGTCCATTGGCCTTGAGTGCCCACGCTCGGGTATCGCCCACTCGATCGAAGAGGCTTGGGAGGTTCAAGAGAAGGTCGGCTTCCCTTGCATCATTCGCCCATCCTTTACCATGGGCGGCACCGGTGGTGGTATTGCCTACAACCCAGAAGAGTTTGAGGCTATCTGCACTAAGGGCTTAGAGAGCTCCCCTACCCACGAGCTGCTCATCGATGAGTCCTTAATCGGCTGGAAAGAGTTTGAGATGGAGGTGGTGCGCGATCGCAAAGATAACTGCATCATCGTCTGCTCCATTGAGAACCTCGACCCAATGGGTATCCATACCGGTGACTCCATCACCGTGGCCCCAGCGCAGACCTTAACCGACAAGGAATACCAAATTATGCGTGATGCCGCCATGGCGGTGTTACGTGAGATTGGCGTGGAAACCGGTGGTTCCAACGTGCAATTTGGTATCAACCCTGACAACGGCCGCATGGTCATCATTGAGATGAATCCACGTGTGTCGCGCTCCTCAGCTTTAGCCTCTAAGGCTACGGGCTTCCCTATTGCCAAGGTCGCTGCCAAGCTGGCGGTGGGTTACACCTTAGATGAGCTCGGTAACGACATCACCGGTGATCTCACCCCAGCCTCCTTTGAGCCTGCGATCGACTACGTGGTCACCAAGGTGCCACGCTTTAACTTTGAGAAGTTCCCGAACTCCAATGACCGCCTGACTACGCAAATGAAGTCGGTCGGTGAGGTTATGGCTATCGGCCGTACCTTCCAAGAGTCGCTGCAAAAGGCCTTACGCGGCTTAGAGACCGGCAAGGTCGGCTTTGATCAGCGCCTTGACATGCACAGCAAAGAAGCTCGTACTAAGATCCTGCACGAGCTTGAAGAAGCCGGTGCCCACCGTATTTGGTACATCGGTGACGCCTTCCGCATGGGTATGACCATCGAAGAGCTCTTTGAGTACACGCACATCGATCCATGGTTCTTAGCGCAGATCAAAGAGATCATCAGCATCGAGCAATCCTTAGCGGGACGTACCTTAAAGTCGATTGACGCTAGCGAGATGCGCGATCTTAAGGCTCATGGCTTTGCTGACGCCCGCTTAGCTGAGCTCTTAAACGTCACTGAAGATCAGGTGCGTGAGCGCCGCTGGCTGCATGAGGTCTTCCCAACCTTTAAGCGTGTTGATACC
>JAHLFE010000164.1 GCA_018884035.1 Candidatus Anaerobiospirillum pullicola
TACTCAGAGTTTGGTGGATACCAAAAAGCAGCAGCTCCTTGCGATCAAGCAAGGGAACCAATGTGATGGCGTTTGGCGTGACCAACCTTGGAGTAGTGTTGGGCTATATCCACCAAATTCTGAGAAGAGCCAAAAAATCAGCCTCAACTCATCGACGTCAGCGTAAGTCAGCCAGCCCGCCATCATCAGAACCAGCTCCAGCTCCAGCATCAGCAGCATTATCTCTAAGCACCATCACAAAGCGTCACCTTTTCTGTGGTGTGTTGACCTCGGGGTAGATGCCATGCGTATTCTTCTCAGGGTGTCTCCGTACAGGTTGTCGTTTAGCACGTGGGGGAGGCCTGTAAGGCACTGAGCGCGGCACGCGACTTGCGCCGCAGCCATCAGGAGGTACTCTGAGTAGTCCCTTGGGGATAGCCCATCATAGGATGTGTCTGAGTCGCGGTAACCAGAGGCGCTACTTTTAGCGCCCCGCCTTTCCTTCTTGCCTCCTTACCTCCTTGCTTCCTTGCTTCCTTGCTACCTTGCCCTGCCGCTTACTTTAAGCTCCTGCAAAGTAGGTAACCTAAAAAGCGCCTAACGGCGCCTTATCTCGAGAGTAACGCCGTAACAAACACCCACTCTCTGGGTAAAACACCTGATTGTAGGCAGTTACCTCCTTTGAGCTCTCCTTTGGAATTTGCTTTTTGGGATACTCGCCCTGCAAAACACCTTGACCATACAAGGGCCGCGTTTCGAGCCCCGCAAAGCCCCATGCTATCTGCTTTTTCGCGTTACCGCGCCCGCCCTTAGTGCACATGGCTCATCATGGCGCACCAACCCTTTGCTGTAAAAAACTTTGCGTGCAAAGCCCTTATTTATCAGCTTTGCAAACGATTTTGCAGTTTGACGCAAAAATTTTTACAGTCCACACTTGAAAAGCTTTTACCCCAACCCCATTTTTCTAGACAGTTAGAGAACAGAATTCAAAGTACCACGCCCTCAAACGTGAGGCGGAGCTCAAGTTCTACCTTATGACGACTTAGCCCGCCGCCACGCCTGTGGGGATGGTCACAAGCTCTAATGACCACATGCTCTTTTAGAGCATGCTCACTTCGTAGTGCTGGCGCCGTCAAGGGCTTGCGCCCCAGCGGGACGACTCCACAGCGCTGAGAGCTGGTGTCGTAAGACGCCAAAGCGCTGCACACTACAACACAGCTTAGAGGGTATGAACTCTTAATCTAAGCAAAGATGCGTAAGACTTAGCTAAGAGCTCTGGTACTTTACAGATTAACCCTGGAGAAAAAGGTAAATGGGAAAAATCATTGGTATTGACTTAGGTACTACTAACTCTTGCGTGGCAGTACTCGATGGCGATAAGGTGCGTGTGCTCGAGAATTCCGAGGGCCGTCGTACTACCCCTTCGGTCGTCGCTTATGCCGACGACGGCGAGATCTTAGTGGGCGATGCTGCTAAGCGTCAGGCCGTTACCAACCCACAAAAGACCTTATTCGCTATCAAGCGCTTAATCGGTCGTCGTTACGATGACGTCGAAGTGCAACGCGACCTCTCCATCATGCCTTACAAGATCGTTAAGGCTGATAACGGTGACGCTTGGGTCGAGGTTAACGGCACTAAGTTAGCTCCTCCTCAGGTCTCCGCTGAAGTCCTCAAGAAGATGAAGAAGACCGCTGAGGACATCTTAGGTGAGACCATCACCGAGGCCGTGATCACCTGCCCTGCGTACTTCAATGACTCCCAACGTCAGGCTACTAAGGACGCTGGCCGTATCGCTGGCTTAGACGTCAAGCGTATCATTAACGAGCCAACCGCCGCTGCTATCGCTTACGGTGAGGATAAGGCTAAGGGCGAGCAAAAGATCGCCGTCTACGACTTAGGTGGTGGTACCTTCGATATCTCCATCATCGATATCGACGAGATCGATGGTGAGAAGACTTTCGAGGTGTTAGCTACTAACGGTGATACTCACTTAGGTGGTGAGGACTTCGATAACCGCATCATCAACTACTTAGTTGAAGAGTTCAAGAACCAGCAGAATGTCGACCTGCGTAAGGATCAGCTGGCTCTGCAACGCTTAAAGGAAGCCGCTGAGAAGGCCAAGATCGAGCTGTCCTCTTCGCAACAGACCGATGTGAACTTACCTTACATCACCGCTGATGCGACCGGCCCTAAGCACATGAACATCAAGATCACTCGTGCTAAGTTAGAAGCCTTAGTCGAGGATCTGGTGAACAAGACCTTAGACCCAGTGCGCACCGCCTTAAACGACGCTGGCTTAAGCGTGAGCGAGATCAACGACGTGATCTTAGTCGGTGGTCAAACCCGTATGCCAATGGTGCAGAAGTTAGTCGCTGACTTCTTCGGCAAGGAGCCACGTAAGGACGTCAACCCTGACGAGGCTGTGGCTATCGGTGCTGCTATTCAAGGTGGCGTGTTATCCGGCACCAAGAATGACGTGCTCTTACTTGATGTGACCCCACTGTCCTTAGGTATTGAGACCTTAGGCGGTGTGATGACCACCTTAATTCCTAAGAACACCACCATCCCTGCTAAGAAGTCGCAAGTCTTCTCCACTGCTGAGGATAACCAGCCAGCTGTGACCATTCACGTGCTGCAAGGTGAGCGTAAGCGTGCCTCTGACAACAAGTCCTTAGGCCAGTTCAACTTAGAGGGTATCGACCCAGCTCCACGTGGCATGCCACAAATCGAAGTGACCTTCGATATCGATGCTGACGGCCTGATCCACGTGTCCGCTAAGGACAAGAAGACTGGCAAGGAGCAGCAGATCACCATTCAGTCCTCCTCGGGCCTCTCTGAGGAAGAGATTGAGCGCATGGTGCACGAGGCTGAGGCTCACTCCGCTGAGGACAAGAAGTTCGAGGAGCTGGCCGCTGCTCGTAACCGCGCTGACAACACCATCCACATGGTGCGTAAGCAGTTAAACGAGAACAAGATCGGTGAAGCCGACAAGGCTGACGTCGAGCGTGCGATCAATGCTCTGGAGCTGGCGGTGCGTTCCGACAGCAAGGATGACATCGAGTCTGCTGAGAAGCGCGTGATGGATGTCCTGCAGCAGGTGATGTCGCGTGCTCAATCGCAGCAGGGTGCTGAGGCTTATCAGCAGCAACAACAAAGCGCTGACGCTGAGGCCTCTTCCAGCTCTTCCTCTGCAAACGGTGGCAAGGATGACAACGTCGTCGATGCCGAGTTTGAAGAGGTGAAGGACGACAAGAAATAATTAGTCTTGTCCCCTGCGGTTGCCCTGCTCATTCACACGTAAGAAGAGGCGGCGGGCAGCCGTAAATTAGGAGTTGCCCGCTGTAGGTGCTAAGCGCAAGCAAAACGAGTTTGCGCTTACGAGCGGGGCCCAAAAAGGCGGACGGAGGCAACTCCGCCCGCTTTTTGGCTTTTGGCGCAAGAGAGAGACATGCCGACAAAACGCGATTATTATGAGGTGCTGGGCGTCAGCAAGGATGCGAGTGATGAGGATATCAAGCGCGCCTTTAAACGCCTTGCTATCAAGTACCACCCTGACCGCAACAAAGATCCAGACGCGGGTGAGAAGTTTCAAGAGATCAATGAAGCCTATCAAGTGCTGTCTGATCCAGAGAAGCGCTCCGCCTATGATGCTGGTGGTTTCGATGCTGTAGACGGCTCGCGCGGTGGCCCAGGTGCTGGCAGTTTCGATTTTAACGGCGCCGACTTCGCTACTATCTTTGATACCTTCTTTAGTGAGGGTGGTTTTGGCGGTGCTACCGGTGGTAGACGCAGAGGCGGACGTCGCAGCGGCCCTGTGCCACAGCGCGGCCGTGACATGCGTATTGTCCTCGATCTCACCTTAGAAGAGGCCGTCAAGGGTATCTCCAAGGACATTAAGCTTAATGTCATGAGAACCTGCCCTGACTGCCATGGTGAGGGCACCACTGATCCAAAGAGCCGCAAAGAGTGTCCATACTGTCACGGTTCGGGCGTCATCGTCTCGCAAAATGGTATCTTCCATGTGCAGAGAACTTGCGATCACTGCCATGGCGAGGGCTTCGTTTTAACCAATCCATGTAAGCGTTGTAATGGTGCGGGGCGCGTGCTGCAACAGCGCACGGTGCATGTCACCATTCCTGGCGGCTTAGACACCGGCCAGTATGTCACCTTATCAGGTGAGGGTGAGTCCGGCTTACACGGCGGCCCAAGCGGTGATTTAATCGTCGTGGTACGTGTTAAGGAGCACGAGCTCTTTAAGCGCGATGGCGATAACCTCTACTGCGAGGTGCCAATCAGCTTTGCTACCGCTGCCTTAGGTGGCAAGGTTACGGTGCCTACTTTAGATGGCAAGATTGTGCTGACCATTCACCCAGGTACGCAGACGGGTACAACCCTGCGCTTAAATGGCAAAGGTATCCAGTCGCCAATTCCAGGACGCCCTAAGGGCAGTCTCTTCTGTGTGGTGACGGTAGAAACCCCTGTTAACCTCAATGATTACCAAAAGGATCTCTTGCACAAGTTAGAGCAGTCCTTAGATGGTGAGGATGGCGCTGACGGCGAGGGCGGCTCCACTAAGAGCAACATTAACGTTGCTTCGCACAAGCCAAAGACCGAGAGCTTTGGAGAGAAGGTCAAGAGCTTCATCAAGAACTTAGGCAAATAGCTTTATACTGTGCCGCTCTGCTAAGCTTAACGCAGCTTAGCTCTGCTAAGCAGCGCCGCTGTCGGGGCTGCTGCGGTTCTGGGGAAATAGAGTGGTAAGTGAGAGGTAGTTGCAGGTAGTGGTGCCGTCCTGTGGCGGTGCTATAATGTGCCCACCGTGGGGCCTTGTGCCCAATTTTGGCATGGTGCCGACTGACGACACTGCCTACAAGGAGCAAGAAGCCCTGAATTGAGGGGGCATTGCTCTTTTCACCGGAGCGGAGCTTCTGCAACGCAAACGCAGAGGCTAAGTTCTGTTATGCCGGAGCGCAGCTCCAGAAAAAACGCTTGGTGCGTGTTGCACTGGGCGTTTTTTGTTTTTGTGGTTCCTAAAATTACTTTGGCGATCGCTACGAGTTGGCCATGAGTTGGTACTTCGGGCGGTTTAGGAGGGCAATACTCATGGAACAAACGCCAATGACTGCTCGTGGAGAGCAACTGTTACGTGAAGAGTTAAACCGCTTAAAGACGGTAGAGCGCCCACGTATTACTGCGGCTATTGCTGAGGCTCGCAGCCACGGTGACTTAAGTGAAAACGCTGAGTATGATGCGGCTAAGGAAGAGCAGGGCCTGTGCGAGGCACGCATTAAGGACATCGAGTCCAAGCTGGCTTCGGCGAACATTATTGACGTGACCAAGCTTAAGACCTCGGGCCCATTAAAGGTGGTATTTGGTTGCACCGTGACCTTAGTTGATGTGGACACGGATAAGGAAATCACCTACAAGATTGTCGGTGAGGATGAGGCTAGCATTGAGAATAATCTCATTTCTTACAAGACGCCTATTGCCCGTGGTTTACTGGGCAAGGTTGAGGGTGATGAGGTCGCGATTACGATTCCAAAGGGCACCGTGACCTACGAGATCACTGAGGTTAAGTACGTCCTCTAATTTGCGGCAAGGCTAATCGCAGAGGCGGCTTACGGCGCTGTCACGTCACCTAAGGCGCTAATGCGCTGAGATGATTTGGACGGTGGCGGCGATGGCCTGTAGCAAAACCGTGTGTGGCAGGGCTGCACGCGGTTTTTGTATTTTTAGGGCAGGTGTGGTGTAGCGAGCGCCTCTTAGCTCGTAAGCGGTGAACCAAGGAGAGCGTTTCCCTGAGAGCGTTTCCCCTTGTGCCCTCAAAGTACATTCCCCCCTATATTGGCTTAAAATCGGTCTTTAAGGTGGGGTTGGGCCCATGGTGCAGCACCTGATACAGCGCGTCGAGCGTGGCTACCGCGACGTATCTTGAGGTAGGTTAATGGCAAGTAGCTGTGCTCACACAAGGTGAAAATGCCCTCGTACTAGGAGGCGCTAGCAGACCTGTCTTGTCTTGAGGACAAGGCGCCTTAATGCGTTGCGCGATGCGATGCGTTGCGCGGAGCGCCGGTGCTTGCTGTAAGATGAATGCAGTTGCTATCAGTTGGGCAATTACTATCTCTGTTGCGCTCTGTTGCTGACCTTACCTTTTTGGAGGCTGTCTATGAGCTGGTTTGCTGGCGTTGGCGTGTGTAAGCACAGCGTTGTGTGCAGTGCGCTCTGTAGTTGTGCGTTCTTGTTGTCCGCTCCGCTTTGTGCCCAGAGTGCGGATTTCGATCCTGATACCTGCTCTTTTAATGGCATTGAGCTTAAAGGCAAGGTTAAAGTGGTCGAGTCTTTTCCTGACATTAAGGTTAAGGTTGTCGACTCCTTTCCCGATTTACGCGTCAAGCTAAAAAGCTCTTTTGCTCGTGACTGCGGTGAGTGGCAAATGGTAGATAGCTTCCCTGACTTCAAGGTCAAGTTTGTGAACTCCTTTCCTGACCTCGAAATCAAAATGGTGGACTCGTTTCCTGGTGTCCCTTAGTGCTGCATGGCTGTGCGCATAGCGCTCCAAAGGAAGTAGGCACGGGTAGCGCTGGTATCAACTAACCACCACCGTTCAAAGTACCTGTGGCGTTGTACGCCGCTCTATCTTTTACGTTTCTTGCTTGCTCTCTGGTGTCATCCACACTGATGGCAATTGCTATCCTTGTTGTGGTGGTGTACGTTGCGGAGGGGCCTATGCAGTGGTTTGGTGGTGCTGTTAAGCTCAGCGCAGTGCTCTGTGGCTGGGCTATGCTGCTTGCTTGCTTGTCCTTTGAGTACACAGAGTGCTGAGTATGATCCGGATCATCCCACTTTCAACGGGGTGAACCTCAATGAGCGTCTGAAGAGGTCTGGTTCTGCTAGCTCCTCTTCTTCTCGCTTTAGCGTGAGTGTTTTAGATCAGAAGACAGAGCGGAGTGATTTTCGCGGCAATAGAGTGCGCAAGAGTGCGCAGCTTGCCTGATGGCAAAGATGAGTGCTGACGTCGTGGAGTTGAGCCTGATTTTCCAACAACCGCTAATATACGGCCTTTGCCTAAGAGTGATGCCCCTTACTGGCATCGATCACAGGTAAGGATGTAGCCTCAAAACTTGGCGATAGCACATCTAAAGCAGTCAGTATGCTTGAGATCGTTTAGAGTTGTAAAGCAGAAACGGCTTTTTTATCAGGAAAAATAAATACAAGGCAACTCCCCGATGTCAGTTCTTGGGCTCTACTCAGAATTTGTGGGTCGCTTAGGAGGTAATGGGACGGCTAACTGCTGATTAGCACTGGCCTTATCCCATCCACCTAAGAAAGGGGCTTGAGCCTATACCCACAGATTCTGGGGAGAGCCCGTTCTTGGATCTGAAACCATACGCCCCCACAATCTCTGCTCTGATACCAGTAACTTACCTCAGGGGTAATGTGCCGCAAAAGGGCAAAATGGTCAGGGCTAACCATGCGCCAGTGCGCCTTGGCGCGCACCGTCTGTAAGCGCTCACTGCTCCGCATGGGGGCAGCTCACCTACTGTAGGGGATGCAAACTAAGGCCATGCTAATTATTTCACCCTAAAATCGGTCACAGCTCACATCTTTGCCCTTGCTTTATGGGCCTCATTTCCCGAAAATAGGCCGCGACAGCTAAGGCTGTGGTTTCTCCGGCGCCTATCCCGCGCTTTATCCCCAATCAGAAGCTGCACTCTGTTTCCTGTAAGACGCCTCTCTGACTTAAGCTCTTAAGTTAAGCAGGTCACGCAGCCGCTCTGTGGTAGTTGGCATTTGTTGTTGAGATGAACAAGTTCTCTTCTCTCTCTACCAGCGTGCTTTTAGCTCTGCTGACTTCTTCTTTTAATGCCGCTGCCTATGCTGACGGTGGTGCTGAGCTTAATCGTATCCATCCGCGTAACGGTGCGCATAACTCCAGCATTCATGCCCGTGCCCTTAATCCGCAGCTTCCTACCGCTTCTACCAACTCTCGTAAATACGTAGGCAAGGACGCTTCCTTACAAGACAGTTTATCTCTGCCAGCAGTTGACTCTTTAGCCCCTAACCCTGCCTTAGCGCAACATAGTGTCCTTGAGCAGGTCGTAAGTAAAAATGGTGTACAGCCAGAGCCTGCTAACGCGCAAGTCGCTACAGTCTTAAATACAGCGCACCATACCGCTGCCCCTAGCGTGCACACAGCACTTAAGAGTAAGCCAGCCATTCCTGAGCGTATCCCACCAAAGGTCTGGCACCGTAACAGCAACTTACCACCAGTATTAAGTCAGCTCTCGGCAGCGCCCGCCCCTGACGATGCGGCAATCGCAGCTTTACTCACAGCTACCGCAGCGCAGCACCATGATGCTGTTTCTGTAGATTTCTCCCTTACTGGTGCTACCCACTCTGTAACCACTACAACTGCAACAGATGAGGCTTTAGCTACACCAGCGCCTGCTGCAACTGACCTCTTAGCCCAAGTCGAGGTGCCAGAGTTTGCTGATGCGCCAGACTCGGTATTAACTGCGCAGCAACCACTCACGGAAGAAGAGGAAGAGGAAAAAGTAGAAGCAGAGGCTGAAGCAGTCACCGCAGATGCGGCGCCTACTGCTCATGCCGCTGCATCTGTTCCTGATGCGGAAAACTACTCCTCGGCCCAAGATTTAGTGCAGTCTCAGAGTGCCGCCGCCCCTGCGGTGGGCAGCACCACGCTGCAAATGGAGCGCACCCAGCACCTCCTCAATTTAAGCCTCATGGCTGGTACTGACGCTGCTGAGGCGTCCCGCAACACAACCGTGCCGCAAGAGCTTATAGTGTCTTTTGAACATCCAACCACCTTAAAAGAGAGCTTTATGGTGGCGGGTAACAGCACTATCATCTCCTATGGCACTGAGCAGGGTAATTTCCTCATTAGCTTTAAGCTGCGCCCTGTAGACAGGGAACAAGCCAAAGAACTCACTTTTAACAAGTTCCGTGATCTGCTCACCGCACGTTTTAGCGACAAGGAAAACATGCTCTATGGTGAGTACACCATTCTGCGCGCCTTAAGCAGTGCTACTGAGGCCTTAGCAGCCGCACGTGAGGGTGATAATGCTTCGGCATTATTAGCTATACCTGATGATCTCGCCTCTGGAAAGGTGGCTTTGCCTTTACAGGCTGATGAGCAGTACCTCGATTTAAGTTTACGGGCATTTTTAAAGAAGGCTGAGGATGGCATCCTGCCTGACATGCAGAACTTCTTTTACGAGCGTGATATCTTAAGCCATAACTATATGGCGACCTTAAGCTGTGAGTTTAGAGGAACGCAAGCCCAAGCTGCTTCCAGTAAGGAGCAGTTCCGTGCTTTTAGCCCACTGTGCGAGCGTATTATCAACAGCTACCGCTTTTTGTTCCTCGCACCAGAGCACCACTAAGGTCATTACGACTGCTACGCGCTCTCGCTCTTTCGCCCCATCTACAGGTAAGCCCAGACCTACTTTACTCTTCAAGCCCGCCACAGCCGCTGCTACAAAGGCCGCGTAGGCGCCTTGCCTACCAGCTTACCTGTCTTACCACCTCTTACCAGTTACGAGACTAACGAACTCATAGCCAGCTGTGACAGCTAAGCACTGCACTGCACTGCACTGCACTGCACTGCTCTTTAGGCGCATTGATACTGCTGGCTGCTGTCGCCAAATGTGCATCCAACTTACCCCCACACAGCAGCAGTGCTGAGGTGCTCATCTTTAGTAAGACTCAGCCGCGTCCCGCTATCTCCGTGCTTGGCCCTGAGTGTGGAGCCCAAACCTCAAGGTAATCAGCTTATTGGTGCTGTTGCTCCCCCACCTTTTTCCACGTCACCTCATTGCGGCAGTAGAGCGGCTCGGCTAAACTCGCATCTGTAAGTGTCATCCCCGCAAATGACGCTACTGCTAAAATCGCCTCCGCCTCTGGATAGAGCTTCTCAGTACGCTGTAACGCACACTGCGCCACCGAGGTCAATTGCTCTTCTAAGCCTAAAGCGTCTAAGAGCTTAATCCCCGTACCAGCGACAATCACCTGCTTTGCCCCTACTGACTCTGCCTGTAAGGCCGTCATAACCTCGCTTAAGGCTTGCTCGGGCTTACCAACGCGCTCGCTCACGAGCGCTGGTAACTGCTGCGTCTCGCGGTCTAAGCGATATAAGGCGTAATAGACCTCCCCCATACGAGCATCGATGCAGCCTAAGCCGTAGGCGGTATAGTCCTGCTGCTCCTGCGCGGCAATAAGCTCACTGCCTACTAAGAGCTTTAAGTCGCTAACACCAAAGACCTGCTTATCTAATCCCAGAGCCAGAGCTTGAGCTGTCGAAACGCCAATACGCACACCAGTAAAGGATCCAGGGCCTGAGCCAAAGCCGATGCAATCGAGATCCTGTCTCTTAATCCGCGCCTCGTCTAAGAGCGCAGTAATCATGGGCAAGACTAAGTTAGCATGCTTTTGCGGCGCCACTTCGGAGCGGACATAGAGCTTACCGTTATGGCTTAGCGCCACAGAGCAATTCTCAGTAGCAGTATCAATCGCTAAAATGGTTGGCTCACTCATCGTTCTCTTTGTCCTTGACCGAAACTACGCCCTGAGGCACGTCAGCACAGTAAGCTGATCAAAGCACGCAGCACTAGGGAATTAGTGATCTAATAGCTGACGGATGCAGGGGTGAGTGCTGGCAACAACCTACACCTCGAGATAAAGGGTGCAAGTTAACCTGAGCCTACCTTTAGGTGCGGCACGCATGATTGCCATATATACCGTCATCTATTAAGTAAGTCGTTCCTAGCTGGCACTCTTGAGCCGTGGCACAGCCATTCCTGTCAGCACCGCGATCACTACAGCATACTTTTCTAAATGGGGAGCACTCATTATAACAGCAATGTCTCATGGGGCTGGCTGCTTCCCCTGAGCTTACAGCTCTCTTTCCCCTTGGTTTACAAGCTGATGACAAACAAAACCTCTCACACCGCCCCTACTGAGGTGCGCGGCGACGTTAACTTGCCTCCGTTGCCAACTCGCTTTGCCTACAGTCCGACTCACACCCTAAGCCCCCTTGGCTCCTTGGTAGCAGCCACGGCCAACGCTACCACTAAGGACAAAACAACAAATGCAGACTCTGCTGCTAACGATACCACCCCACCTGTAAGCGGCAGTAACGTCGCACTCACGCCTCTACCCCGAGTAGAGCCAGCTTCTGCCCCTACCACCAATCAGAAGACAACTCTAAGCTTAAGCAGCAACAACACAGCGGGCACACGCAACGACAGCGCGCTCACAGAGGCAGAGGAAGAAGAAGAGACGTCAGCACAGGCAGCTGCTGCGCCCAGCTGGCAGCTTAAGGGCTACCTCGACACGCAGCAATACCGCGCTTCGCAGAGCAGAGATGCTGCTGACTATGCTGATGATGACGAAGCTGATTCTGAGGGGGACGCAGATGATGCTAATGCAGCTGATGATGATTTTGCCAATGATGAGGCAGAGCCACCTAATGTAACGCAACTTACTGCGGACGAGATCACGCGGCTGCGTGAGCGTGCCGCTGCGCTCTATAGCCGCTTTTTAGAGCTGCAGCAGATAGTTGCGTCTTGCACGCCCAGCTACACTGAGCGGAAGTGCCTTTTGACGCTGGAGCAAGCGCAGAGTCTGCACTTATTTACTGACAGCAAGCAGCTCATACTTAATGGTGAGCCTGTCTCAGACCTCTACGACATGCGCCATAACTTTACGCCAGTTGAGATCATTCGGCATTACCGCTGGGGCAGCCTCATGCTCTTTTTCCTCCTGCATGATTTTAAGCACGAGGCCTGTGCGCTCTACTCCTTACGCTTAAGTGAGATCATCTTAGGGCCGCTTACCCATGCCGAACTGGCGCTGCGCTTAGGCAAGATTCTCAGCGTCAAGGTTTTTCCCATGGAGATCACCAATCAGCTGCCAGATGAGCTCAATGATGCTGACGATCTCCTGAAACAATGGCAACGCGACAGTAACGAGCACTTCTATCAGCAGCGCGTAGCGGCGTATCCGCAAATCAACGTCAACCCGCTCCTTTTGGATTACTCACTGGAGCACTTACTGACTGCGCTCAGAGCACGGCACCAAGGACTGCCTGAGACCATGGCTCACGATCGCACCGCAGCTGAAACGCTCCTTGGGCTTAATGACAAGTACCTACCCACACTCTTAGCAAGCTGGCTGGGAATGGAGATACCGCCTGCTGACAAGGTGCAAAAGGACGCTAATGGTCAGTCTCTGCCCCCACAGCTAACAGCAAGTCACGTCAAGGCAGCGAACGTGCATGCGCTGTGGGTGTTTGAGATGCAATATCAGCTACAACACCTCATTTTGCAATTACGGCACGTTCCGCAGTCGCTGCTGCCTGAGTCCTATCAAAAGCTGCTGCAAGAGTCAGAAATGCTTCATGCTGACTTTGGGAACAAGCTGCAACTTAAGGACGGTAAGAGCATCTTACACGAGATCTTGGCGCCTCGGTCACTTGAGTCCATGCTGGGTGCGGCTCAGCCGCAAGCGGCGGAGGAGAAGGAGCTAAGCCAACCACAGGAGATCGACAGCGAGCAGCAGCTGCAGATAGCACGGCGCTATTACTACCAGCGCTGGCTGCTGCTTTCCCAGAGGTTATATTGGCGCTACCACGGGAAGCCTGATAACCATCAGGAGATAAGCAGCATGCGGTCAGGTACAGCGCTTGTGGATGATATCTTGGATTAGTTTGTTCAGCTAAGCACTCTGGAGCGGAGCTGTCTCCCGCTTGCAAAAGCTGCTCTTGGGGTAAACCCACGCCTGTGGCGCTTTATCTCGAGGTAAAAGATATGGGCTCTGGTGCGGGCTGCCTCACGCTTGCTTGCGCTGCTCTTAGGGTACGCCCGCTCCTGTGGCGCATCATCTCAAGTTATGACCGCAAGCCCTAAGCTCTTTTACCATCTTGCGAGCTCTTTGCCCCACCGCGCACTTGGCGTTACAATCTTCTCTAATTATGACCGGTCTCAACGCCTTAAAAGTGCTTCTTCAAACTCCTGCGCTCTGGGTGCAGGCTTTCTCACTGCGAACCAATCATGGCCAGAACACAATCTGCGCTTAGCAGGACAACTCAACCACCAAAGGCTAAGCCCCACCTCAACGACACCTTTGACGATCTCACTGAGTACGCACCCGACCTCGCAAACCGTACCAAAGACTTAATGGATCTCAAAAGCGAGGAAATCCGTGCCGTCCTTAAAGCCGAGCTCGATAAAACACCTTTTGCTGGTGGTGTCTTCGATCCGCACATCGGCCTTAATAACGACGACACTACATCAAGCGACTATGAGCCCCTTAAGGTCAAACTCAAGTCGCAAGGCGAGAGCGTAGTCATCGACCACCGTGATGCTACCGTAATCGTGCAAAAGTACATGAGCAACTACAGCCAGTTTGTCAGTGAGCTGATCAACGCTGGTGGCTCGCGCGTGGAAATCGAGCAGCGCCTCACCCTCTTTATCAATGAGTATCGTGGTCTGATCATGAATCAGTACCGTGACCTCTTCTACATTATGCTCGACTGTGCGCCGCGTGTGCTCCTTATCATGCTGCGCTTTGACTTCTTTCGTGACCTCTTTATCACGCCGCACGACCTTGTAAAAGAGCTCGATCTGCACCGCACCCTACGTGAAGCTAATGCCAATTACGATGCCTTAGTTAGGGCTTACGAGACCGAAAACCGCGCCCGCATCTTAAAGCGCCAGAAATTAGGCACAACCACCAAGTACATGAAGACCACAGAGGATGTGGCCCGTTACGAGCGCTTAGCCTATTACTACCGCTTAAAAAACAGCAACCAGCGCATCCCTAACGCCCTCTTACAGGCGTTAGCAGCAGATGAACAAGCGCTGCTTCAAGAGCAAAAGCACTTAGAGGAGCTCGATCACAAACGCCTTGCGGATGCCCTTAAGGGTGAATACAACGGCGAGGTGGACGCAGAGGGTCTGCCAGTGTTATCAGAAGAGCTCATCAATCTGCGTAAGCACTTGCAATCCTACAAAGGCATCTCGCGCCTTGCGGCCATGCGCGCGGCAGCCATTGCCAGCGTTCCTTCGCTTGATGATGCTCCAGAATCAGCAGACGACGCTGCCTACGAAAGTGAAGCGCAAGCTCATGCTGCTAAGGCTAAGACCAAGGCTAAAGCCACCGGCAAAAAGGCCGCTGCTGCCGCTACCTCTAGCGAGGCTAAGACCACCAAACGTAAAACCACTACAGGCAAAGCCCAAGCGCCAGCAGAGCAAGTGGTACAAGGCGAGCGTGGCCTCAGTGCTGAACAAGAGAGCCTTGAGGCGCAGCAAAGTGCTGCTACTGCGGACGCGGCAGAAAATCCTGAGGAGCAACTTCCTCTCGGTGAGCTCAGCTGGGATGACTTTGAGCAGATGACTAAAGAAGAGGTGATTCCGCCAAAGCCAAAGCCAACGAGCCTGCGTAAGCACCGCACCATGGATGATAAGGCCATTCCACGACCGCTAGGCATGCGTAACCTCAGCTCCAATTACATGGTGCTCAGTGACCTTGCCAAGACCACGACTGAAGGCCCGCTTGATGTGCGCAACATCCGCTATGACGTCCCCATGGGGTTCGGGCGTCGGGTGCTGCGCCCACAGACTTTTGAGGTACGCCGCCAAATCGACTCCATCTCCGCCTATATGGAAAGCGATCGCCGTCTTATGTTTTCAGCTCTGCGTGTGCTGTGCGCTAATCAAGCGAAAATGCAGGCCATCTTTGGCGACAACCTTAAGCGCTTTAACATCACCGATAAGCAGTTTTGCGATCGCTGGATTCTCCTTGAGCCACTGGAGCAGCCATGCCTCGTGCTCTTTGTCGGTGAGTTGATTGAGCTGCGGAGTCACTATACCCGTCGCTTTGTTTATGACAACAAGCAGCTCAACCTGCAAATGCTGATCTTAAACGGCCTCGACTTTCGCTTAAACAGCCTCGATAACGCCCCAGCGATCCGCGAGCTACCACGGGAGAAGCGCAGGAAGCTAGTGGCTCTGGCTAAAAAGCGCTTAGCACAGCGGGCTGACTCCTACAAAGGCCTCAACCTCTTTGCAGATGAAGGTGAGGAGCTGAGCGAAGAGCAGAACTCGTTCTTCTTAGGCATGGATAACAATGCCCACACGCAGATTCCGCCGTCAGAGATCCGCCCCAACATCCAAAAGGCCTCTAACCTCAGTCCTTTTGCCTTGATTTACGTCAAGCTCTAAGGGCATCGCTACGCCACTCCACTGCACTACACAACACAACACGCCACTCCCCACACTCCCAGCCCCAGAGAGCTCACTCCGTCGCCTCTCTGGGTCTTACCCCACCGCAATCACCGACCCTGAAGAGCTACCACTGAAGATCTCCTCTAAGGTAGCACAGGCGTCTTGGTGACGAAGCTTATCACCAAAGGTGACGGCTGCCGCTTGCTCAAAGAGGCTCTGCAGCTGCTTACCCGCTTACACAGATAGCAGGCAACCATCTTCTCCTGCGAAAGTATCACAAAGCATATTCTCAAGGAGCTAACTGCCTACAATCAGGTGTTTTACCCTGAGAGGAACTGCTTGCTGTGGCACTGCTCTCAAGAAAGGCACCGTCAGGCGCTTGAGGTTACCTACTCCCCATCCTTCACACAGGGCTAATCCGTGGCAAAGTAGCACGCGCCTGACGGCGCCAGTGCTACCTTGAGATCTTTGCAGGTAGTGCTTTTCCTTTAGCACTCGCTAAAGAAGTCCAGCACCTCTTGCACTGTGTGCACATGCCGAAGCGGCGGCAGTGACTTTAAGAATTCGTCCTTATAGTGCATGTTCGCAAGGCGTGGATCCATAATCACCACCGCACCCCGATCGGACTCTTTACGAATCAAGCGTCCCACGCCCTGACGCAGCGTAATCACCGCCTCAGGTAAAGCCACCTGCGCAAAGAAGTTACGATTTAAGCTCGCATAGCGTCCCTTGCGGGCCTTTTGCAGTGGCTCAGAGTCTGACTTAAACGGTAGCTTGTCAATCACCACTAAAGACAGCGCTTTACCCGGAACATCCACACCTTCCCAAAACGAGTTGGTGCCAACCAGAATAGCCCTGCCATTCTGCCTAAACTGCTGCAGCAAGGTGTTGTTATCATTCTTGCTCCGATCCTGCACCAGCACTAAGCGCTCCCGATCAAACTTCTGGTGCAAGATCTCCGCTGCTTGCTTGAGCGCGCTATTACTGGTTGTCAAGAAAAACACCCCCCCTGGTGTCTTTCTAATGAGCTCCTCGATCTTATTAATGCCTTTACTGATGCGATCCTTTTCCCGAGGGGCAGGGAAGGTGCTTGAGTACATGAGGCAGGCCTGATTGTAGTAGTCAAAAGGCGATTCCACTACCGCCGTATCCACCTCATCTAAAGACAAGCCCACATCATGGCAGAACTTATCAAACTTCTGCTTAACCGTAATCGTCGCCGAGGTAAAGATGATCTTGGTGCCTTGGGCCGCAATGTCGCGCAAGGCCTGCCCGAGCAGCGGGCTGATATCAACTGGAGCTACCACCAGCTTAAAGCCCTTGTGCGAGTGCGTCACCCACGACGCGTTCTCCCATTGAGCAACACCTTCCTTATTGCGGTCAGCATTCATAAAATCCGCAATAAAGACCTCCAGATCCTTACAGGTATCGACAATGGTGCTGATCTGCGCCTCATTGACCTCCTGACTCTTGACGAGCTGCTCCTTAAGCGCACGTACACTCATGAGCCAGTCAACCATCAGGCTGCGAAAGAGCTGATCTGCCACCGGTATGTTCTGCCCCCCCATGTTCTCCATGATGATGTCACGGGATGGTTCCACATCGGTGTATATGCCTCGGCGCTTGGCATTGTCTGTCAGCTCTTGCAGGCGCTCTTGGCTCAAGTGCAGCAACAACTCAATGTAGTTGCTCACCTGCGCCGTCTTCAGTGTGGTCTCTTCAGAGTCACGGCGCAGGCGATTGATGAGCGCTAAGTAACCACCTGGCAGCAGCGCTGGGTCTTCGCTCTCACCTAAGAGGTTAACCGCTACGCCCTCACCATCGCCAAAAGCACCACGTGGCTTGCCCTGACGCTGCGCCCCTGCCTGCTGCTTACGACGCGCCTCGTCATCCTTACAGGACTGCACAAAAAGCGAGTCTGCGCCTAAGGCTTGCTCCTCTTGAGGCAATAAGAGCAAATAGCCCAACAGCTGTAAGGCCGATGGCTTGAGGTTGTGCAGGTACTTAAAGCGCGCGGTTTCCTCCGTGACATTAGTGTCCTGAAAAGTACACTGCATCATGCGCTCGATGAGCTCAACGCAGCGGACGTACTTTAAGAGGCTGGTGCTAATTTCACTTTTGTGCAGGCTGACCGACGTGTCCTCAAAAGCCTTAATGACGTCCTTCTCCAGCTCCACCAGCTGCGTAAAGTTATACTCACGCGTAAAGAACTTGCGTCCCGTCTCTGGCAGCGAGTGCGCCTCATCAAAGATAAGGACATCAGGGTGCGGCAGAATCGACTTGTTCTCGGAGCGTAAGTTAGCAAAAAACAGCGAGTTGTTAATGGCCACCACATGACGATTCTTTGCCTCTTGGCGCGCGGCAAAGATAAAGCAGTGCTCACCATCAATCTCTGGCTGACTCTGGCCTGAAGCCTCTTGGTTTAAGTAGGAGCGCTTGCGCTTCATGAACTCACAAGTGCGGCCCATCTCATAACACAGCGCCGAGTCGCAGGTAATAGCTTGCGCCTCGCTCTCATAGAGAGGAAAGTTGATCTCGCCAAAGGTCGCCTTGTAGATATTTTTGTCGATATCCTCAGCGCATTGCTCGGCGTAATTGTTAATCTCCACAAAGCGCGAGCGCTTGAGGTCACGAAAGCCCGTGCCCTCTAAGAGGTAGCGGCAGATGTAGTTTTGCTGGCCCTTGAGGGACATGTAATGCACCTCGGGCAGATTGAGCATCCGCGTGAGGTTGGGAATGTCCTTACTAACCAGCTGGTCTTGCAGCGCCTTAGAGCCGGTTGAGACCATGATCTTGCGCTGGGCTAAAAGCGGTGGCACCAGATAGGAGAAGGTCTTACCCGTACCCGTACCGGCCTCTACCATGAGAAAACTGCTGTTATTGAGCGTTTGCAGTACGCTGTTAGCAAACATGAGCTGGCCACGGCGGGGCTCATATTGCTCTAAGCGCTGTGCTAAGTAACCTTTAACACCAAAGATGCGTACCAGATTGAGCTTGAGTAAGTAGTTGTAGTCAAAAGGCGTGAGCTGACGCTGCCGCATGAGCTGGCAGTACTTATCATAGAGCTGCGGGCCGACAATAAGACCCAGCTTACGAATAAGCTGCAGGCTGTAGTCTTGGCGCTCTCGCAGCTGTGGCGTCATAGTAGGCAGGTTGACGTTTTTGTTTACGGTAAATTTAGCGGCTTTGCGCGCAGGTGTAGTAGTCTCCTGAGAGACACTTGCACCATTATCCCCAGAGGCAGCGATATTGCTCTGATGCTGCTGATATTGCTGCAGCGACGCGGCATTCTGGGCTGCTTGCTGTGGCAGTGCGACCTGTGGTTGCAGTTGCTCCTGTCGCTGTTGTTGCTCCGCCTCACGTAAAGCGGCCAGCTCCTGCGCCGCACGCTCACGCTCTGCTTTTTCACGCGCCGCCTTTTCCTGCGCGGCGCGCTTTTGCTGCTTATAGCGCTGCTCTTTTTCGAGCATCAAGCTCATTTGCCTGAGCTTATACCACGCATCCTCGATGTGACCGTCGCTGTTATAGTCATGAGGCGGCTTCTCTACCGTGCCCCAGCCGCTATTACTCTGCTGCTGGTATTGCTGCTGATATTGCTGCTGGTATTGAGGCTGGTTTTCCGGAAAAGGCCATGGCTGTGCTGGCTGCATGCCCTGCCACTGGCCATTATTGCCATTTTGCTGCAACTGCTGTGGGAACTGCTGCCCCTGCTGCCATTGCTGCTGTTGATTTTGCTCCGAGGCATTCCAGTTACCATTGAGAGCATTTTGCTGCGGTGGAAGCTGCTGCGCGTACTGCTGCAATTGCTGTCCTTGCTGCTGTCCTTGCCACTGCTGCCCTTGCTGGTATGGCTGCAGCTCCTGTTGTGGCCACTGCTGGTTTTGTGGCCTTTGGCCTTGCTGTGAGTACTGTTGCTGATATTGCTGCTCACCAGAGTACGACTGCGGCTGGGCCTGCCCCTGCTGATACCACTGGGCATTTTGTCCCTGCTGATACTGCTGTTGCTGGTACTGTCCCTGCCCCGCGTACTGGGCATTGTCATGCTGTTGATATTGCCCCTGAGGCGCGTATTGGTCACCGCCCTGTTGCTGGTATTGACCATTAGAGGAGTAGTTGCTGCCACTTTGCGGTGAATAATACTGATACTGCTCTTGCCCCTGTTGGCTCTGTTGGCCTTGTTGGCTCTGAGTGCTACCACCATTTTGCAGGTGCTGCTGATACATGGACTGCACTTGCTGTGGCTGCTGCGCTACACCTGGTTGCTGATAAGGCTGATACAGCGCAGACGACTCAAACTGGTTTGTTGCTCCCTGCTGTGGGTATGGCTGGTACTGTTGCGGCCCCTGCGTTTGTTGCTGCACCTGCGCCTGTGCCAGCTGTTGCTGCTCTTGATTACCGCCATTTTGCTGCTGGTAGGACTGATACTGCTGCATTGGCTGCATCTGACTTACGCCACCATGTTGCTGCAGGTGCTGCTGATACAGTGCTTGCACTTGCTGTGGTTGTTGCGCCACACCATGCTGCTCGTATTGCTGATACTGCGCTGGCATGTATGGTGGCTGTTGCTGTGGCTGTGCTTGTGGCTGATGTGCCAGCACCTGCTGCGCGACAGCAGCCTCGTCGTTAAGTGGCAACACCCCCTGTTTGCCTTTGCCCCAGCCCTGCTCCAACTTTTCCCCCTCATAAGAGAGCATGCCCTGATAGTTTGAGGCCTTAGCCTCAGCTGCTCTTAAGAAACCATGCCGCACCAGCGTATCGGAGACGCGAAAAAGGTCAGGATACTTCTGGGGCTGAGTTGTACTCAGCTCTTGTACCGTAGCAATGAGCTTCTGTAAGGCCTTTGTATGACGAATATCCTCAGCAACGGCACCAAGAAACTCAAACACCCTATACTCGATCGGCGCATTAACTTCCTTGCCCACCGGAATCAGCGCGTACTTCACCACGTTAAGGCGAGTGGCGGTATGGTGCGGCTGCGTGTGCTTTGCTAGCAGCGAGTTTTGGCGGCGCAGATAGGAAGCTTTCTTAGCGGCAGCAAAATCGATCTGCGCGATGCGCGCCACCTGCTGAAGCTGCTGATCCCAATCGTTCTGGAGCTCTGTTACTTTAACGCGACCTGTCCATTTGTAACCTGACGCACGAGGAGCTTGCACCTGCCTACTGGCGGCTACAAGCTGCGCAAAGCTATAGCGCTGCACCTGCAATGAGGGCGTGCCTTGAGCATCATAAGCGACATCAGTGACGCTGGGCGCCTTTAAGCGAAATTGGTCGTCCTTGAGGATTACCGCAAAGAGACAAAAGCTGGCGGCTAACTGAAAGTACGGGCTTACATAAGCCTCACAGAGTACAAGCTGCTGTACTACTCCCGTGAATTGAGATGACAAACCTCTTGCGTTAAGACGAGAATCTGAGCCTTGAAGCATGGAGTGTCACCTCCCCTGAAGCGGGCAGCCGCTCAACAAAAAGCAGCTAAGGGCGCAGCAGGTAGTAGCAGTTGGTTAGTGAAAAGAGAACAAGCAACAAACAACACTCCTCCGGAAACCAGAGGAGATGTCTTAGCACTTGCGGTTAGGTCAGCACCTAGCAGCAAAGCGCGTCTGTGGCGAATGCTGCTAGCCCCAGCAACGGCACCAAGCGTTGCTGATCTGTAAACTCATTATAGTGCTAATAGTTCCATATGCATAAGAAGTATAGAGCAGATGTGACTTATGCACTGTATTCTGCGCTCACAAAATTAAAGACAGGACGCTCCACCCCAGCTCTTAATGCCGAGGCTGGCTCTAAACGGCCAAAAAGCGTAGCGTGAGGGGCTTGAGTACCACCACCACTCCCAAGCAGCGCCCGCCCCTGTAGCTTAGACGCTACCGCTGCCAAAGCACCTGATAGCGTCCTTAAACACCAAGGGTGTTACAGCCCACAGCAACTTGTAGCGTCTTAGTGTGAACTCCTTGCCTGCCACCATCAAGAGCGGATGAGTTTCCAGCCTGAGAGCAAAGGGATTTTGCGAGCATTGCCCGCCTGTCTGTAGCTTTTGATGACAAGAGCAGCGAGGAAAAACCTCATACACTCGCGCCCATTCTCACTCATTCTTGCTGTTTGTTGCGCTGACTGCCCCCAAGTGATGACGCTATCACGCAGTGCATAACAAAAAGGGACGCCGCAGCATCCCTCTTTGGTGGTGCATCCATCTTAGATGCACTTTACTGGCTTTGGCAGCCCAGCCAATTTTGCGGCGCTTTTGGCCGCGCCGTCAGGAAAGAGCCGCGCTAGCTTTACAGACGAGGCCAAATCATCATATCCGCTCTGCTGTAAAAGCTTAATGAGGCCACGCATGGGCGGCGTGGTGGCGTACTCCTCGTAATACTTACGCACAGTGGCAATGACCACCAAATGCTCTGCAGTCAGAACTAACCCCATTTGCTGCGCGATAAAATCACGCAACTCATCTGAGTAATCCTCAACATGGAGCAAATAGCCCTCAGCATCAGTCTCAATGCTGCGACCGTTAAACTCAAGAGCCATGATGACTAGTCCTGATGGTGCAGCAAGTGGCCCATCTTAGAGGCCTTAGTACGCAGGTAAGCCTCATTGTACTTATTCTCGCCGTACTCTAACGGCTCTCGGGCCACCACGGTAATGCCATGCTGAGCGATGTCATCGATCTTGGCAGGATTGTTGGTCATTAAGATCACGTGATCAAAGCCCATAGCCCGCATCATCTCGGCGCATAAGCTATAGGAGCGACCGTCGGCAGGGAAGCCTAAGCGTAAGTTAGCTTCGACCGTGTCTAAGCCCTGATCTTGGAGGTTATAAGCGGCGATCTTATTGAAAAGACCAATGCCACGGCCCTCTTGGCGCATATAGAGCAGTGCACCACGCCCGCGCTCAGAGATCTTGCGTAAGGCGGCTTCTAATTGGAAGCCACAATCACAACGTAACGAGCCTAAGGTATCGCCTGTTAAGCACTCCGAGTGGATACGGGTTAACACTGGCTCACCGTTATTGAGCTCGCCGCAGTAAATCACCGCGTGCTCGCGGTTATAAATGTCGCGGAAGCAGGTGATGTTAAACATGCCAAAGCGGCTAGGCAGCACTGCATTTGGGCTCTGCTGCAAAATTTCGCTTTTGGCTTGACCCTCAGTCTTAACCGCATCAGACATGAACCATTTCCTCTGGACGCTGTGACTAACTGCGCCCTGTTTCATCAAGATTAGAGACAGATATGACACCACAGGTGTCTTATCACCACCGGCCACTGCGCTCAGCACGTATCGCATCTGAAACAGTGCGGCACCTGCTTGCTGCCCGAGCACGAAAAATTTTTGGCCTGCATTATACACGATAGGCGGCGCGGCACAGACGGTGCGCACGCATCGACTTGAGAGCTTTTAACGCAGAGGCGGCCGATGCAAACTGCAAACTGCAAACTGCAACCTGCTCTGGCCTACATCAGGGCGGACAACCACACCTGCGATGCTGTCTGCTGCTTTGTTGCATGCTGAAGACACGCAACCACCTGCTACCTACTGTGCAAGCGCAGGATTAAGCGGTTCGCACACTGCTCAAGGCAAGGCTCCAGAGCCTTTCATCATCAATATCACCCTAAGGTGAAGCACAGACAAAGCGCCACCTCTCAAGGACAACACACCACGTAGACCAGCAACACAGAAATAAGCCCCAACAGCTTCACACATCTAAAGCCCATACCTCAAGATAGGATTTTCCTCGTCCTTGCCTCGCTGCACCACCAAAGCAGCCATCAACCTAGGGCCACACCACACCTCAAGGCTAAACGCCCCAATCTTGAGATCATCAAGGGTAAATTACCTGAAGTTCCGCAGGAGGTCTGCTCTTACAGCAAATGATGATAATGATGATGTCCTGCACCGCTACAGCAGCAACCTCAACTGCGCCTGAGACAAAGACAAGAAACAGGGCACACACCATGGCTGTTGGCTGTGCTCCTCTTAGGTATGGTCTCTGCTCAAGAATGCTACCCACAGAGCAAAGCCCTTCACTCTTACCCAGAGCGTTTTCCCCCTTGCTCCTGCAGAGTATTTTCCCCCTATGTATTGGCTTAGAATCGGCCTTTGAGGTGGGTTTAAGCATCCTTGTGCAGAAAACTGATAGAGATCATCAAGCGTCGCTACCGCGACTGATCTCTAAGGTAGATTAATGGCAAGTAGCTTTGCACACACATGGGGGAAAACGCCCTCCTCTTACCAGAGTCTGCTCCCCCGCCTCCACGAGCAGAAATCAGCGGCGCCAGTGTCCACAGCTAATTCCCCACCGTTGCCTCAGTGGTGAAAGCCAAGCAAAGCTGCTAAAATTTCGCAGCAACGCCTCTTCTGTGCCTGTGCGCAGGGCGCAAGGCATCACAGAAATGGCACCTACTCTTAGTGCAAGGACACTCTTGTTTATGGGAAAAGCTTTTGTTATTGCGGTTGATGGCCCAGGTGGCGCTGGTAAAGGCGAGTTAACCAAGCGCTTAGCCAAAGAGTTTGGCTTTGACCTGCTCGATTCGGGTGCAATCTATCGTGTGCTGGCCTATGCCGCCCGCAAAGCTGGACTGGCCATGTTCGACGAAGACTCCTTAGTGCAAGAGGCCAACGTCTTAAACTTAAGCTTTAACGTCGAAGAAGATGGCGTGCACGTGATGCTCGGTCAAGAGGACGTGACGCGCGCTATTCGTACTGAGGAAAACGGCGTCAATGCCAGTAAGGTTGCCGCCCACCCACTAGTGCGCCAAGCACTGCTTGCACGGCAACGTGACTTTGCGCAAGAGCCTGGCTTAGTGGCTGATGGCCGCGATATGGGTACGGTGGTTTTCCCTCAGGCCCAAGTAAAGATCTTCTTAGATGCCTCTCCTGAGGTGCGTGCTAAGCGCCGTCAGCTGCAATTAGAGGCAGCGGGCAAAGAGGCTGACTTTGAGCAGATCTTAAAAGAGATCACCGAGCGTGACGAGCGCGATCGCAATCGTCCTGTGGCTCCATTAAAGCCAGCTGAGGACGCCCTGCTCTTAGACTCTACTGATCTGAGCATCGAGGAGGTCTTTAATAAGGCTTGCGAGTATATCCGCTCCAAGATGAAGTAAGGCCGAGCCGTTTCTACCTTTTAGAGGCATCTTCAGCTGTAAGCACCGCTGCTCAGAGCAGGAAAACTACAGCGCACCGAGGCACACTGCAACGCAGGCCCATGAGCTTGAGCTTGCGTTGTTTGTTTGTAAGCGCTGTTAAGCAGCCACAGCAAGCCTACCCACCAGCATTCCCCACATAACCTTATTCTTTGCTACCACGCACCCCCCCAGCCCCTCTCAAGAGCACTCGCAGCTCAAAAGCACTTACAGCAGTTACTGCTTCTGCTCCTGCCCGCCTTTACCCCACCTGAGCACTTGCTTCACTTCCCTCCAACTCCTCTTCCCCCAACAACTTTGCCCCAAAACTTGCCAGCAACTTTTTTCTTAACACCCACTTGCTCTGCTCTTAAGCTTTGTCTAGAATACGCGATTACGACTAATCGTGTCACGGATGACACTTCAGCTCATAACCTCCTTAAAGTAGGATGCTTTAGGGTGCTTTTGGAACCTCAACCTTAATGGAATCTTTTGCCGAACTCTTTGAAGAGTCTAACCAAAATAAGGCTCGCCCTGGTGACGAAATTCAAGCCACTGTAGTGGAAATCACCCCTGATTTCGTTCGTCTGGACGCCGGCTTAAAGTCTGAGTCGATCGTCCCTATCGAGCAATTTAAGGATGACAACGGCCAGGTCGACATCCAGATCGGCGATACCGTCTCTGTCGTGCTCGAGGCTATCGAGTCTGGTGACGGCGAGACTCTTCTCTCCCGTGAGAAGGCTAAGCGCAACGAAGCTTGGGCTCACCTTGATGAGGCCTTCAAGGACGGCGAGTCTGTTACCGGCGTTATCGATGGTAAGGTTAAGGGCGGCTTCACCGTGCAACTGGGCGGTATCCGTGCCTTCTTACCTGGCTCCTTAGTTGATATCCGCCCTGTGCGCGATACTTCTCACCTCGAGGGTAAGGAGCTGCAATTCAAGGTCATCAAGATCGACCAGAAGCGCAACAACGTGGTCGTTTCTCGTCGTGCCGTGATCGAGTCTGAGCACAGCGCTGACCGCGAGAACATCCTTGCCTCCTTACAAGAGGGCCAAGTCGTCAAGGGTATCGTGAAGAACCTGACCGACTACGGTGCTTTCGTCGACTTAGGTGGCGTCGATGGCTTATTACACATCACCGATATGGCTTGGAAGCGTGTTAAGCACCCATCCGAGATCGTTTCTGTCGGCGATGAGATCCAAGTTAAGGTTCTCAAG
>JAHLFE010000018.1 GCA_018884035.1 Candidatus Anaerobiospirillum pullicola
GGATGTAGCCTCAAAACTTGGCGATAGCACATCTAAAGCAGTCAGTATGCTTGAGATCGTTTAGAGTTGTAAAGCAGAAACGGCTTTTTTATCAGGAAAAATAAATACAAGGCAACTCCCCGATGTCAGGATAACACCTCCTAAGTGGTGCACCACCTCCATCACATCCCCTACCACCGAGACCACCAAGGATGGCCACTTACCTGATTCCTGCGCCGTTTCTGCACCACATCCATGGCTATCCACCATATCCCCAGTGCCCCCAATGTCCCCAATGCCCCAAGTCTCGGTGCCACAGCGGAGAAAACGATGCGGGCAAACGACATAAGTGGGCAGCGGCGCCCTAACCGCCAGAGACAGTAATGATGACAGGACACACTCCCTTACTTAAGGTGATAACGCCTCGTGTGCGCAGCACAAAACAGAGGCGCAACACTCTCCCTCAGGCCGTGCGCCACTACAGGCACAGCTTCAGCAGACTGTGCTTAGAGACTCTTTTAAGCTGCACTCTTTTACTCAGGGTCTATGGGGGACTCATTGCACTATCAGCGCTGGCTTTACTACAGCTTCCTGCGTGTGTTTAGTAGTACGCGCTTGGCATTGAGCTACGATAGGTAATGTCATCCAAGCCCAATTGCAGCTTGGCAATCGAGAAGGCCTTTGTCATCTCATCCTGCGAGATCAGCCCACAAGCCCCAAAGAGCAAGTATGAGGTGCCATCAAAGTAAGAGAGCAACGCCGCACAAGGGGCATTGTCTACATACTGGAAACTAAAGCCGCGACGGGCAATTTGCGCGGTTAGCCCCCAGCCTGCATACGAGTCCATTATGTCCTGCGCGTAAGCCTTGGTGGTGCTCAAATGCGCGGCCGCAGGCAGGATCTGCACAAAGGCTTTAGCACTGCCGTCCTTTTTCAGTAAGGACACCACTCGCTCGGAGCGGTTATAGCTCATGGTGTAGTCAGGTAATAAGCGCTCAACATTAGGGTCAGAGCGACCGCCAATGGTGATATTGAGGCTTGAACTGCGCGTTGGGTTATCCGCCGCTGTGGCCACAGGAGCACTGCCAGTTAGGAGCACAAGGCCAAACAAAGCGAGTGCTGCTGCTTTCAATGTGCGCTGTGGCTGTGGCCATAAAGTCATGACTTGCTCCTCTCCACGTCCACTGGCAAGTACTATGTGCACTTGACCAGCACTTTGCAGAATGCAGGGCGAACACACAGGGCCATGCACTCTTCAGAGTACTTATCTTACCAGCTAAGCTCCAAAAGCGAAAAACCTCGCTTCAAAGCCATGCTCCTCTCACAGCGCTGCTGCAAGCCTAAACAGCTATTGCCGTCCAGAGCTTTGCACAGGCGCCAACATTACACTGCGTGCCTCTACCCTTTTAGAGCACGGGTAACAGGCGCTAGTGCGAGCTTTATGCCGTGAAAAAGGAGAGCCGTCTCACAAAAGAAAATGCTAAAATACGCGCTTTAGACAGAATTGTCTCTATGCACGCCCTCTTGAGGGAAGTTCACAGCAAACTCCTTACGAGCGGCGTTTGAAGCCAGCGTGCTTGAGCATATCTTGCTTTATCCATACGCGCTGAGGAGAGATCTGCGCACCTGTGGGAGGATCTGTCATCCATGCTGTCGTTTTTGCCTGCGCCCTTGCTCTTTCTCCTTAACTTTACGCTGATCAGCGTGGTCACGGTAGTCCTAGCCATACCAGTGTTTACCTTAGCGCTGGTGCGTCTGCTTTTACCTTTTAAGGTCGTGTTAGCGCTGGTAGACAAGGTCAACCAAGCGGTCTTCTACCTCTGGGTAAGCAACAACTCCTTTTTGATGTGGCTCACCAACCGCATCAAGTGGGACATTCAAGGCGCTGACATCAAGAAGATTCAGGGTTCGTGCTTTATCATCTCCAATCACGTCACGTGGACGGATATCGTGATGTTAGGCCACATCTACCGTGGCAAGATTCCTATCACTAAGTTCTTCCTCAAGCACTCCTTGATTTATATCCCGATCTTGGGACAGGCCTGCTACTCCTTAGGCATGCCGTTTTTAAGGCGCTACAGCCGCAATGAGCTCCTCAAGAATCCTCAGCTCAAGATGAAGGACATCAATGCCACGCGCAAAGCATGTCTTAACCTGCTAGAGCATCCGTCTAGCTTAGTGAACTTTGTGGAGGGTACACGTTATACCCCACAAAAAGCAGCGGCGCAAAAGTCCCCTTACCGCCATTTGATGCCACCAAAGGCAGCCTCACTGGCGATTGCGTTGGGTCTTATTGGCGAGCACA
Source organism: Candidatus Anaerobiospirillum pullicola (assembly GCA_018884035.1). Classification (GTDB taxonomy): domain Bacteria; phylum Pseudomonadota; class Gammaproteobacteria; order Enterobacterales; family Succinivibrionaceae; genus Anaerobiospirillum; species Anaerobiospirillum pullicola. The sequence goes on from JAHLFE010000018.1 coordinate 2,285, forward strand.
TCGACTGCATGCTCAACACGACGCTCATTTACCCTGGCAAGCATGAGGGCTCGATCTTCATGCAGATGCTCTGCGGGCGCTTAAAGCACGTGATTGCGCGCGTCGAGGTGATCGACAAAGAGACCATTGCCAAGCACATGGTGGGTGACTACCTGTATGACAAGCAGTTTAAGCACGCCTTTACTATGTACCTGCGCGACATGTGGCAGCGTAAGGATGAGCAAATTGAGGCTTTGCTGCATGGCACAGACACAGCCACAGAGGCCAGTGTCACTGGCAGCAACAGCGATGTAGCTAACGCCGTCACAGCTAACGTCGAGACAGACGCCCCTTCTGAGACAATGGTAGCTACTGCGGCCAAGCCTGCAGAAGCTATGGGCACAGAACAAGCGGAGAGCGCTGTGGCAACGGCGACAGATGCCGATACTACGGACACAGCTAACGAGCGCAGCACGGATACAGAGAAATCTGCTCCAATTGCTGCTAACACTGACAGCACGCAACCGACGCTTAGCGCAGAACGCGACATCAAAACCGCCTAGGACGCAGCAGCAGCAGCACGCAAGCAGCGCTTGGGGCGCCCCAGCCACACAGCCATACTGCAGGGGCGTGCCTTAGTTTGCGTCCGCTGCCTTAACGTCAGGATTAGCGCTTAAAGCAGGTGCTGGCTTTGCCGCTGGCTCCTGCTTTTTGTTTTCTGCGGTACCAGCGGTAGCAGCAGAGGCAGCAGAGGCAGGGTCAGTAGAGTCAGCACTTACCCCCGCAAAGAGCGCCAGCGTAGCTTGTGCCTTACTGCCAGAGTCGCTGTCGCGCATCACGTTAGCAGCGTTAGGCTTGCTGCGCGCAGCCACAAGGCTCCGCCCTTTAGCAGCTGGGCTTACCTCTGGCTGCAAGATGGCTGCAGCGGAGTCGTCCTGAGAGGCTGGTTTAGCCGGAGGAGCAGGCTTTTTGGCCTGCTTCTTAGACTTTGCCTTTTCCTTGGCCGCCTGCGCCTTAAGCTTAGCCTTGGCAACCTCCTTGGCCTTCTTAGCCTTGGCTGTTTCCTTAGCCTTTTGCTTGGCAGCAAGTTCCTTGGCCTTGGCCTTTTCCTGAGCGGCCTTAGCCTTTGCTGCCTCCTTGGCCGCAGCTGCGGCGGCCTTTTGGGCCTCTCTTTGCGCCGCACGCTCCTGTGCTTGCAGCTGACGTTGCAGTTTCAGCTGCTCTTCCTGCTGTTGCTTGTGGTAGCGATTCACTAAGGTCGTTGGTTTGACCTTAGAGTGAGGCACCAGATAGAGGTTGCCCTCATGCTCAACCAGCACCTCAAGGCGCACCAATACGCTTACAGCACGCGCGAAGTTGTTTTTCTTTAAGCGCAGAGCAAGGCGCAGCTGCTCGGCATTGACAGCCTTGTAGTGGCCGATGGCTGCTAAGATGTTAACGCCCGTCTGCGACAACAAGCCCTCACTTAAAGCGCCTATCTCCAGCACGTTAGGCAGATGGCGATCAGCACCGCGCAGTCCGTTTTTGCGTTTTTCCTCCAGCGGATAAAGAGTCTGCGCTAGCGGCTCAAAGTCATCAGGTGGAGCGAGCCACACCACCTTGCCCTCCACAAGGGCAATCTTACCGAGATCCTCTAAAAGCAGAAGGGACTTTTCAAAGGACATACGCTTGCGGCCTGCGATCAGCTTTAAGTCCTCAAGATCAATGACCCCAAAGGTCTTAAGCACCAGTAAGAGGGCGTTTTGTATGCCCACTAAGGCACTATTGCCGTAGGTGAGCACAAAGAGCATCCAACCTAATAGCAGCACCGCCTCACGTGATGGCTCATCAGGAGCTGGGGTAGCAGCGTTCTGCTGCTTAGTGGACTTACGCGAAGCAGCTTTTTTGCCTTGACGTGGCTGAGAGGCAGCGGAGGTGTCAGCAGAGGAGCCCGACGCATTGCCAGCGTCAGTGTCAGCAACCTTGTTAGCAGTGTTGTCGGCTGCTGCGTCCACAGGAGTAACCTCAGGGGTATTTTCTGGCGTGGTGCTGTTAGCCTCATTGCCCACGGCAGTATCGGCAGTATCGGCAGCCTTGTCTGCAACGTTGTCAGCAGCAGCGCTCACAGGAGTGTCCACAGAGACGCCCTCAGTGGTGCTCGGTGTAGAGTTATCCGCTCCCTTGTCCTGAACAGTGGCAGGCTCCTCCACTTGCGAGATAGCCTTATCCTGCTGGGCAATAGCAGTCGCTTGCTGCGCTTGCTGCTTTGCTTGCGCCTTCAGTAAAGCCTCGCGTCTGGCTGCTTTCTTGGCAGCTCTCTTGGCCGCTCTGATCTTGCGTCTGGCACCGTGAGGCAGCTTGACCTTACCAGCAGGGTTCTGCTCCGCCTCTGATTTGGCCTGAGCTGCAGCATCAGTCTCTTCCTGCCCTACTTCCTCGGCCTTAGGCTCAGGTTCTGGCTCTGGCTCAGTTGTAAGCTCATTGCCCACAAATACGTCACCTACTAAGGCCTCACTGCTGCCCTTAACCGTGTAGGAGTCGGCTAAGTACTCAGAAAAACCCTCTGCCCATGGCGTGTCGTAGCAGTGCTGCCACGACATCACGCCATCCGCTCCCGAGGTAACGTCCTCTGGCAGCGCGTTATAGCCCACCGTGTTCAGTGACAGCCCAGAAACTGGCTCTGGCTTGCTGCTGATGTCAGGCAGCTGCTGCAGCGCGTCCTCCTCATCCCCAGTGACAGCAGAGACACCCGTCATGTTCTCAGAGTCAGGGCTATAGGACACAGAGTGCGCGGCGGTAGTGTCGTCGTCTAACTCCTGCTGCTGCCACGAGCTGCTCAAACCGCTATTGTCACCACGGCTATACTCTGTGCCAACAACGGCCCCACCGCAAGTAAGAGGACAAGCCCACGACTGCGCTAAAGGCTCAAGCTGCAGTGGCGCTGGCACGAACTCTTGGCCCATGATCTCAGCGAGCTTTCTTTTGCCAGCATCGTCAACAAAGATGGCCGCCAGAGGCTGGCAGCTTAAGGCGGTGTTAGCCAGCGCCATGTTTAGCGCCGCAGTCTCTTGTAAGAAAGCTGTCGACACAGGACCGAGGCCAAACTTGTTAGCTAAAGCAAGGCACTCCTGTGCATTGAGATTGAAAGCGAGGTGATGCTCCATCACCTCGTCAAAGACGGAAGCAAGGGCTGATTTGTTTACCATGGGCTAAACCTCCGGTGAAAAAAGTTCTCCCCACAGGGATGATGCGTTGTGAGGCATACGATCACTGCTCTCAGAGCAGTATGAGGTGCTTAATGCCTATATGCTCTTACCTAAGCCGTATGCGCTGGTTGGAGGTTAATGATTACGGGCACCGCCTCAGAGAAGCAGACAGTACCCAGTTGGCTAAGGCTCTTACCGCTAGGAGCAAGAGCAGGCTTCTTATCTCAGCGTCCAGATGCAAGCGAATGCCGTCTGTACGCCCGTTTGCTGTGCTTTATTTATAGCGCCGCTGGGGCACCGAGTCGCTAAATTTATTTTTTAGCAGCGGCTGTGATTTTTGGCATGCTCCTGCTCTACGGCTTACATAAGCCGTTTGCTACTTTGCAGAGGCCGCAAGTTACTGCTTACGCAGAGCCTTTATGCTCAGGAGCGGAGATATGGGGCTAAAGTCTCATAAATAAGCGTTTTTATGAGCTGCAATGAGCGACGGCATGACATGCAGCACCAGCGTGCGGCCTAACGACCCCAAAGGCCTACTACCTCTAAAGCGCAGAGCTGGGCGTTATAAGCCGTGCTCAACTCCAGCCGTATGCAGTTGGAGCTTGGTTTAATGGGTACTGGCACCGCCTCTCATGAGCAGAGGGGGTACTCAGTGAGCTAAGGTTCTTACCGCTATGAGCAAGAGCAAGAGCAGGCTTCTTGTCTCATAAGCCAGCTGCAAGCAAAAGCCGTCTGTACGCTCGTGGTGCTTGCTTCATTTATAGCGCCGACAGGGGGCGGCGCCGCAACAATTATTTTTTAGCAGCGGCAGTGATGCGGAGAAAACTATTGATCAATGGCTTAAATAAGCCGTTTCTTTTGAAGCCAAACCGCAAAGCATCCCAAGCTTCTGGCACCTTTATGCGCAGAAGCGGAGATATGGGGCTAAAACCCCATAAATCAGCTCTTTTTGCAAAAGCAAGAGCAACGTATCAGCGTCTCTGCTGAGCCTTTTATCCCACAGAACAATGCTTACGGCGGCATAAGACACAGTGAACCCCGCCCTTTCTTTTCATGCCCGCCTGCTATCCCCAGCAATTGTGCTTACTTACTTACTTAGCTTGCCTCGCCCTTATTTATCCCTTCTTTATATCTCTTCTTTATCCCTTCTTTACCACAGCATGGCGCCGCCAAGCTCCTGAGCTTAAGCGCCGTCATTTATCCCTACCTCTAAGCGGCTAACCCCATCGTGATTACCTGCGATATCCCTTGAGTAGGTAGAGACACAAGCACATTTCTCTGCGCCCCAAGCAAAAACTGCGGCCGTAGCCGCAGTTAAGTCTCTATCCCAACACTCTTATTGCCACTGCCTACCGCAGGGCGCTAAGAGCTATTTTGCTGCCGGAACATTGTCCTTTTGCAGCAGGTAACCAATCAAGGCAATCAACTCCTCGCGGTTGTCGACCGACTCCATGGTTACCAAGTACTTGCCGTTTACAAGTATCTCTGGTACAGCCTCGATTTTGACATCTTGGCACCACTTGTCATATTGCGCCACACGGCCAATCACAGGGAACGAGTTGAACTCGCGCTCAAACTTGTCCCGCGATACGCCTAAAGTGGTCACAAAAGCCAGTAAATCGTCGTGGCTCATGGGAATCTCGCCACGGGTGTGCATCGCCGTAAATAACTCGTGCACAAAGAGATCTTCCATGCCTAAGTTGCTCATGACCGCAAGCGCGCGCTGCGACTCTGGGCCCATCATGCCGCCTAACATCGAGACTGGATTGCGCACAAAGTTAGCTTGGGGAAAAGCCTTGGCAATCGCTTCAAAATCAGGTTGCATGGCAAAGCAGTGGCCACACCAAAAGGAGAAAAACTCACGGATCTCTTGCGTCGCACTCAGCTTCTCTGAGCGCACCTGATAGTTAACGCCTTCTTCATATTGCTCGTCCGCAGTAGCCGCACTACTAAAGCACAGGCCTACAGCGAGCAAAAGAGAGCTGATCCCCAGTAGTACTTTCTTCCACATGGTGATTTCTGTTCCTTTATACCTTTGCAGGGTAATTAGATTCCAACACAACCTAAATAACAGACAGACAGACAGAGCCTTTGCTCTACGTCAGCTCCCACAGAGTACACCTAAATACTTAGTGCGAGCTAAAATGTCTATGTTGTGCTGCTTAAGGGCAGGCGGGCTCGCAATCTAGCAGTCATAAGCGCGCCAGTACCGCGCTTAAGCTAAGCATAGTGATCCCACAAGGACACCTTATCCCGCAACTGACGTGCACTGCGCCGCTGCCGCTTCATGCCAAAAGATAGCACAAAAGCCAATGTCTTTAAGGCTGCATTCGAGCGCACAGCCATGCGGCAGAGCACAAAAAGGCGCTTAACCTTAGAGCGAGAGATCTTGTAGTTGCACTGCGGATCCATGGGATTATGGCTGACCTGACGTAACAGGGTCATCGCCATCGCCACATTGGTGAGGCAAAACATACGGATGCCCGCACTACGGGTTGGTGATAACTCGCAGATAAAGCTAATGGCATCGTCAAGGTGGCCTTGAGTAATAGCCACATACTCCAAAACGCCCTCGGCCTCAGTTGCCGGTAAGAAGCGCGCCCCACGCGCCTCGTCTTTGGCACGATCACGCAAGATGTTGGTAAGCTGCAGGCCTTCACCAAAGCTTACCGCCAGCTCAAGAAGTTCCTTCTTGTCGGCCTTTTTATCAGCCACGCAAAAGAGCTCCGCGAGCATCTCCCCTACCACTCCAGCCACACTGTAGCAGTAGTTATCCACGTCATCTAAGGAGTTGATCTCCTCATGCTCCCGCTTGCGCCGCAACGAGGAGGACATGCCTTGCGCCAGAATCGAGACGGCGTGGCAAATGATATCCTTGACCTCATCATCAAAGGTTAGAAGCAGATGCACAGCCTTATCTAAGTCCGAGAGCAGCTTGACGTCATCAGGGGCGGAGCCACCGTTTTTGGTGAGATCCAAAGCGCGCACGCGCAGTCCTGTTAAGACGTCCTCATCGGCAAAATTATCACTGGCTAAAAAGGAGATATCTGACAGCCACGTAATCTTGTCGTTTAAAGCAGCGTTGGCATCATCTTCGACGGTATCGACGATGCGGCATAAGAGATAGGCCAGAGCGACCTGATCTCGTAGCGGCTCTTTCATGAAAGGAATGGTGATCGCAAAAGAGCGCGAGACCAGATTGAGGTGGTGATAGAGCTCCTCAGAAGTTAACACCTGAGTTGACGGCTCAGGGTTCTCTTTGGAGTCTGCATTAGGCACAGAGCTGCTCTCAACGCTAGCAGGAGTTGCCGTAGCGGCCGTAACAGCAGCTGGAGCTGCTTGAGCAGCAGCTGCTTGCGTGTGAGCATCGCGCCGTGCGCTTTGTGGGGATTGCTGATTATGGGGTGGAGGAAACGTGTCCATTCAAAAAAACAGGTTGCCAAACATGAGGCAAATACTATCACAAATGCCCAAGTAGCATCTGCGATCCGCCTCATAACAGGGCTAAAATATGACGTCCTCGCCTCAAGGCGTAGGTACAAGAAAAGATCAGCACACAGAAAATGGCGTGGGAGTAGCGTGGAAGTGGCGTGGCAGTGGCTGGAAAATGGCTGGGGAGTGACGTGAGAGCGTAGTGAGAGTGGAGTTAGCGTGGCGTGGCAGTGGCGGGAGAGGCAAGAGTAACCACAAGGTGAGAGCGCAAATTCAGAGGTAGCCTCGGCCACAGCTGCTGCCAAGAGTTTATCTTGAGCAACAGCCACGCCTACTTTACACCGCCTGCTGCAAGTGAAAACGCACCGCAAAGGCAGAGAGCAAAGCAAAGCCGTATAATGAGCCGTGGCAACAGGCCCTGACGCAAAAGTAAAAAGCGCGCAGTCGGCACCAAAGCCCGCTTGTTTGCTCAGCAGCAGAGTTAATCGCTTTGGTTTTGGACAAGAGAGGAGAGGCGCTTACGCCCCTTGCATCACATGGAAGACAATAAGCTCACCGCAGAGAACAATGCTGCGACCACCGCAACACAAAAAGCCCGCCCGCAAGAGGAGCATCCACATCCACCTTTAGGCAACTTGCTGTTACGTACCATGACGCTGCCACGTGACACCAACCCAGCCGGTGACATCTTTGGTGGCTGGATCATGTCGCAACTGGACATCGCCGGTGCGGTCTTAGCCCGTGAAATCTCCCAAGGCCGTGTAGTGACGGTCGCGGTCGATGCCATGAGCTTTAAAAAGCCAGTAGAGGTGGGTGATGTGGTGTGCTGCTACGGCCACTGCATTCACGTCGGTAACACCTCAATGAAGATCAAGTTAGAGATGTGGGTGAAAAAGATCTACGAGCAAGAGACCGCGCAACGTAGTCTGGTGACGGAGGCCTGCTTTACATATGTCGCCGTTAACGATCAGGGCCGTCCACGTCCATTGCCACCACAGGCGCATGAAATTGCCGAAAAGGGCATCGATGCCGGTATTGTGGGCTTACATGAGGACGGCACCATTAAGCAGCCCGCAGTGAAGGCGTCAAGCTGCAATTAGCACTCACGCCACGCCCCGCAAAATCACTCCCCATACACAAAGAAGCGATCTTTTGCCACCTGAGAGTGCTTTAGAGGAGCTCGTCGTCGTGACGTGGCAGCGGCCAGCTAAACTTGCGATTGAGCGCTGGCATATTATCAAGGGTCGCGTTGCCAGATGAGGTCTTTGCCGTCACTGGCGAGGCGCCCACAGCAGCTTCGGCCGCGACCTGATGAGAGGCGGCACCACGTGGTGGAATCACGGCCGCGCCCCCTACCGCCACGCCTTGCAACGAAGCTGCAGCCGCAGGGCGCGTGGTGGGATAAGCATTGCTAGCGGCGACACGGGCCGAGGCCGAGGCATAAGGATCAGCAGTAGCTTGAGATACAGCAGCCCCCACGATGTGCCCTTGCCCTTGCAGCGGCATCATGCTCGGGGCATACGTGCCCTCATCGTGCTTGTAGCGCAGCATGCTTAGGCTGGCAAAGGCCACCTCTAAGAGGTCGGTGTAGTACGACAGCGGCCGCTGCATCACGCCTAGGCGGTAATATTCAATGATGCCACTTAAAATGGCACATAAGTACTGGCCAGCTTTCTCCACGTCCAAATCGGCAGGCAACTGCTTTTGCTCGACCGCCGCTTGCAGGGCCTCCTCAACAATGAGGTTACGCCCGCGCACCATATCCACAATCTTCTCGCGCACATCATTGCGGCCATCGGTGTTCATGGCATTGGCCACGGTGTCAGACAGCGACGAGGTAAATAAGTTAGCCGCCATCTCGGTAAGGTGAGACATCGCCCATGTCTTTAAGGCGCCCAGAGGATCGCGCTGATGGGCCGCCACCGCATCGCGTAAGGTGGTAAAGAGGTTAGCGCGCGTTGCTTCCTCCTCAATTAAGGAAGCTAAGAGCTCACTTTTGTTCTCAAAGTGCCAGTAAATGGCACCACGCGTGACATTCGCCTCACGAGCGATATCAGACAGCGAGGTCTTGGCAAAGCCCTTTTGCGAAAAGACGCGATGCGCTGCCGCGAGGATATTCTTCTTGGTTTCTAAGGCCTCTGCATGAGTGCGCTTGGACATGCGAAACTAAACCCCAATCCCGCCTGCCCCCCCCCAACCATTGAGACGAGCATCATGCGGTGCTAAACAATATACTGAGCTAACTTGCCCTTGCTGACAGGATGTTATGTGCCTGCACCACACAGAAACTCACACCTGCTTTATAGGGCGCAAAGTATAACATACACATGTGAATGTTTAATGACAAAAATGCACAAAAACAGTGCTCGTTTGCAGCCAGCGCCCCGCCAGCTAAAGACTATTTCTATCAGCTTTTGGCAAGTTAGCACTTACATACCAGTGACCCTGCTCGCAAAAAGACAGTAAACATACAACCATGTTTGTATGTATGCGTTATACTACGCAAGGCTACACAGAGACGCTGCCCTTTAGCCTTTAGCAAGTGCACAGCGTGGAGTAACTCTGCTTGTGGCCATAGTAGGTTGCAGCCGCTAAGGCTCTGGGGCTTAGAGGAAAAATTTCCCAAGCCGCGCCTGCTATTGATGTACAATGGCAAAACAGCCGCCCGTGTGCACCTCTGCTGCCTTGCGACAGCATGTATGGCGCGGCCTCACGAAAGCATCAAGCTCAGATCTGTGCTACGACGCTGAAAAAGCGCAGCAGTACGGGTCTAGTTTGATGCTTTCGTTGCTTTTGGACTCCCTAAAATTAACACTATTAACGATTTTGACTGTAAAAGATGTAACAAAAGCGCAGCCCACCTACTCTGACTTCTGCAAGCAAAAGCAGATGATAAGCGGTACGCTCACGTTTTTGCGTGGCATCCACAGGTAAAATTACTTAGTGTTAACACACCAAGGCTCTCTGTGCATCATTGCGCTGCCTGCTGGTGTTTACAGCACAGCCTGCTTACGTGGACACTCCTTTTCTGGGCATTTCTCTTTTTAAGGCTCTCTCTTAAGTGGCAGAGCCAAGAAAGGCTGATGGAAGTGGGGCTTACTTTCTTACTTACGCCACGTAAAAGTGCTGGCAACCGTAGACCGACACTGGACTTTACGCTTAAGACACGCGCTAGCTGCTGGCACCTTAGACCAGCTCCACCACTGCCTGAGGTAGATGCGGGAAGCTGGGCTAAAACGCCTAAGCGCAAAGACGGGTAATGAGGATGTGGCCACAGGGCCTTAGCGCTCTTTCTTTTAGAGTGCTGATGCTCTTATTTTGGTGACAACTGCGCATCAGTGCAGTATTCCAGCAGCCTCATTGCGGGACGGGTTCTTCACGTTCGTTCAAGGATTCTCAGGTATGTTCCTGTCTAGCATAAATAAAAAGCATCTTCTACCAAGTGCTTTTGCGGCAGCCCTGATATTGTCAGGTTGCGGTGAAGCAGAGCAGACTACTCAGGCCCAAAGCCTCCCTGTGGACGTCTATACCGTACAAACCATGGAAGTGCCTATCGTCTCCAATCTGACGGGACGTGTCAGCGCTACCCGTCGCGCTGAAGTGCGCCCACAGGTCTCCGGTATCATCCAAAAGCGTCTCTTTGTTGAAGGCTCCACCGTCTCCGAGGGCGATCAGCTCTACCAGATCGATCCTTCCTTGTACGAAGCTGACGTCAACAGCGCTAAGGCCAACTTAAAGAGCGCCGAGGCCAATCTCTACACCACCAAGCTGCGTGCCGACCGCTATCGTCAATTACTGTCCCAAAAGGCAGTCTCCAAGCAAGACTACGACGATGCGCAAGCTGCTTACTTACAAGCTGATGCTGCGGTAAAGGCCGCTGAAGCTACCTTAGAGACGGCCAATATTAACCTTGCCTATACCAAGGTCTATGCGCCAATTTCCGGCCGTATCTCTAAGTCCAACTTCACTGAGGGTGCCTTAGTTAACGCACAGCAGACCAACCCACTGACCACCATTCAGCAGATGGATCCAATGTACGTGGACTTAGGTCAGACGGTGGAGGATCACTTAGCCTTACGTCAAGCCATGGCTGACGGCGATGTGAGGACCACTGATGGCAAGGCCCCAGTTGACATCTACTTCTCCAATGGCACCAAATACCGTCACCAAGGTCAATTAGAGTTCTCTGATGTGACCGTGGATGAAACCACCGGCATGGTGAGCGTGCGTGCCATTGTGCCAAACCCAGAGCAGACGCTGCTGCCTGGCATGTTCTTACGCGGCGCCATCCATGAAGGCACCATTCCAAACGCAGTGGTGGTGCGTCAGGATGCCGTGATTCGTGAGGCTGGCGGCTTAAGCTACGTTTATATTGTCGATGACCACAATCAAGCCCAGCGTGCCGTGATTAAGATCGGTACAGAGTACAACGGCTACTATGTCGTGGCGACGGGCTTAAAGGTCGGTGACAAGGTGATCACCACCAACCTGCAAAAGATTCGTTCTGGTGCCCCAGTGCAAATTGTTGCGGCACCAGCACAAGGCCAAGACGGCGCTGCTAATGAGGCGGGCGCTGCTGCGGCTACTGACGCTACCACCGGCACCGGTGCAGCTGACAAGGCGTAAGCCCCTGCTGCGTGCAGCGCAGCACTTTACTGCGTGAAAACACAGCACTCTGCTAGTGAAGCGCAGCACTGCGCTGTGTGTAAACGCAGACCACAATCACAAGAGATAGCTTCCTCTTCAGCGCAAGCATGCCGCCCACGAATTACAACGGTGGCTGCGCTTGTGCGGCGCAAGAGCAGACAGTAACGCGACTTCCCCCGTGGCAAGCGTAGTGACTACGCTCCCACTGGCGCTTCCTGTGAGGCTGTTGCTGGGGCTAACTTGTAGGGATCTAAACTTCTATATGGCACGTTTCTTTATCAACCGCCCGATTTTCGCGTGGGTGATCGCCATTGTGATCATGCTAGCTGGCTTGGTATCTGTGTTTACCTTGCCAGTATCACAATACCCGACCATTGCCCCGCCATCGGTGTCGATCCGTGCGAGCTATCCAGGTGCTGATGCAAGTACGGTGGAACGCTCAGTAACGCAGATTATTGAGCAGAACCTGACGGGTCTTGACGGCTACATGTACATGTCCGCAAGCTCCGACTCCTATGGCAACTCTTCGATCACCATCACCTTTGAGCCTGGTACCAACGCTGATATTGCGCAAGTGCAAGTGCAGAACAAAATGCAGCAAACACAGTCGCAATTACCATCGGTGGTGCAGCAAAACGGTGTGGACGTCTCCAAGTCGACTGACGCCTTCTTGATGATCGTAGGCTTAGTGGCCAACGATGGTCTGCACGATAACTCTGACCTCTCGGACTACATTTACGCCAACATCCGTGAGCCAATGGCTCGTGTGACTGGTGTGGGTGACTTAATGGTGTTCGGTGCTGAATACGCCATGCGTATTTGGGTCGACCCTGAGAAGCTCACCAACTTAGCCATTTCCATTCCTGAGGTCACCGCTGCTATCACTGCCCAAAACGCGCAGGTAACCTACGGTTCCTTAGGTGGTACGCCAGCCGTTCCAGGTCAGCAATACTCCTACACCATTACTGGTCAAAAGCGCTTAGAGAACGTCGAGCAATTTGAGAACATCCTGCTGCGCGTCAACACTGACGGCACCATGGTGCGCTTAAAGGACATCGCTCGTATCGAGTTAGGCTCGGAGTCCTACCAGTTCTCCGGTACAGAAAATGGCAAGCCATCTTCTGGTCTTGCTATTCGTCTGGCTGCTAACGCTAACGCTCTTGACACCGCCACGCGCGTTAAAGCGTTAGTGGAGGAGTTAGCTCCTTACTTCCCAGAGTGGATTGACTACTCTTACCCATACGACACCACCGACTTCATTAAGGTTTCGATCACTGAGGTGTTCCACACCTTAATCGAAGCCATTATTCTGGTGGTGCTCATCATGTACCTGTTCTTACAGAACATCCGCGCTACCTTGATTCCATCGATCACGGTGCCAGTGGTGCTGTTAGGAACATTCGCCATTATGGCGGTGCTAGGCTTCTCGATTAACACCCTGACCATGTTCGGATTGGTGCTAGCCATCGGTCTGCTCGTGGACGACGCCATCGTGGTGGTTGAGAACGTCGAACGTATTATTAGTGAGGAGCATTTACCACCAAAACACGCCACCATTAAGTCCATGGATGAAATCACGGGCGCCTTAGTCGGTATCGCCTTGGTGCTGTCGGCGGTGTTCATTCCAATGGCCTTCTTCGGTGGTTCGACGGGCGTGATTTACCGCCAGTTCTCCATCACCATTGTGTCGGCGATGGTGCTGTCGGTGTTAGTTGCACTGATCTTAACGCCAGCTCTGTGCGCCACCATGTTGCAGTCTGAGGAGCAGCGTGAAGCTCCACCAAAGACGGCGCTAGGTCGCAGCATAAAGGGCTTTACGGATAAGATCTTTGCCCCGCTCAATTCTTTCTTTGGCATGTTCAATCGCGGCTTCGCGGCCTTCTCGCAAGCATACCAAAAGCACGTCTCGAAAGTAGTGCACCAGCTTAAGCGCCAGATCTTTGCCTACATCGTGATTTGCCTTGCGTTAGGCTTCTGCTTTACACGCATTCCTTCGGCCTTCTTACCAAACGAAGACCAAGGCGTGCTGATGTCGATGGTGAACTTACCTGCCGGTTCCACGGTAGAGAAGACCAAAGACACCTTACAGAAGCTATCTGACTACTTCATGCAGAACGAGGCGGAGAACGTCGACACCATTATGGCGGTGACGGGCTTCTCGTTCGCAGGTTCTGGTCAGAACATGGCTATGGCGTTCATTAAGCTCAAGGATTGGTCGTTACGACCTAATGCCGACCAGCATGCTGACGCCATTGTGAACCGTGCTTACATGCCACTTTTAGGCATTCGTGAGGGCTTAGCTTTCGCCTTTAACCTGCCAGCTATTCCTGAGTTAGGTGTTGCCTCGGGCTTCGACCTCTACTTACAGGATAACGGCGGTGCCGGTCACGAGGCTTTAACCAAGGTGCGTCAAGACTATGTGTACGCTGCGCAGCAGTCCCCACTGCTCATGCAGGTGCGTGCTAATGGTCAAGATGACGTGCCTCAGTTTAAGCTGAACATTGACTACGAAAAGGCCTTAGCTTTAGGCCTGAGCGTTACAGACATCAACACGACCTTATCGGCGGCATGGGGTTCGGCGTATATCGACAACTTCATGGAACGCAGCCGTGTGAAGAAGGTGTACTTACAGGCTGAAGCCGATGCTCGTATGAACGAGCTCGACTTAAACAAGTGGTATATCCGCAATTCTTCAGGGCAGATGGTGCCATGCTCGGCCTTTATTAGCACTTCATGGGACTACGGTTCGCCACGTCTCGAACGCTTTAACGGTGTGGGCGCCATGAACATTCAAGGTGCTCCTGCTCCAGGCGTCTCCACCGGTGAGGCCATGGCAGAGATGGAGCGTATTGCCGCTGAGGTACTGCCAAGTGGCTTTGGTATTTCGTGGACGGGCGTGTCCTTCCAAGAGCGCCTCTCTGGTACCCAAGCACCACTGCTGTACGCGGTATCGCTCCTGATCGTGTTCTTATCGTTAGCAGCTCTGTATGAGTCGTGGTCGATTCCATTTGCGGTGATGCTGGTGGTGCCATTAGGCATTATCGGTGCGGTGTTAGCGGCTTTAATCACGCAATATGTACCGGTACAGACGGTACTAAGAAATGACGTGTACTTCCAGGTAGGACTGCTGACCACAGTGGGACTATCGGCCAAGAACGCCATTTTGATTGTGGAGTTTGCTAAGGAGCTCTATGACAAGGGCAACCGCTTAACAGAGGCGGTGATTGAGGCGGCGCGTATTCGTCTGCGTCCTATTCTCATGACCTCGGCGGCCTTTATTTTAGGTGTGTTGCCACTGGCCATGTCCTCAGGAGCTGGTGCTGCGGGTCGTAACGAGATTGGTATCTGCGTGATCGGCGGTATGCTCTCGGCTACGGTGCTGGCTATTTTCTTCGTGCCGGTGTTCTTTGTGTTAGTGATGCGTTACTTCACGAAGTATATTCCAGCTGATCAAAAGAAGAAGATGGCGGAGATGGAGGAGGCGAAGATTCGCGCTCGTCAGCAGCGTGCTCTAGAGGAAGGTAAGCACTTACCACCTACGGAGTAGGCTAAGGCCTAAATTCAAGCAGAAGCTCCAGACAAGCTCAAGGCTGGGGCGCTTCATGAAAGGGGCGTAGCTGCGCAAGTGGCTATGCCCCTTTTACTTTTACGGGGTGCCAGCGAGGCACAGTGAAGCACAACTAAGCACTGCTAGGCAGGCTAAGCACAGCACCGTAGCGAGGCGAAGCTAAGCTAAGCCAAACGCAAACGGCCAAATGACACTTATCTCACGGTGAGACCGACAGAGCTACGAGCTAACACCAGTCTCACCTGCAAACAGATGGTTATGCTTATCTCCTGCAAAAAAGCCTCATTTGCCTGCAGCGCAAAATGCTATGCTGTAACCTACTTCTTAAGGTAACTCCCCCTACTCTTACCAGAAAGCCCCACAAACGACCGCGCAGCGGCCACGCAAGAAAAAGGACATACTGATGGCTGGTTTTAGCATCAATGAAAGCCTGTTTGTGATCGACATGGACGACGATTCTCCTAGCATCCTGCAGGTAGGTGAGATCTTAGCTGACGGCATCAAGATTGGCGTGGATCGCGATCGGGGTGAGGAGTTCGCCTTTTATGTAAGTGAGGACGGCCGCTTTGATATCTTAGCGGCTAAACCACGCTTAGCCGAGCGCTGGGTACAAGAGGGCTACCTGCAAAAGCACATGCTGCAATTGCACCTCGATGCTCATGACGAGATTGACTGCTACCTCCTCATCAGCCCATCGTCCCACATCTTAGCGCGCATGACTGATATCCGCGTTTACGGCTCGCGCTACTACGCCCATATGGTAGCCAGCGCCATGTGGCACAGCCGCAATCGCGACGCCCATATCAACCTGCGTGATGGCATCATCTGCGAGCTCTATGGTGTGGTGCTGCCAACCTACACGCTGACACCAATGGTGGCTGACTTAGCACTCTTAAACAACGTGCTGCGCGGCCAATATGACAGCGAAGACTTACGCAGCCCTGATGATTTTGCCCGTGAGAGCAACAATAGCTCTTTTGGTGGCTTAAACCGCATCAGCTTTAATCAAGCCTTAAAAGCACACAACATGGCCGTGGACACGATTGAGCCTTACTTCCAGTTAGGCGAGGCGGTAGATGACTTTGTCCAGCTGCAAACGCACGCCATTATCACTGGCGCGCTGGAGCTGCGTCCAGAGTTCCAGCTCTATGCTACCAGCAGTGATATGGTCTTATTGGTTTTAGAGAATCAGTGGGCTCAAGAGCTGATTGATCGCAATTTGCTGTTGCAAATGAATCTCAAACCAGTGCCATTAGGCGGCGAGCCAGTCAAGGCTCTCCCACTGCCACGACGCTATGCGGTTGAGGCCCTGAACAACCGCCACTGTGGCTTAAATCAGTCTGCGGCTTTTGATTTAGCACTGGCGTTACAGCGTGCCCGCCATAAGATGCCTGAGGCCAGCTTTAAGGATGCGCTCTATGTGCAGGAGCTGGGCTTAGTGCTGCCAACTAGGTTTAGCGGTGGCAACAAGAGCGAGGATGTGGCGCTGATTCGTGAGATCGTGAGCACCGGCCCATTTGCGCAGGGCCCATTCTTAGCTGACGTGGTCAAAAGCTGCGAGGCCATTGTAAGCGCCTAAAGTCCTCCCCCCTCGTCTGCAGTGTCCTTGCATGCACGCAATCGTCTCTGCACCACTTTCCCTGTAAAACAGGTGGCTGCCACAATGTGCTTGTAAATGGCGTAAGATATAACCAGCATAAGATGCTACGCAGCAAACCAGCGGCGCCTCTGAGGCTCTACCACAGCGGTCGCAAGCCAAGAGGGCGAAATCCCATTGCTGTAGCAGAGGCAGAGGCTGCGGCGGCGGCAGCAGTGACGCGCCTGCAAGCAAAGCTACTGAGTAGCGTCACTGCCTCCCCGCAACCCGTCCGCTGGTACAACGTTTCACCACCTACAGCCCAGCACTAGCGGCTATTTGCACGTAAATGATAAAAATTATCATCTACGTATGAGCCCTGCAAATCACCTTACAATGCCGAGTGTATGGGCTTTTCACCAAAGCTCTGCGCTCCCTTCCCCAAGAATGCTCAGTACCGCAATGGCGGTCACGTTTCTTCCTCACTCATCCACAGGCGACTTTTTATGAAAAAGATCGGTTTATTCTATGGCACCTACACCGGCACCACTGGTAATGTCGCCCAGCGCATTGCCAAGGAGCTGGGAGAAGAAAACGTGGAGCTACACAATATCAGCGTCGATGGTGAGTGTATGGGCAACTATGACATCCTCATTATTGGCACCTCGACGTGGAGCATTGGCGAGCTGCAAGAGGACTGGGACAAGTTCATGCCTAAGCTGGAGCAGATGAGCTTTGAGGGCAAGACGGTGGCGTTATTTGGCACGGGAGACCAGATTGCCTACCCCGACACGTTCTTAGACGGCATGGGCATGCTCTACGAGACCTTCCAGTACCGTGGGGCCCATTTTGTGGGTTTCTGGCCAACGACGGGCTATGACTTCACCAGTCCGCTGCCATTGTTAGACCACGATCACTTTGTGGGTTTAGCCATTGATGAGGACAACCAACCGGAGCTGACGGACGAGCGCATCAAGAAGTGGTGTGAGATGATTCGTCCCGCTTTAGAGCTGGCATAGCTTCAAGCGCACAGCTACACGTAGTTCCCTGACAAGAGCCAGACGCGGCGTCACACAAGCTGTGTCTGGATCTCTACGCCTTTAGCCCCCACACACCTGCCTTTAGCAGCCATCAAGCTGCGACCTCAGCGCGCCTCACTTTCTTTTCTTCTTCTTCTTCTTCAGCGCCGCCCCGCGCAGACCGTCCCCACCACACCACACCACACCACACCACCTGCACAACCTCAGTTGTACCTAAAACCGCATCCCTATCGCTTTCTCTGTTTTTCTATAGATACAACATACAGTCATATAAAAAAAAAAAA
>JAHLFE010000165.1 GCA_018884035.1 Candidatus Anaerobiospirillum pullicola
AGCATGCAAGGGCTAACATACGCCCAAACTGCTTGTTTGGAACGGTGCTGAGGTAGGATTGTATTCTTGTTCAGGACCCTCCCTATTAAAACGGGAGGAAGCCATGTGCGTAAGCACATGGAGACTTCACTGCGCTTTATCACTGCCTGTCTATGTCTTTACGCTTAATCACGTGCATCTTTTTACGCGGCAACCTCTATTTGCGGGGCCCGCTGTGCGCTTGTTTGCTGCTCATAAGCCAGCCTACTCAAGCTGAGCCACGTAACAGCGCCGAGATGCTGACGCAACAGCTACAGCAGCAACCGGAGTTTGGGGTGCTCAATCACTTGCCAGAGACGGCGGTAAGTAAGAAAGAGCAGAGCGCTGCCTTAGCACAGCAGCAGGCACATAAAGAGGCTACTCAACGTGATAAAGACGCTCGGCAAGAGAGCATTGATCGGGCGTTTGCGGCTTTAGGCGCGGAGCGTATTACCAAAGACTCGCACAAGAATAAGCCATGGCTTGAGGATAACGAGCCTCTGTTTACGGTGGAGACGGGACTGTTTGACCCCGAGCTCGAGCTTTTTGCACAGTACTTTTTGACGCCATCGAATTATGGTCAGGCATATATCGGACGCATTACGCTGCGGGAGTATGCGCAAGCATGGCGCCTGTATCTTAAGGACTTATCTGATAACCAGCGCTGCTATGTTTACGAGCAGGATGACTTCTTCTCGGTCTTTGGTGCGGACTGTTTGAAGATGAACCGCTTTAACCGCATTGAGGCACGAGCCGATGATACCGGCATGCTGGATTCTATTTTTCTGGTGCAGTCTTTAGGTACAGAGATCCCTTTGGGGATGATGCAGCGCTATTTAGCGCAGCGTTATCAGCCGCTTAATCCCGAGGGGACGCCGATAGAGAAGGTGGCGCTGTTAAGTGCTGACTTGTGTGCGGTGATGCAGCTGGTGACGCGGCAGGCTTACCAGTGCACGACTGATTGGTATCGCAATGACAACTCGTATCTCATCTTTAAGAGCTCCCGCTATCACTCACGTGACTACGTGATTTTGCTGTTTGCTTCGGTGAATTACTTTAACGAGGTATATGGGCCGATGGTGAAGCGGCGCTTAGCGCTGATACGGCAAGATATGCGGGAAATGGGCATTGACGATACCTCTGTGGGCGCTATGCGCGGGCGGTCGCTGCTGGAAATCAATGAGCATTTTGGTAAGAACGATTAGTCTGTTTTTGCCTGAGAGGGCTATGCGCACGGAGAGTAGGGAGGCGCCATATCCAACCTCGAGATAAAGGCGCTGTAAAGGTGTTGGTGCATTGCGGACGCCACTTAAGACAAAGCAGTGTACAAAAAGCAGCTGCTGAGCAGCAGCCGAGCAGCTGCAGCGCTGTTGCAGCGTGCACCGCGACCGCGTTACTTAGAGGTGAGGCGCTGTTCCGGCCATACCAGCGACATGCCATACCCACGAACCTAATAGGTTACAACTCAACTCAGAGTGGCAACAACTCATCCCTCAGAGTGATTCAGATGCGCCAAACCAGCTTGTAAGTGCTATAGCTGCAACGCACAGCACTAATCTTCAAAGGGCATGGATGCACACCAAGAACAACATCAAGCCATGGCGGGCTTAAGTTCGCGGGTATGTCGTCATGACCCTTCATTCTGCCCTCACCTCAACCTGCCACACCCTCGCGCTTAAGAGCTCCACATACCAATACAGTGTTACGGTGCGAGCGTGGTAGCGCCTCCCCGCTCAAGATTGCTCTTACTAATCCGCAGCATTTCCCGACCTCAGAGCATCCTATCCCAACACTACACATCAAGATAGCTATCCATTTTCCCCTTGCCTCTGGTCAAACCTTTGCTTTTCTTTGGAGCGGTAATGAGCATGCTCTTGTTGCGGTAAAGTGGCCCGCTATAACCTCTCTGTAGCCTGTAGCTTCTCCCACAGCACACATTCACTCTCATTCTCATTTCCCCAAGCTCTGCACTAGCAGCCTAAGTACGAAGCAGCTGCGCTGCGCCTCAGCGCAGTAGTGCAGCGGTACCAATGATCCTGTGTTCTTTTAAGCGCACTTGCCACCCCCACGCCCCACAGTACTTGCTCGTGGATAGCCTTTCTCTAGTTGTGACTCCTGTAACACACAAGATGCAGTGTGTTCTGTGAGGCTAAGCACGCTTCGTGTCAGGGCATTAAGTTAAGAGCACTCTGCACTGCACGACACTGCTTTCTAGCGTTAGAATAGGCTGAACCATGCATCTATGGTCAGAGCAAATGCAAATGCAAATGCAAATGCAATTGTAGGCTATAGAGCAGCTGCCATTAGCTGTAGCGCTAAGAGGTGGGTTAAAGGGCCGTAAGCAGTAACACTTTGCTGCTTTCGCTCGGCACTACTCTTATCCACGCTGTCTTCAAAGCAGTGTCAGAGGTGCGGTAACACCTTTGGCCATTTGCAGGAGTGACTGTCATGTCAGACTTTAGCTCTGGTAATCAGAGTCGTGACGGAGGGTATAGCCCCCAGTCTGCAGCACCATCACGCCCGCAGAAAACTAAAGACACCGCCAGTGCGCAGAACAACAATGGCTGGTACGATCAGGCCTTTGACCTTAACGCCGATAACGTGGATACCGCCACAGCTATGGCCATGGCCGATGACGGCTTTGGTGTGAATCCTGACCTCTTAACTGATGCCAAAGACCAAGTATTAGAGGCGAGCCGTAACCACATTCGCTCTGATGCCGATGTCAGCCTGCGCGAAGGTAAAGGCGTCAACATCACCTTAGACCCCTTCTCCAGTGTCAAAGAAATCTCCTCCGGCGCGCCTAAACTGGCGGCTCGCCAAGGCGACATCCTCGTCGGCGGTAATGGCGTCATTAAGACTAAAGGGAGCGGGCGCACTAACTCTATCTCTTACGACATGGGCCCACGCCCAAAGGTCGAGGACAAGCCGCTTGAGGGTAGCATCTACACAGATGAGTACTTAGCTCAAAGGGAAAAAGAGGCCTTAGCCCAAGCGCAAGAGAGCTTAAGAGCACAGCAAATTTCCGAGGCAGAGAGCGGCGATTACCGCACGGTCGTGCACCGTAATAAAAACCTCACCGAGGCCGACTCGCGCTTTATGCAAGAGCTCAAAGAGCAGCAAGCTGCGCGTGAGGCGTCTGAAGTTGTGGGCAAACAATTTGGTGCGCCTCCTGAGGATGACCTCAACGACTTTCAATCTGCCTTTGCTGCAGGCGCTAATGTGCCGTTGGCTCCTACTGCAGCTTCTGCCGGTATCTCTGCAGGAGCAGCAGCTGGTACTGGGGCTACCGCTGCTGATGCTGCCGGTACTGCCGGTGCAGTAGATGCGGTCAGCTCGCTAGGCGCAGGCGATGACGGAAGCGATTCAGCTGTAAGTGCCGCTGGAGTCAGTAATTCCCCAGTGGATGCTAATGGCGTCCCTCTGCCACCGCTGAATTTAAACCTCAACGTTCACGGGTCGACCAGTGCTGCCATTGTTGGTGCCAATGATGATGCCGTAGCTGCTAAGCGTGCCAGTATGGCCGCACATAATGCTGCTGTGGATCAATTCCGTGCCCGCTATGGTGCGGATGCCGAGGATCCTGTAGGTTCTGCTTATGACGAATTTGAGGTAGGTGGCGAGAATGCCTCAAACATTCGTCAGGAGCGGATGGCTGAGCACAATGCGGCAGTCGATATGTACCTCGCCTCTAAAGGTGAGGGCGAGTTAGGCGCCTCCGAGCAAGCTCTAAGCGTCGGTGGCGGTATGAGTACCTTTGCGCGCAACAAAGCCCGCATGCAGAGCAACGGCTCTTACTATGTAGGCAAGCAGCAAAATAAAGGTGAGCCCCTTGAGGGCTCTATCTACAGCGAGCGCTATCTGGCAAAGCAAGAGAGCGAGGCCCTAGCACATGCCCAGCGCCAATTAGAGCGTCAGCGCCAGCAAGAAGAGGATGATACAGGCGAGTACCGCACGCACGTTAGCCATGAGCATAATGCCTTAAGTGAAGAGGATGCTCGCTTTATTCGTAGCCGTAAAGAGCAGGCTGCGGCAGCTGCGGCCGAGGGCGGGCAGGCCTTTAATAAGCTCGCAGGCAATCATGCTCTTGATGTGGAGGGCCGTGCCTCGGCCTATCAGGCTGGTGCTGGTGTGGGCTCTTTAAACAGCAACGCCAACTACAGCCACGATGAGCGCAAGCAAATGCGTTTGGCGCAGCAACGTAATCTGCAAGAGCATAAGCAGCAAATGCTCAAGCGCCAAGAGACGGAGCGGCAGCAACAGCTGGCACAACAGCAGCACTTGAAGCAAATGCGCCAGCGCCAATTACAGGAGCAACAAGAGCGCTTACAACAGCGTAACGCTGTGCATAACAATGCGACAGGTGTTAAGGGGGGTAATATAGGCGATAGCCCCGATTCAGAGTTGCTGCAATCGCAAGCGTCAACTCTGGCGCAAATGGCTAAGCGTGCTACTACTACTACTACTAATAATAATGCTCGCGCCGCAGCTCCTGCACCAGCTGTTACATCTCAGGCCTCCCCTAGCCCTCTGGCAAAATTCGCCGCTGCCGATGCCGCAGTCATTGCGAAAATGCCAGCGGAGGATCAGCACTTAGCGCAAGAGTATACGACGCATGGCAAAAATGAGTTGCGTAGAATGCGAGAAGCTGATCGTATTAAGCAAGGCCGAGCCAAAAACAACAGCGAAAAGAGCCTCGAGGAGCTGGCCCAGGAGTATCCGAACCTCTCGCCAGAGCACTTAATCAAACTGAAGCGCTCGAGCAATCGCTGCCATTTGGTCTCGCGTACCACCGTCTTTGATGCCAACTCTAACATCTCAATGTATGAGTTGAAGTTTACTGCTGGTAAGGTCTTTCAGGTTAATGCCTTAAAGAGCGAGCATGTCTATCACGTGCTCTTTGGCTACTTTATTCGTCGTGGTATTTCCTGCTTTATTGGCCGTAACAAAAAGGTCTTGGTGATGATGCCTATCACCTACGACTTTGTCGAGTATCTCGATCGTTATGCGGTCAATCGCGTGGTGCTGCGCATTTGCCCTGAGCAGCCGGTGACGCCATCGGCGCTGCATATCCTCACGAAACTGCGTCGTGCGGGGATGAGCTTTGCCATTGATCTCATGGTGCTCTTAAAGAAGGACTGGAACAAGGCCGTCCTGAGCATTGAGTTCGTGATGATCGACTTAAGTGGCAAAGTGCGTGAGCAGCTTAATGTCTTTCAACGCCTCAAGATCAAGGCCCCATGGCTCAAGACCATTGGTTACAACGACACCAATGGTGATGGCTATGCCTACTTAGCTAAGCGCATGATCGACTTTCTGGATGCGCCGTTCTGGAACGTGCCGCTGAAGTTTAGTCAGGATCCGGACATCTTCTTGCCGATGCAGCATGAGGTGGTGACCTTAGTGCGTGAGCTCTTTAAGGATCAGCCTAACTACGAGGTTTTCCGCCAGTTCTTACGGGCACACGAGAACTTAACGCGTGACATGGCGGTGTTTCTCTATCGCTTCCGTCAGGCCTCGCCTCGTCAGGTGCAGAACATCAGCGAGCTGTACAACTTCCTCATTGATTACAGCCCGAACCGCTCGTTCTCGGTGATGATTGCTCGCGCCATGATGCTCGAGTACGTGCGCTTCGTGAGCATTTCCTCGCAGTACATCTTGCAGGAGCATTACTCGCAGGCGGTGATCCGTGGCTACTTCGTGGAGTACATGGCCAAGATCTTCAATGATCCGTTTGTGACGCGCTTTGCGTTCCCTGCAGGCATGTTCTCCCTGCTCCATCTTCTGCTCCTGAAGGAGGAGGTGGATGTGATCGCTGATGACCGCTATGCTGACATCTTCGATCGCATTTACGGCGAGAGCGAGCTCATGGCGGACATCATTGAGTGCGTGCAGGCCATTGAGGCCACCGATCTCAATGCAATCTTCAAGTTTATCTTGAAGTACAAGGTGCCACCTGCCTCGGTGCTTATCAGCTACGAGAAGGCGCTCATGCGCACCAATGAGCTCTTGCTGGTGCTCAACATCGTGGCGACGCGCAAGTAGTTCTTGGCTGAAGGACGGTAGGGTAGGTATGTAGGTTAAGGCCCAGCCTAGCAGGGCTTACCCTATGAACCCTATGAGCTCTATGAGCTTCTTGAGCCCAACGTGATCCGTCGTTGCCGTGGTTGCGCAGCGAGCAGCCCACCTTAAGCAGGCGCGATTACGCTTGCTGACTGCGCGCCGCTTCCACTGTGCTAACGGTTAATGGCCAAGGCGGTGGAGACAGGGCCTCTTCTCTGCTCTTTTCTTTCTTCCTGCTTGCTTGGATGCTGCTTTGTGCTTTAGCAGCTGTCTATTACAGCCAGCGCCGTTGTCCAAGGTACGTCTAGCAGCGCTGAGCACTCAGGTAGCGACCTGCTACGCTCCCGCTGCTGCTTACTTCTCAGCTCTATGAGATTGGGCATAGCCCCATGAGGCATAGACCCATAAGGCATAGACCCATAAGGCATAGCCTCTAAGCTTACGCTGGTGTCACATGTTAGTACCACTGTGCTGTTGCGTGGCTAAGCTTCGGGTGCACTTTTAAGGGGCATAATGTGGCCGCCACAGCACGCAGTAGTACCCCATTTTCTGGCCATAAATGCCGTAAAAAAGCCTTTTTTAAGCAGATTTGCTCCAATCGTTGGCACTGCACTTGCAGATTCGATCCTGATGGATTTGTGTCCGCACCGTGGCGATGCGTCACTGGTGTAAGGGCATTTTCATTTTCTTCTATCCTAGTCTGCTTTTCCCTATCGACTGCCACAGTTGGTAGGTATCGCTCTCCTGCTTTTCCTTTTCTGTCATCCCCTGAGTATTTGTAAACGGCAGAGTGGGAATTCTGGCCACGGTTAGACTTATTGGCGGTAGGCTCATAAAAGAGAGTGCCACCATTAACTATCAGGGGACAAATACCCCGCAGAGCTCTGTGCGGTAGCGTCGATACCACACAGGCACTGTTGGGGGTGACGGGCAAAGCTGTGGTGATCGCACCATGCAGCTCCATAATGACATCCCAGCCTGACAGGCGTTAGTGCTTGTAAGGTTTGATCAGGGGCACGAGTAAGAGCAGATGTCTGGTAACCCAACAGCAGCAACGCCACCACGGCCAGCGTCCGCGCCACAAGCGGCGCGTGCCCCGCAGGGTGCGCCAGCTGCACGCCCTGCTCTTACACCGCAGCAACAGCAAGCCATTATGGCGCAGCGCCGTGCCGCCTTAATTGCGGCGCAACAAGCGGCTGCTGCGGGCAAGCCTCTTACCCCCCAACAACAAGCCCTCTTAGCGCAATATCGCCAGCAACAGCAACGGGCGGCGCAACAGCGTGCAGCCCAAGGCCAAGCTGCCCCTGCTGCTCGTCCTGCCAATCCCGCCGCTGCTCAAGCCGCTCCACGCGCTAGTGCACCAGCACCAGCGGCCCATCCTAGTGCCTCTGCGCAGGCTGGCATGGCACGTCAAGCCACAGCCGCCATTCCTGCGGCCGCTCCTGCTGACAGTGTAGCCAATCACTGTCACCTGATTGCGCGTACCCCAGTCTACGATGCCCACCGCGTGGTACAGATGTACCGTCTGCGCTTTTCCTCGGGCAACAAATTTATTACTGACCGCGTGTTGCCACAGCACGTCGGCCCCATCATTGATGACTTCTTTTTAAAGCGCTCGATTGTTAACTTTGTCGGCAGCAAGGCCAAAGCGCTGATCATGATGCCGATTAATCCCGCCTTAGTGCCGTTGGTGAAAAAAGGCGGTGGCTCGCGCTTAGTGTTACAGATTCCGTCCTATCAGGAGCCAAGCGTCCAAGTCGTGGGCTTTATGTCCAATATCAAGCGCTATGGTATCCGCTTTGCGGTCGATCTCATGGACGTGATGAAGCGCGGCTGGCTTAAAGGCATCCTCCACATTGAGTATGTGATGATTAACATGGGGGAGCAGGGCGCATGGCAGTTAGCGGTCTTCCAAAAGCTTAAGGTTAAGGCGCCGTGGCTTAAGATCATCGCCTATGGCACCAGCGAAGCGACCTTACTTAAGATGTCGCTTAGTTATCGTGCTGATTTAGTGATCTCGCCGATGAGCACCAGCACCATGACTTTTAAGCAGTCACCAGCGTTGTTGGAGCCATTCCAAGCGGACATCATGGCGTTGGCCCATGAGCTCTTCTTACCAAAGATCAACTACCAGGTCTTTAAGAAGTACCTCGCTGAAAACCGCGCCATGTTAAAGCTCATCATCTACCACATCCACCGTTTCAACAAGGTAGATCTGCGCTCGTTGGGCAACTTAAGCGACATTTACCGCTACTTGCTCGATCACGATCCAATCCCGTCGTTTACGGTGATCTTAGTGCATGGCTTGCTCACGCACTACATTAAGATTGTGCAGAGTGCGTCGCTGCACGTAATTGACGAGCTGTATCGTCGCGTGCTGGTGCATGGTTACTTTACGTCGTATGTGGTGATGCGCATGCCGCAGGCGACGGCGGAGGATCGGCACTACTGCTTCCAGACGGGCGTGTTCTCGCTGCTGCCGGAGATTCTGCTCAAGAGTCGTGAGGAGCTGGCGCAGGATCGCTATCTGTACGCGATCACCAAGCGCATTAACGCTGACGACTCGCTGGTCTGCCGCACCGTCAAGTGCCTTGAGGATATGGAGAGCAACAACCTTGAGGCGGTGTTTGAGTTTGCGCGGGCTTATCAGGTGCCGTCGACGCGCTTATGGGCGGCCTATGAGGAGGCCATTATCCACGCTAACGAGTTTATGATCTCGTTGCAGGTGGTAAGTGGCATGCGCTAAGAGCTGAGCGCGCTAAGGAGCTGAGCGGAGCTGCTGTGCTGTATGGCATGCATTGTGAGGAACAGCAAAGAACCCCACGATATGATAGGGAAGCCAGCTTTACGCTCATCCTCGCTTATTTCGGAGTGCGTTGATTGGCCATGGGGTAGGTTGCGGTGTGGGGAACTGCTGTCTGTGCAGGTAACGGCGCACAGAGGCGTAGACAAGCTTAGCTACATACCATCGTGGAGCAGCCAGCTGATCAGATTCTTCACCTGTATGCCCTCGTAGTGCTCAGTAAAGCCTTGGTCTAAAGACAGCACGAGCTTAGGGTAGTGGTCGCGGATCTTCTTAAGAGGCACCAGCTCTCGTTGCCTTACCTCCTCACCGAGCATGGACTCAGTCACTTGGATGTAGATCTTCTCCTCGAAGTTGGTGGCAATGAAGTCGATTTCTTGGTTGTTGACCTTGCCGATAGCGACGTCATAGCCACGGTAGAGCAGCTCAAAGTAGACGACATTCTCCAGAGTATGGCTGCGGTCACGCTCACGAAAGCCCAGAAGATAGTTACGTAGCCCTATGTCTACAATGTAGAACTTGCTTAAGGTGCGCAAGTACTCTTTACCCTTGATATCGAAGCGTTTGACTTCAGAGAAGAGAAAACTCTCCAGTAAAGCGCTGACATAGTGTTGCACGGTGTGTGCACTCGGGATTTTATGGGGCTTGGCGGCTCCCATAAGGCACTCTTTCTCGAGGACAGTGCCGATCTTGGTCACGGAGATATTACTGCCGATGTTATCAGCGAGAAACAGCACAATTTTGCGCAGCAACGTATAGTCGGTGATTGGTCTCTGCTCGCGGTGCCTTGCGCTTTCGAGAACATCCCGCATCACGATAGTAGAGTAGATACCCTCCAGTTGGATTAAGGCTTGAGATTGATCAAAGCCTAATTTAGAGAGTACAGGCATGCCGCCAAAGCGCAGATAGAGGCTGAACACCTCGTTCTGGTTGTAACTTTGGTTGTGGTAAGAAAATACGTGGCGATACCCCAGAGGATCTTTGTGAGAGTCTTGCTTGGTAAAGCCGTGGAAGAGCAAAAACTCACGAAAGGACAGCGGCAGCATCTTGATTTCCACATATCGGCCTGAGAGATAGGTGGAATAATCTGTAGACAGCAGGTAGGAGTTGGATCCAGTCAGGTAGATGTCGCAATTTAAGCTTACGCGAAAGCCATTGATGACATTCTCCCACCCTTGGAGATGCTGAATCTCATCGCAGAATAGGTACAGCCTTTTGTCAGAGATAGACGTGGCCTTAGCCTTTACGAGGTTGTAGAGGTCGTCAGTGCTCAGGCGCTGATTTTCGTAGTCTTCAAAGTCCAGGGCAAAGATTTGCTCCGCACTGACGCCGTTTTGGCGTAAATGCTGGATCATCATCTGCATGAGGCTTGATTTTCCGCAGCGGCGGATACCAGTGATGATCTTCACTGGTTCAGCGTCTTGGAAGCTAATGAGCTTGTTTAGGTAGTGATTCCGAGGCTTTAGCTCGCTATTGTTCTGCATAGCAACCTCTTTTATGGCGCGTAAATGATGGCTCTACTCTGTGTTTGTGGGCTGCCAAACAGCAGCCCACAAAGCAGCATTGCTCCTGAGATCAAGCAAAGAGGCCTATGTGATGGTGTTTGGCGTGACCAACCTTGGAGTAGTGTTGGTGCACTCTCCACCACACTCAGGTAGCTCTTAAAGTTGGCAACCACAAAAGTTTTTGCCATTAGTTGCAATAACTTTGGGAAAAAGCGAGGTTTTTGCTCTCAAGAGCAATATGTAGGAGGTAGCTGTAAGTACCAGTAAGAGGTTGCAAGAACCTTAGGGGCTTAATAGCTCAATGCATAAACAGGAAAGGGCGCGACGCGGTGGCGCGCAGTGGCGGCGAAGGTGGTGGTGGTCACCAAAGCTGATCCCTGCACGGTTCATGCGCCATATACAAGGCCTCCCGCCACTTATCACCGTGCCACACTGCTCTTATGAGGGCACGAATGCTCCACAGGTCACCAGCCGTAATTGCCTTCTAAGCAGCAGGGGCATTACTTGCTGGCGCCTCGTCTTTGGCAATGTCGATAAAGCCTTTAGCCTTGGACAACTCCAGCAGCTCTTGCGGGGTGAGCTTAATCGCGGAGTTGGAGCTGCCGCAGGCAGGATAGACATAAGCAAAGCGCTGCAGCGTGCTGTCTAAATAGACATCAATCCCCTCGTTAACCCCAAAAGGGCAGACACCGCCAATAGCGTGGCCAATGAGGCTTTCGACCTCATCTCCGTGCAGCATCTTCGCTTTTTGGTGGAAAAGGGCCTTGTACTTTTTGTTGTCGAGTTTCTTATCACCAGCGAGCACAATGAGCTGTGGGCCATTGGGGCCCATAAAACTCAGCGTCTTAGCGATTAAGGCAGGCTCGCAGTGCAAAGCCTGCGCGGCTAACTCCACCGTAGCAGAGGATACGGGAAACTCTAAGATCTCACCATCACGGCCAAATTGGCGTAAATAAGCGGCTGCACGCTCCAGCGACATAATGATTCTTCCTGTGAAATGGTGGGGGCACGGTGCAAAGAGGCTAACGAAGCCAACGAAGCGAACCTTACCGTGCTCCCCAAAAGCTATAAATACACAAAAGGCAAGAGTTAGACTCTCATGTGAGTCTGCCTCTTGCCTTTGGCGTGGCGCTAGCCTCTGGGCTGCGCGGATCTTTATATGAGAGCTCAGGACGATGGCTTAGACCTGCTGGAACATCGCCGAGATCGATTCTTCGTTGCTAATACGGCGAATGGCCTCAGCCAGCATTGGTGCTAAGGTTAAGTAGCGGATCTTCTCTACGCTACGAGTCGCA
Source organism: Candidatus Anaerobiospirillum pullicola (assembly GCA_018884035.1). Lineage (GTDB taxonomy): Bacteria > Pseudomonadota > Gammaproteobacteria > Enterobacterales > Succinivibrionaceae > Anaerobiospirillum > Anaerobiospirillum pullicola. Next base: position 11,685 of record JAHLFE010000165.1, read on the forward strand.
TCGTTAGCTGGAATCGAGTCAGACACCACCAGCTCGTCTAAGACGGAGGCCTTTAAGTTATCGCAGGCTGGGCCCGAGAGCACTGGGTGGGTGGCATAAGCCATCACGTGTAAAGCACCGCGCTCCTTTAAGGCGTCAGCGCACTTGCATAAGGTGCCACCGGTATCGATGATGTCATCGACGATGATACAGTCACGATCCTTAACCTCACCGATGAGGTGCATCACCTCAGAAACGTTTGGCTGTGGACGACGCTTATCGATGATAGCGATATCAGCGTTGTTTAACAGCTTGGCAATAGCGCGGGCACGCACCACACCACCCATGTCAGGAGACACCACCACTGGGTTGGTTAAGTTCTGCTGCAGCATGTCCTCAACGAAGATCTGGCTGCTGAAGCAGTTGTCCACAGGCACATCAAAGAAGCCTTGGATCTGCTCGGCGTGCAGGTCGACGGTTAAGACACGATCGACACCCACCGAGGATAAGAAATCAGCCACCACTTTGGCCGTAATAGGAACACGGGCCGAGCGTAAGCGACGGTCTTGGCGGGCATAACCAAAGTATGGCACCACCGCCGTAATACGACCGGCAGAAGCACGGCGCATGGCGTCGATCATCACGATCAACTCCATCAGGTTATCGTTGGTAGGGGCACAGGTAGACTGAATGATGAAAATGTCGCAGCCGCGAACATTCTCATTGATTTGCACATGGATTTCGCCATCGCTGAAGCGGTCGACGGTTGCATTTCCTAAGCGCGTATAGAGACGGGCGGCGATCTTCTTTGCTAGTTCTGGGGTGGCATTACCAGCAAACAACTTCATATCAGCCATAAACGAATCCTAAAGAACGAAAGAAAGTGATGGCATTGCCTAGGAGCAGACAGGGCCAACTCTACCACCTAAGTAACGAGCTTTCTCTGTGAGTCGCATACGTGGTGTAAGTGCTGCCTCACGGCATGTCACCTCTTGTTCCTCATCCTCTTGTCTTTATCCCAAGCACGCCGCTGGCTAAAAGGCAGTGCGCCATGCGTCTTAGCGCAGAGACGTATACCTAATAAACCAATGAAACCTAATGGTGCGGCGAAAATCAGCGCCTGACTGCTCTTGCGAGACTGGCTCTTGCTAGAGCGCGCTGCCTTGGGGAAAGGGCAAAAGGTGGGATCGTACTTACATGGGAACAGCGTTACTTACCCTACAGCTCATAGTGTAGGGTTCAGCGTTTAGAGACTACAGCCTAGGGACTACAAGTTACCATCAGCTAAGCTGGCCCAGAGGGGAGAGGTGTTAAGTGGACGTGCGATAAAGTAATTGGCTGGCAAGTCCTGACTTAACTCATGCAGTGCTTGTTGCGCTTGCTCCCGTGAGGAGAAGGCACAAAAGCACGAGGCGCCTGTACCTGACATCGCAGGGCTACCGTATTTTAGCAGTCTCTCTAGTACCTGTCCAATTTGTGGGTACTTTTTTCTGACGACGTCGACACAATCATTAGCAAAAGCACTCTCGGGCACTGAGGTAATGTCATCACATGGTGCACGGTAGTACTGTGGCAATTCTGGAGCGGTAAAGATCTCTTTGGTAGAGACGTGGCAAGGTGGGGTGACCACCAGATAATAGCGCTCGGTGTTAATGTCGGTAGGATAGACGCGCTCACCACGGCCCTCGACGTAAGCGCTGTGGCCACGAACAAAGAACGGGATATCCGAGCCTAAGCGTGCACCTAAGTCCATGAGCTCTGCTGTTGGCACTTGCAGCTTACATAAGTGATTAACCACTAAAAGCGCGGTCGCGGCGTTACTGGAGCCACCACCTAAGCCACCGCCCATAGGGATACGCTTGTCGACAGTAACGCTGATGCTGTCGTGATTGGCAGGGCGGTGCTCTTTGAGGAGCTTAATGGCCTTGTAGATGAGGTTATCTTCAGGAGCGATGCCTTTAATCTCAGGAAGATCAATGCGGTCTTGGTCATCGGCGGTGACAGTAAAGGACATGGTATCGCCGTAGTCGAGCAGGCAAAAGAGGGATTGGAGGTTATGGAAGCCGTCGGGGCGCTTACCTAAGATGTAGAGAAAGAGGTTGAGCTTGCACGGGGAAAGGACAGAGAGGGAGGTGGTGATGGCGGCAGCGGGCGTAGTCATAAGCACGAGCAAATAACAGCAAAAGAGGTGGCTCAGGAAGTGGCTTCGGAAGTGGCAGTAGTGGGCAAATAAATCGGGAGGCGTCTGTAAAGGCAAATGGTAGTCAATGGAGCAGCTCAGGGAGCACAGTGCAGAGTTGATAAGCGGCGTGGGGGTGAAGCAGGGCTGATCGTGGTCGTGCCTTGGTATAGCGTAGGGTGGCGGCATAACCTCCTTCACGGCCTCTCCTCAAGAGCGATCACTTGAAGGAGCTCTCCTGATCATGTAGAGCTCACGCTCAGCTCTATGACACTAAGCTCATCAGAACTTACAGCGCTTACTGAGCTTCAGCAGTGGCTGGCTGTAAGCGCTACCGCATGGTATTAGCTCAGTTAGCCCGCGTGTTGTTAGTGGTGGTATAGGCAGCGCCATAGAGAGATGTGGTTATTGCTGCCATGCGTTGCAAGTTACATCTTGCTGAGAGTAGTTCCTGCCGAGAATAGCTGCGCTTAGAGAGGGTTGGCTCTGAGGGTAAGCTGCATTACAGTCACTGAATTTAGATCTTGGTAGGAGTGGTCGCAACCGCGTCAGTAGTGGTAGTTGCTGGCGCTGTGGTAGCTGCGTTGGCCATTTCGATCTGCTGTACCTCACGGGTTAAGACGCGTAAGCGCAATTCTGGGCCAGTAACCTCAATCTCATTTGGTAGCGAAATGCTCTGCGCTGGCAGACTCGTGTAATTGCGGTAAGTGATCTGGAAGTTTGGCACCACCGTGGTATAGAGGATACCCTCAGGGGTAAAGGCGCTCTGCTCTAAAGCACGGCCAATGATGATGTCCTGAAAGTCATCAAGCGGCAGCGGAATACCTACCGTCTGCGCAAAGAGCTCTTGGGCATTGTCAGCCGTAAAGGTCTTACTGTCAGCCTGTAAGGTCGCACCGCTTGGGGTAACAGTAAGGTGAGCAATGGTGCTCCCCATGGAGGTGGTCAAAAGCAGGTCGTAGTTTTGTGGGGCGGTGGTGGTGTAACGAAAGTTAGCGCTGAAACGTGTGGATTGGTAAGCAAGAGAGACACGACCTGTAAGTTGCAGGCTCTTAATCTCTTGTAAACGCGCTTGCATGCCTTGCCAGTAGTTGCTGTTGGTAATGAGCGGGCCGCTTTGTACAGGCGTTTGGCAGCCGGTGAGGCTAAAGCATAGAGCACAGCTTAAAGCTAAAGGCAGCGCCAACATGCCGGTGCGGCGCAGACGGGCAGATAAAGACAGCAAAGCCATGGGGACAACTCGTTAGAGGGGTGAGGCCACAAGGCTCAAGCTTGTGCCTTGTGTTAAGCAATAATGTGATCATGGGGAAGCGGAGCGGGCGCTGCCCATTGAGTCAGTCACTACCGCCCGTTATCCCTTAAGCTGTTACAGCTTAGAACTGAGATCAGCCTTTTTGATCTTTTCGTAGACGGCAATCAGTGCCTGATGCTCCTTAAAGCCCTCTAAGGCTAAGGTCGAGGAGGTCAGGCCGTTAAACTTCTCCTCATGGCGGATATGACTTTGTACCGCCGCTAAGGTTTGCTCGCCATAAATCAGCGCTAACGCCCCCTCGTACTCGCTTAAGTTGAGCTTGGCATCCTGCTGACACTCAAGGTACTTGATGAGGCATTGGTAGAAGCGCAGGCGATCTAAAGAGAAGACCGAGCGGTTAAAGAGTACCGTCCAGCGGGCAAACTCTAAGGCCCGCTCGTAATCCTCGGCCTCTAAGGCGATAAGGCACTTAAGCTCACCAAAGCGCAACGTCTCCCATGGGGAGTCCTTATCTGGGAGCAAGCCTAAGATCTTAGCTAAGAGCGCATCGTCGTCGATGGACTCTTCTTCCAGCTCTTCTAAGTAGTAGGCGTAGGTCTCTGGCGTCTCTTGCGCGGTTGGCAGCCCTAAGATCGCCTCTTGGTAAGCGATATTGGCGTTGGTGTTGTTGTAGATGAGATCGTCGTAAGGGTAGATCTCTGACATGCCAGGGACGATGATGCGGTAAACCGGTACCCCTAAGTTTTGGTAGGTGCGCACGTAAATATCAAAGCCCAGCTTATCGATGATGTAGCGCAGTGCCTTGTATTGGTCGTGGGTGCTACCGTCGAAGTCCCACGCCACAAACTTAAACATTGGCTGCTGCTTAAACATCATCATTGGTAGCAGGCCAGTGCTATCGACGAAATGGCTCTCGATGTTGACGACGTTGCTGGTCTGCTCTAGATCGAAGCTGGGCTCATCAAAGCCATCAAGATCACTAAAAGTACGGCCTTGCATTAGCTCGGTTAAGGTGCGGTCTAGAGCCACCTCAAAGATAGGATGCGAGCCAAAGGAGGCGACACAAGTGCCATTGCTCTCGTTAAAGAGCACCACACACACGACGGGGTAGCGGCCACCTAAGGAGGCGTCATAGCAGATAGCCTTCAGCTCATCGCTTTGCAGTGCGCTTAAGGTTGCAGCTGATTTAGGATACTTTTCGATGATCTTGTCAGGGACGCGAGGCAGCGTTAAGCCCTCACGGATGATCTTAGCTTTGACATAGCGCTCAAGGATTTCTGAGAGGCCTTGCACTAAGGCTTCATACTCGGTGTTACCCGCGCTCATGCCGTTAGAGGCATAGAGGTTGTCGAGCAAGTTTACGGGGAAGTAGACAATCTCGCCGTTACGGGCGTTGGTAAAAGGAATGGAGCAGACGCCGCGCTCAAATGAGCAGCTTTGCAGGTCGACGAGGCTCTCTAAGGTGAGGTCGGTGTCTTTGCCGTAGAGCTCACGCAGCTTGACGTTAAGGATATCTGGCGGGATGGGCGTGCCGCTCTCGTCGTCACTTAAAGGCGTCCACTTCTCATCTGGGAAGTGCACAAACTTTTCGTTGCTGATGTTAGAACCTAAGTAGAAGTCGGCAAAGCTCATGTGCGTGGCTAAGCGCTCGTAGAGCTCGCCATAGGCTGAGGCTAAGGCGGCATCGTGAGAGGAGCCTTTACCATTGGAGTAGATTGCAGGGCAGGAAGCAATTGCAAGGTGGACAGACCAGAGGTCAGGCAGAGGGTTGAGCCACTGCTCTTCAACTAAGTCCAATTGCAGCTCGGTGGCAATGCGCTTAAAGCGGCTTAAGGTATCTTCTAAAGCTGCATCCTTTCCTGCAATGGTAGTCATACAGAAGTCCTGTTGAGAGGCCTCGAAGAGGTAGAGGGGAGGTGGGTTGAGAGCGCCTGAGCTCGTGCGGTGCGGAGTGGAGATTAAAGTAGGCGTCAAAACACTGAAAAGCGCGGCCATGATACCACAAATGCCTTAAAATGGCTATTTGCAGGCCTGATAGTGGCCACTAAGGCAAAGGGCAGAGGCGTACTGAGCGCGTGATGATTCAGGCACATGGTGTCTTAAGAAACGACAAAGCCGCGACCTAGAGGCAGGGCACAGCTTGTAACACCTATGGACAAGGGGGAGTGTTTGCAAGTGGAAGCTGAAAGGAGATGTTGTCGGGGCAGACGCAAAAAGCTACAAAGCGCTGCTTGTGAGAGCTGGAGACTCCCAGAGTGCAGGTTTAGTGCTGGGGCGTGTAGGTAACCTAAAAATCGCCTGACGGTGCCTTATCTCGAGATTAGCGTCGCAGCAAACAATACTCTTAGGTAAAACACCTGATTGTAGGCAGTTATCCCTTTTGGGCTCTCTTTTGGAATTTGCTTTTTGGGATACTCGCGGGGCGTGGTTAGCTGTTGAGTGCGATGCAAGGTGCTACAGGAGATAATGGTGATAGCCAACAGGTACTTACAACAAAAGGCGTGGACATCGTCAAGGTGCCCACCTTGCTCCATCGCCACTGCTAGTTCCTATCCCCAAAAGAGGCCACCTCGGCCTTCAACACAGCATGGCCACGTTTTTGCCGCCAAAGCAGCGCTAAGCTGGCATAATGACCAGATATCTGACAGGCCTTTTCCCTGACGGCGTAAGGAATGAGTGACCTAATAAGCTAAGTGACGTATGCAAGGTTAAGTGAGGTTAACGCCCCCAACCGTAAGATGAATGGTGCAGGTGTGCCTGATCCTATCTTCAGGTGGGGCAAGCATGCATGCTTGCTTGCCTAAAACCGTCATCTCTATAAGGCAGTCGTTTCTCAGCGTTCTTTTAGGAGAGCATGCGTCGTTAAGCGCTAAGCGAAGTCTGAACGTACAGGACAAAGAGCGTGCTGACCCCATGCTCTTAGGGAGCAAAAGATCACATTATGAGCGCAGCACCACAAGACAAAGTAAACGATATCACTGCGTCTACGCAGGACACCCCAGAGGTGGAGAGCAACAGCTCCTCACCGCAGCCAGCACCAGAGGTTACTACAAGCAGTAAGACTCAGGTGGCTGCTGCCACCACTGCCACCACTGCCACCGCCAGCAATGACGCTACTGCCAGCAATGCCGCTATCTCCGTGTCCGGCACCGAGGACGCTAGTGGAGCTGGTACTGCTCATACTGTAGCAGGCACTGTTGATCCTGCTACTGCTACTGCTACTACCGCTGGCGCAGCCCAGATGGGCGATGGTAAAACCCCGTTCTTCAAAATTGGTGAGGATGTCTCGGCCTTTACCGGTCGCCCGCGTATCACTCCAGAGGAAAATCAAGCTCTCAAGCAAGGTAGCTTTGTCGCCAAAAAGGCCCTGCATTCCGTAGCCCGTGCCCATGGTGAGGAGTACGAGCCATTTCGTCTGCCTGCTCATATGCGTGCTGCCTTAGCGCAAATCGACCAAGAAGCCGAAGCTGAGCGTCAAGCCGCAGCTAAAGCCGCAGGACAGACGTTAGAGCCTGATAACAATCCTCTGGCCCAGCTGCACAGCATCAACCCTCAAGAAATGGAAGAGGTGCGCCAGCAAAATGAGGCCGAGCGCATTAACGCCGGTGGGGCCCGCTTCTATGGCAAGTATCAAGCGCTGTTAGAAAAGCAGCAAGAGCGCAAGGAGGAAATGAAACAAACCGTAAGGCGTAACCTCAAGATCGCCTTTATTGTGATCATTGGCCTTCTCGCTTATGTGGGCTATAACTTCTGGTTTGGTAGCCCTAGCCATAACTCGGTGGAGGAGCTCAAAGCCGCCTTGCCTCTGAGCATCGATAGCCACACCTCTTTGGTGCGTATCGATGATCGCAACAATGACTTTAAGATGTACTTTGAGATGACTCCTGACGCCTTTGAGGGGCTAGACGCGACCCAAAAAGAGGCAAAGTTAGATGCTTTTGCCCGTAACGCACCTTTGTTGTGCAAAAATCAGCTGGTGTACAGTATTATCACATCAGGAAAGAAAGTCACTGTATTATTAGAGGCCAGCGATAGAAGTTTCTTCCGCGAGTTTTCGGTCACGAAGTGCCCAACCAGCTCTAATTAGCGCCACCACATGTAAGTGATGGTGCCCCATGCTGGCTGTGGGTGTGACAGGTGGGAGAGTAACGCAAAGAATCTCATGTTCCCTGAGGATTTAACGACAAAATGCAGAAGCTAGGTCTTGTTGGTTGGCGTGGTATGGTCGGCTCTGTCCTGATGGACAGAATGCAGACTGAGGGTGATTTCAAGTTCTGCGAGAATTACTTTTTCACCACTTCCCAAGTAGGTCAGGCTGCTCCTAAGTTTGATAACGTCAAGAGCGACGTCTTACTGGACGCCTATGATGTCGACGCTTTAATGGGCATGGACATCATTATCACCTGCCAAGGTGGTGACTACACCAATAAGATGTACCCTGCTTTAAAGCAGGCTGGCTTTAAGGGCTATTGGATTGATGCTGCCTCCGCCTTACGCATGGAGAACGATGCGGTCATCATCTTAGATCCAGTGAACCAAGACGTGATTGATCACGCCTTAAACTCTGGCATGAAGGCCTTTATTGGTGGTAACTGCACCGTGAGCTTAATGCTCATGGCCATGGCAGGCTTATTCAAGGCTAATCTCATTGAGTGGGTGTCATCCTCGACTTATCAGGCTGCCTCGGGCGCCGGTGCTAAGAACATGCGTGAGCTTTTAGTGCAGATGGGCCAGCTGCATGATTGCGTTAAGAGCGAGCTTGCCGATCCACATGCCAACATTCTGGACATCGAAAAGAAGGTGCGTGCTTGCATGAATAGCGCAAGCTTTGAGACCGCATGCTTCGGTGCGCCACTTGCGGGCTCCGTGTTGCCATGGATTGATAAGCAGCTGCCAAATGGCCAGAGCCGCGAAGAGTGGAAGGGCATGGCCGAGACCAATAAGATCTTAGGTTTGCCAGAGGCCAGTATTCCTGTTGATGGTAACTGCGTGCGTATCAGCTCGCTGCGCTGCCACAGCCAGTCGTTAACCATCAAGTTAAAGAAGGACGTGCCAGTCTCCGAGATCGAGCAGATCTTAGCAGCCCACAACCAGTGGGTGAAGGTGATTCCAAACGAGAAGGAGATAACCTTAAAGGAGCTGACTCCAGCTTACGTCTCCGGCACCTTAACTGTGCCTATTGGTCGTTTACGTAAGATGATGATGGGTGACCTCTACCTGTCTGCCTTTACGGTGGGTGACCAGTTACTGTGGGGTGCGGCTGAGCCATTACGTCGCATGCTGCGCATCTTAGTCGACAAGGCTTAAGAGCTTCACCGCGTCTGCGCCGCAGGGTAAAGAAACCACAGGATGCAGGCGTGCACTTGCCGTCAGCGCTGCTGCAGCGTTTAAGTTCAAGCGTGTGACGGGAGGTGAGACAGCTTTCAATTTTGCACACAGGGCGCTTTCTCGTGGAGACAGCGCCTTTTTTACGCCGCGCACAAGCCGCTTTGCAAGGTATGCTTAGTGCATCATAAGGTGATTAGCTTTGCTGTGCCCGCCTTATAGAATCGGCGTCGAGCACTGGCAAGGCAAAAGCGCTTTCCCCAGCTTCCTTTGTTTGGGGACAAGCAGTAGCACTACTTTTCCGTAGGCTCTCCTGAGCCTATGGCTTGAGGCTGTTTAGCTTGGAAGCTAGCCTCGGCGGTGGTAGTGAGGAAGCTGCGTAAAGGGTGGAGGCCTTTTATGATTTCTGATGAGATCCGTGACGTCTACCTCGTTGATGAAATGCAACTGGGGCAGAAGCTCAATGAGTCCTTACAAAAGGGCGATCAGAAAGATTTCTCGTTGATGCTGGCCATGCTGTCGCCAGATGTAACGGATGCGGCGTGGGTGCGGGGCCCTGATGAGGGACAGGCACCTGAGGATTTGCGTGAGAAGTTTAATCTGCAGCCTGAGGCCCGTAAGTACGCCGGTGAGGGTGACTTTGACCGCTCGCAAGAGTTCTCAGAGATGATTCACGAGGCGCCAACTGCTGATGTCGGCCGCTCGCAGGTCTTCTTAGCTGAGTGTCTGCGTCCTGAGCCACTGACGCCGTATAAGCACGATCTGGCACCTGAGGTGTATGCCGAGCTGTCGCCACTGAAGAAAGAAAAGGTACGCAAGTACTTTAGTGGTGAGGTGATTCAGTACCAGACCATGCAAGGCAGAAAGCAGGATCTCGAGGTGTTAGACGAGATCAACCAAGCGCAGGTGCAGATTAACGCCAAGGTCTAAGCTTAAGCTTAAGCCCACTTAAGCTTAAGCCCACTTAAGCTAGGATCTTACCCTCTGTGGTAAAGAGCAAGGCGCTCCTGTGTATACAGGGCGCAAGGAGCAAAAGAGGATGCCAGCGCGCATCCTTTTTTGTTTTTGGGGACAGGCGCAGTAGGGCGTCAAGACGCTTAAACGTAAGTGGAAGCGGAAGCGCTATTGCGCTTGTTAGCGTGTGCGCAGCGCATGCAGCTCGCGGTTATCAAAAGAGGCCTTATCGCCCTTCTTGAGGATCACCATTAAGGCACCCGTACCGCCCTTCCATTCAGGGGCGCTGTGATAGGCCAGCACCTCCGGCATCTGCTTAAGCCAGTGCGCTAAGTAGCTCTTAATGGTCGCCTTACGTTTTAAGTGATCGCGCTCACCCTTGCCGTGAATAATGAGAATGCAGCGAAAACCACGCTCACGGGCGTAAAGGATGTAGCGCCGCGTGTATTCATAGGCGGCCTCGACTGTCTTGCCATGCAGGTCAATAAAGTCGGCCTCACGGTACTCGCCGTTTTTGAGCTTCTTTAAGAGGAAAGGCTGGGCTCCTGGGGAGCGGTAGGACAGTACCTCATTGGGAGCTACCATGGGCACAAAAGTAGAGGAGACGTAGTCAATGGTCTCTTCCTTGGTGTCCTTAACGGCAGCCTCTTGCTTAATCTTGGCAAGGTCGCGATCCATGCTCGGAGTCTGCGTCGCTACCTTGTCTTGGGTCATACGCTTGACCTTGCCCACTTTTTCCACAAGGTCGATATTATGTACGTGCTGAATCACCTCTTCTTTTAAGAGATCCTCAAAAGAGGCATTGGATTTAGCAGCCATGGTTCACCTCGTCGTTTCGTTTGTGGACAGGGCCGCAGCCACAGGCTAGCGGCAGTGGAAAAGAGTGGCAGGCGCGTGAGCTTGCGGGAGGCACACTACACGTTAAGTCCGATGACGATGGACAAAACGAGCAGAATGATACCGCACATTCTGATCTTACGCATAGCGTAGAGAATGGACTGCTCATCAGGAGAGTAGGTACCACCCACCTGTGGTAAGCGCATGATGTAGCCCTGATAGTAGCGGGGGCCGCCTAAGGCAATGTTTAAGCTGCCACCGACTGCACCTAAGACCAGACCGGAGATTGGGGCGGGATAGGCTTTAAAGCCAGCAGCGGCGGTGACAAAGTGCCGCATAGGGTTCTTGGAGCAGACTAGGCAGAGCATTAAGAGTAATGCTGGGATCACCAGCATGATCTGCTGCAGATGAAAGAGCATGCGGCCAAACTGATGGTTGCCTCGCAGCTTGTAGTTGTAGGTGCGCTCAAGGACGTTAATAAGCTGCATCAGCACGGCCCCTTCCACACCCCAGAGGTAGTACCACACCATTACCGCAAACCAGCCACTAAAGATGCGCAGGATGGCGCTCTCACTTGCGGCCTTAGCGATGCCCATACTGGAGAGCATCGAGGTTTGCCGTAGTACCATGGACTGTAAGAGGTCTTTGGCCTTGTCCTTAAAGCCCTCATGTAGGGCACGGTAGACTAAGATCGCGCGATCCTGAGGAAACTTAAGCTCAAGGATCAGGAACATGATCACTAAGGCCACAATGCCGTCGCGGTTAGAGAAATAGTAGAGGGTGATCACCAAAAACATGAAGACGGCGATGATCAGCACTGGTAGGGCGATACCGGCAAAGGAGCGCTGACTTGCTGAATCACCAGAGCGGTTGACCTTACGTCCTAAGGCGCCAAAGATGCCCATGAGGCCGTCCAGCTTAAACTTGCGGCTTAGGGGAATAATCATCTCAAGGATGACCGCTAGCGTCAAAATGAGGCAGCTTTCCTCAAAGAGCATGCTCCAATCGAGGTTCTGGTAATCAATACCGTGCTCAATGACCGAGCTGTAGGAGTTGCTGGCTGTGGTAGCGCTGTCGGTGATTGCATTGGTGGCTCCGGCGCCAGCGCCGCTATCAGTGCCTTGCTTGAGGCGATTGGCTGTTTCCTCAAGGAAGGTATCCTCAAAGATTGAGGCCTGCGACGTGACAGTGGGAGCGGCGATGTCTAAGGAGCTGATCCCAGTGCTAAGACTCGTAGTTGGGGCAAAATTGAGTGCGGGCAACATCAGGAGGCTCCCTCATTACAATGAAACAATGGAAGTGACGCATAAGTCCACAGCCTGCTTTGGGGGAAAGGGCAGAGCGGTGGTGGTTAGGGAGTATGGTGTAGGAAGTATGGAGTGCGGAGCTTCTAAGAGCGCTAAATGTAAGCACTCTTATCAGGAGTAGCAGTGCTGCTGACGCAGCAGCTGGTGGCGACCACCGTTAGCGTCAGGGCGTAAGCTGTGCTCTTACCATGAAAAGAGGTGACGCTTGGCGCAGCAGCGCGCAGCATTCATCTCCGCTGCGCTGACGCCGCCTCCGGCGCTGTGTTAGGAGCAGAGCCAGATCTTAAGGACAGCCTCAGCAACAGTGGCTGACGCTGTAGCGGGCACTTGGGCGCTTAGAGCTGCTCAATGGTAGCCAGTAAGAGCTTAGCGCTGTTGTCGGCAGCCAGCTGCACAAACTGCTCGAACAGCTCAGGGGCCTCCCCCTCAGCGGTATCAGAGGCAGAGCGAATAATGAGGCATGGCACCTTAAAGTCGTTGCACACCTGAGCTACAGCCGCACCTTCCATCTCGGTGACCTGAGCCTCTGGAAAGTCCTTTTTCATGTCGAGACACTTGGCCTTGTCGGAGATAAACTGGTCACCGCTTAAGACGACACCAGTGCGTACATTTGGCTCAAAGTTGCCCGCCGCCTTTAAAGAGGCAGCAGCATTTTGTGCGGTCTCGACTAAGTGCGGGTCAGCTACAAAGTACTGCTCATACTCTGGCACTTGACCACGCTTGTAGCCAAAGAGCTTTAAGTCAAAATCGTGGTAGGCAAGCTTGGTCGAGAGCACGATATCACCAATGTGCATACCCTCACCGATGCCACCCGCGCAGCCGGTGTTGATCACGGCATCTACCTTAAAGTTAAGGATGAGGACGGCGGCTGCTTCGGCAGCGCAGATCTTACCAATGCCGGATTTGACTAAGACCACCTCATGGTTCTTGTAGTTGCCACTGATGTACTGACGGCCACCTAAGGTGGTCTCTGATTGGTTAGTAATGGCCTTGAGCAGCAGAGTGACTTCTTCGATCATAGGGCCAATGATACCGACGCGCATAAAAGATCCTTACATTAGAGGTGGTGAGGAAGTGGAGGGAGTGGGAGAGAGTGGGAGAGAGTGGAAAAAGCCAAAACGCTGCATGGAGCGTAATTTAGGGAGTTTTGTCCTTTCAATAATAGCAGAGCAAAAGGTAGCACAAGCTTAGTCTGGCTGTTTTCGTGAGTAGCAGGTAAACAACGGGGCATTAGTCAGGCAAGCCACCTTGCAGCTTAGGAGTATCCCCACCATTAGAGGGCAGGCAAGAGGAGTAAGTTCACTGCCTTAGTGTGGTCACAGTGGCCAAAGGTTCCGCTTGAAGCAAAGACGAGTGAGTACAGTGGTAGAAGTGTGGACAGATGCCGCAGTGGGCATAGAGTAGAGCATATGCAGGCAAGATAGCACAGCGTATGTATGCTTAGAAAAGGGGATAAAAGGTAGGAACAGAGGGGCGGAATTAAGCGCTGTTGTGTTGGGTCTGGGCACTGCCTGCCGTCACCACCGAGCGTGACAGCAGGCAAGAGAAGCAAAGTCAGGGAGTGAATCCTAAAGAAACCTTAGACCTGAGTAATCTCGTAGCCCAGCTTATTGGCTACGTTCACAAAGTGCCAGTACTCCCAAATGTTGCTGTTGAGCACAGCCGTCTGATCACTGCATTTGAGGAGGAAGTTGTCCTTGAGCTCAGGGGCAAAGCCGTAATATAGGGTGTTGTTGTTCTTTCTCTCGTTAAACTGCTCGGCAGTGATTAAACGATTCTCCGCTAAATCAGGGCCCTTTAAGATCTCAAGGAGCTGGGTGTAAGTGGTCTCAGGATGGTCGTTGAGGTAGTCTTGTAGGAAAGCATAGATTAAGCGGTTCTTCCATGCGTAGACCTGCCCCTTGTACTTGAAGCGTTGCACATTGCGTTTGCTCTTAGACGGCGCTTCTTCGGTGCTGTTGCTTTCGGCCTTAATATTGGTGACAGCAGAAACGGTCATTAATGAGCCAATTGTCTCGCCTAAGGCCTCGTCGTTGTTCACCGTCTGTGCGATGTGATTAAGCAAGGTCGAGATGTTGAAGACGTTTTGGCTGAGGTAGGTCTCCTGTTGGCAGAAGCGATAGAGCACCTGTTCCCATTGCTCATTGAACTCCTCAAACTCTTTGAGACGGTCGATCTCATCGGCTTGGAGAACAGGAAGCTTCAGCTGTTGGGCTAGGCGCTCATCCCAGCTCTTGAAGTTCGGCTCGCGCAGCAACAGGTTGTAGACACGCGGGAAGGAGATCTGGATGCAGACTAAAGCAAAATGGAGCTTCTTGTCTAAAGTGGACCACTTCTGAACGAGATTGGTATCTTCACCTTGCTTTGCTTGTACAGCGGTCTTCTTCTCATTGATGATCGACAGCAGAGCCAAAGTGTTCATAAGACGCTTTAAGGAGCGTGGGTTGGTGCCTACAGTGATCTCGGAAATCTTACTCAGATCACCGGTGAGCTGCGTATCTTGAAGTTCGGCCTCAGTGAAGAAGCTGATGTCTTGCAGAGCCTTGATAAGGAAGGTGTCAACCTTATACGAGGTAACAGGCATGGAGAAAGGCAGCTGAATCAGCTTGTCGAAGAACGAGCGGAACTCACGCTCGTTGGCTGGAGTCAGCTCACCAAACTTTGGCTTGAGGCCTTTGATTACGACTCCGTAGTCGATGGCCAGCACAAAGATGCAGTAACGCAGTTCAAAGATGTTCTTGAGCAGCTCTAAGAGCGAAACAGCTGCCGGCGGATCGATACGATCCAAATCATCGATGAAGAAGAGCACGCCCTTCTTCGTAGGATCTTGCTCCATGATGTCAGAGATTAGGGACTTAATCTCGTCAGTGAGCTTCTTGATGTCGGCTTGTGCTTTGCCATCATCTGCAAACAAGCTCTCCGAGACAGCCTCGCCATCAAGGCCTACTATTTCTGCGGCGACACGGGTGCCAGCAGTAGCCATGCGCTTAAAGACCGTGCCGATGACTTTCTTGCTATTCTCCCAGCGTTGTTTGTTAGGGTTGAGCGCAGCAATTTGCGTAATAATCGCCTCGAGGATAGCAACTATACCGCTGTTAGCATCACGCATCAGCGAAAACTGCCACGTGTTGATCCAGATGCCGTAGTATGGGGCGTTCTTCACATTGCAGAGGTTATAGCGCAGCTGGTTCATGAGCGACGTTTTGCCACTACCCCATTCGCCTTGTAAGGCAATGGTCATTGGCGAATCGACCATTTCGATGTAGGAGACGAGGGCGTCTTGGTAGGTCTGGATACCAAAGAGATCTTCCTGTGATGGCAGTCGTGGAATATCGATGATGTTGGATTTGCGCATTTTGGTCCGTTGAGAAAGAGAAGCAGAAGAACGCCTGATACGTGGCCTAGCTGGCGGAACGATGTTTACGGGAGAGTGATCAGCTAAGCTGTTGCTGGCTGCTGCCTGCCATCACACATGCACACCGACAGTTTGCAGTGAATAGGCAGTTTTTGGCTTTTAGGTGCCATCCTACTGTGATCAGCTCAGGTTCAAATCGAGGAATAAGAGCAGAGCCACTGCTTGATGGTATATGATGCAGCTGCCTTAGTCAGGTGGTAGGTCTGCAAGTTAAAGTGGCAAGATGGTAAAATGAAGCCAGAAGCTGGCTGTAAGTATTTTTGCAGCCAGCAATAAGGTCGTATAGACCATATCTGTCGGAGTGATTTTACCATGCGCTCTTCACCTGAGACTGCTATCATCGAACAACCAACCGCAGCTACAAAGCTGCCATCAGCTACATCTACCACAACCCCGTCCTCTGATGCCATTGACGCTGCCGTATCCACGCAACAGCCAGCAGCTACGCCTGCCACCTCCTCTGACGCCTCAGACACTGCCGTAGCCTCACAACAGCCAGTATACAGTACTGCTAAAGCATCTGACAAAGTTGACTCTGTTCAGGATGTTACAGATTTCACGCAAACATTAATGAAGGACACCTGCCACGCAGATCGCAAGCGCCTCAAGTGTACTATGTACTGCTTTTTCCTAGCGGT
>JAHLFE010000166.1 GCA_018884035.1 Candidatus Anaerobiospirillum pullicola
TCCTCGAACGCTAAGGCGCTGCCCTGCAGCGCGCAGCTTCTAAGACACAATGCTGCTGTACACACAGCTCTACTAGGCAGCAACACGATCTGCCACTAATGCCTCAGCACCAAAAAAATCGCAAGGACCAAAAAATTACGCCGCTTTGCAACTTTTGCGCACAGTACCAGTCTAAATGTGTGGATAGTTATCGGTTTGTTTCAAATGCTTAGATAGCCTCGCACCTGAAGTGCGTGCGCTGCTGAAGCTGACTTTTGACCTTGTTTCGCTGCTGTTATAGCCGCTGCCTGCATGTGAGCGTGATGATGTCTGTTGGCATGAGCACGTGCTTTCTGGTGTGGTTGTTTGTGGAGAGCAGTAGTAAATGGCGGCAAAAAGCAGCGGTAGCAGCCCACGGTAGGGGCGGAGCACAAAGGAAATCTCGCGCAGAACAATATGCAGTAAACGCAGTATCCAGCAAACTAGCGGGCGGCTCTTTTGGGATACGGGCTAAAGCATAACAGCGCGTGCGGGCGGTGGTCATGACTGCTGAAGTCACCTATCAAGTTGTGGACAATAAGGACAGCCTCCGTGAGCTGTGCGCCTTAGTGGAAAGCTTAGAGCCACAGGACTTTATCAGCCTCGACACGGAGTTTATGCGTATAACCAGCTATTATCCGGACTTCTCCTTACTGCAACTGGCTATTAAAGGCCAAAACTACCTTGTGGACATGTGGGTACTGGGGGAGCAGGCGCTACCCCTGATTGTAGCCTTATGTCACACCACCGCTGGGGTCTTATCCTTTGGCAGCATTGAGGATATCGGCCTCATTGCGCTGTGGGCGCGCAAGGCTAAGTGCACGCCCGTGCTGCCGATGCGCTTTTACGACCTGCAGCTCATGCTCTCTTTTTCGGGGCAGAATAAGGTCTTTGGTTTGCGTGAGGCCTTACAGAGCCTGCTGGGAGTGACCCTCAATAAAGAGTACACCCGCTCCAATTGGACGCAGCGACCGCTGACAACGGAGCAGCTGCGCTACTCGGCTTTGGATGTCAACTATCTTGAGCCTCTGTACCACCTCATTTACGAGCGCATGCCGGTACAAAACTTCTCATACTTTGTGGAGGAGATGCACCACATTTGTGGGCAGTTTGTGGCAGAAGACGATCCGGATGAGGCTTATTTGAGCATCAGCGCAGCTGGCATGCTGTCGCTCAAAGAGCTCAACGTGCTGCACTACCTCGCACGCGAGCGCATGATTTATGGCATGCAGCACAATCAGGCGTTAAATCGCGTGATTACCTCTAAGGCCATGTGGCAATTAGCGCGCTTTACCCCTACTAATAAGCAGGAGCTGCTGCGCCGTGGGGTGAACTCCAGTGCGGTACGTCGCCATGCGCCTATGATCTTAGAGTGGATTAAGGCGGCCAAGAGAGCGCCACAGTATGAGCATCTGACCATTCCTTACGATTACTTCTCGCATCAGCGGGCGCTGCAGGAGAACTTTGATTACTTGAAAAAGCAGATCAGAGAGCGTCTGCAGCAGACGCGGGCGCTTGATGAGCACTTGCTGCTGCGCAAGTCGCTGCTTAATGATTACTTCCGCTCGCTGTACTTGGGGACGACGCCGCTGCTGCAGCAAAGCTGGCGCTTAAAGGTGCTGGGCAAGCTTGATGTGCCGCTGGAGCCGCTGTCACGGCTAAATCTGGGCACAGAGGAGGGGAGCCTTGGGGCTTTAAGTAAGGAGGGCGTGATTATGCCACCGCCGTTTTTGACCTTTAGGTAGCGGGGCAGGGGGAAGAGGATTAGGCAGGAAGGCTACTTGTCACTGTAAGTAACAGTCGGCTGGATGGCCGTCACAGCGGCGCTGTGGACGCCGCAGCATCTCGAAGGTAGGTGGTAGCACCGGTGGCAACACTGCGTGCTGGGCAAGCAGAGCTGCGTGCGGTTGTGCCCCATCGCTGTCTCAAGGGTAAGGAGGTAGGGGCCGTTAGCCGTGCACCTACCTCTCAGAGTAAGGCGGCCTTAGAGCCGCCAAAGCGGCGCCGGAGCGCCGCGTCACTTCGAGGTGGACACACTTCGAGGTGGACAGTGCCAAAAAGCAGCAAGTACTGCTTAGTGCTGGATGAGGCCAGCACAGGCAGCATCAATCGCTGTCAGCTCCTCAGCACTAAAGCTGGTATTGCTCAGGGCACCGATGTTATCGGCAATCTGGCTGACCTTAGAGGCGCCGATTAAGACCGAAGCCACCTCACCGTCTTTGAGCACCCACGCCAGAGCCATCTGTGCCAGCGATTGACCACGGGCCTGAGCGATGTCATTGAGCTTAACAACCGCATCATGGTACTTAGCCACATCGGACTCGCGTAAAAAGCGACCGTCGTGCTTCACGCGGCTGTCAGCGCTGATGCCATTAAGATAGCGGTCAGAGAGCAAGCCCTGCGCTAAAGGCGAAAAGGCAATGATGCCCTTCTTTAAGGACTTGGCAGTAGCCTTAAGGCCGTTGTGTTCGATGGTGCGATCAAAGATCGAGTAGCGATTTTGGTTGATGACAAATGGCGTGTGCATCTCTTTGAGGATGGCGGTAGCACGCTCTAAGGTCTCACCGTCGTAATTGGAGAGGCCCACATACAGCGCCTTACCTTGATGCACAGCCGAGGCTAAAGCGCCCATGGTTTCTTCTAAGCAGGTCTCAGGATCCATGCGGTGTGAGTAGAAGATATCAACATACTCAAGGCCCATGCGCTTGAGGCTCTGGTCTAAAGAGGCCAGCAGATACTTGCGGGAGCCAAAGTTGCCGTAAGGGCCCTCCCACATATCGAAGCCGGCCTTGGTGGAGATGATGAGCTCGTCGCGATATGGCTTGAAGAGGCGGTTAAAGAGCAGACCAAAGTTAGTCTCGGCAGCACCTGGGGCAGGGCCGTAGTTGTTGGCCAGATCAAAGTGCGTGATGCCTGCATCGAAAGCACTGGTGAGCAGCGCGATCATGTTTTCTTGTGGGTCTTGGTGACCGAAGTTGTGCCACAGGCCTAAGCTAATGGCAGGGAGCTTGAGGCCAGAGTTGCCTAAGCGGTTGTAAGGCATGCTGTTGTAGCGATTGGCAGCGGCCATGTACATGGGGCGTTTTTCCTTTGGCAATAGACGTAAGAAACGAAAAGAAAGAGGGGAGAGCAGGAGGTGTGTCTATCCTACCTTAGATGTACGTTGCTTTGGCTCCGTTGGGATCCCAGTAGGCAGGCACAGATCTGAGCCCAAACCTTAAAGAGGCAACTCCTATTGGTAATGAACGCAAGCTAACTCCAAAGCCATCATCTCTAAGAAGAGCTATCTGCGGTACTGGTTGGTGTCCTACCTTAGAGGTACGGCGCTTTAGCGCCGTTGGGGCCTGTGATCTGGCACCAGACCAGAGTCCTCATCGCCAAGCAAAGAGGCAACTCCTATTGGTAAGGACGCAAGCTCACGCACGAGCAAGCATCTCTAAGAAGTGTGCTCTGCGGTAATGGTTGGTGTCCTACCTTAGAGATACGGCGCTTTAGCGCCGTGTGGGTACCTGCGATCTGGCTCCAGACCCGAGCCCGAACCTCAGAGGGTACCTCATTTTGTTAGTTTGCAGTAGAGCCAGCAGCTGTGTTAGCCTCTCTAAGGCCTCAACTCAGCGGTGCGCGCTCTAAGGGCGCTCCACTAAGACTTCCAGCTTAGCGCTACCGCTTTGTGGGTCGCACAGCTGCTGATAGAGCTCATCTAACACTGGCTCTAAGAGGCTATCCAGCTGGAAAGGAAAATTAACAATGAGCAAGCCCGAGCCGCACATGCCAAACTCCTCTTCCTGCTGGTGCACGCACATCTCCACTTGCAAAAGCGGCATGTGTAAGCGCTTCACCTCTTGCACGAGGTTCTTAGAGTGGTCTTGCAAGCGCGCTAAGACCGGATACCACAGCGCAAAGACGCCTTGCTTAAACAGAGCTAAGCCCTTTTTGATGTCATCGACGCTCCAGCGGTACTCCATCTTGTTCTCGTAAGGCGGATCAATAAAGATCAGTCCACGCTTCTTTAGCGGTGGCAGCAGAGCCTTAATGGTTTGCGCACAGGGGCGCATTTCCACCCGCACGTGTGGCTTGCGCTTAAAGATTTGCAGCAGGCTTTCATACTCAGCAGGGTGCGTGTCTTGGAAAAAGAGGCTATCTTGGGGACGTGAGAGGGCGTACTCAAAGTAAGGCGAGCCTGGATAGAGCTCAACTGAGCCCTCGGCCTCTTGCTGCGCTTGTGCACAGACGCGGTAGTACTCAGGTACTAACTCTTGCAGGCGGGCGTTGTCTTTGATTTTGGCGTAGCCGGTGAGGAACTCGCTGTTTTTGCGGGCAAAGCCGGAGGAGAGATCGTAGAGACCGGCGCCGGAGTGGGTATCAATAATGGTGGCGGGCTTGTCCTTTTGGGTGAGAGCACGCATGATAAGGCAGAGCGTCATGTGCTTGAGGACGTCTGCGTGATTACCGGCATGGAAACCGTGGCGATAACTAAGCATGATGCTTCTCCACAAAAGGTGGGCCAGAAACCAAAAAGGATAAAAGGATGTAAAAGGATTGAGGTGCCTGCGAGTAGGTGTTTGCTCCGGCGCTACTCTCAAGATAGGCATAAGGCGCCGTCAGGCGCTTTTGATCTTGTCGCCTGCAAACTGCCAAAGAGCCTGCTGCACCAATCTTAGGTGTAAACAGTAGGAAGCAACTGCCTTAAGAGATGACGTCATTTAGGGTAAGCAGAGGGCTGCTTAAGTTAGGCTGAGGCTTACATGCAGCATTTATCTTGAGATTTGGGCTCTGCTCAGAGTTTGGTGGAGACCAAAAACTAACCTAACCTAACCTCACACCTTTAGGCAACCACATGAGATGTGTTTATGGCGTTTCGTGTGAGCCACCTAAAAGTAGTTTGAGGGCTTTAACCACCAACCTATAAGGATATCCCGAGATTTATCTCGAGGTGTAGGCTGTTGTCAGCTTTTACCCCTTACCCTTTATCCGTCACTTATTAGAGCACTCTTGCCTAAGCGCTTTTTGCTGTCAGCAGGCAAAGAGCTACTGTGCTTGCTGCGCCGCTTCCAACTCGCTGGTAAGCTCCAGCCAGCTCTCTTCGCTCGCTTCTTTAGCGCTATTGAGCTCTGCGCGCTCGAGGATCAGCGCCTCCAGCTCCTCCTTGTTACCCTCATAGAGCGAGGAGTCAGCCATGCGCTCATCAATCTCCGCTAAGCGCTGCTCCATCTTTGCCATCTCCTTTTCCACCTGCTCAATCTTGAGCTTCAGCGGACGTAAGGCCGCACGCTTTTGCGCCTCTAACTGCTTCTGCTCTTTGGTCTTGTAGGAGGAAACACTGGCCGATGGTGCGCTACCCTGAGTCGTACCGCTGGCATTAACTGCAGCAGGGCGGTTCTTACCGGCAGCGGCATCAGCAGCGGCTTGTTGCTGCTCACGGAACTCACGGGCACGACGCACTAGGTAATCTTGGTAGTCATTGAGGTCACCGCTAAACTCGCTGACCTTACCGTGATCCACTAACCACAGCTTATCGGCAATCGCTTCTACTAAGTGGCGATCGTGCGATACCAGCACTAAGGCACCAGGATACGAGGCTAAAGCCACGCTTAAGGCCTCACGCATCTCTAAATCAAGGTGGTTGGTAGGCTCATCAAGCAGCAGTAAGTTTGGCTTTTGGTAGGCAATAAGCGCTAAAGCCAGACGCGCTTGCTCACCACCTGACATGGTGCGCACCTTATCAAAGACCTTATCCCCACCAAAGGCAAAAGAGCCTAAGAACGAGCGTAAGTCCTTTTCCTTGGCGTCAGGATCAATGCGCCATAAATGCCACAGTGCATTTTGGTCTTCGTTCAGCGACTCGAGCTCATGCTGCGCAAAGTAGCCAATCTTAATACCACGGCCAATAGTGAGCTCACCCTTAAGCGGTGGCAGCTCACCTACTAAGGTCTTAATCAGCGTCGACTTACCCTGACCATTCTTACCTAAGAGGGCAATACGGTCACCACTGATCAGTTCGAGGTTGATGTTGCTCAGCACCACTTCCTCTTGGCCCTCTTGCAGGCGTGGCTTGAGCTCTGGGGCGTCAGTATCGTCCACAGCATTCTCACTGCTCTCAGCGGCTGGCATGGTGCCAGCGGCTGGAGCGCTGCCGCGATAGCCTGCTGCTAAGTCCTTTAAGGAAGCGATAATCTGCGGTGTACGCTCTGGCTCAGGGAAGCTAAAGGAAAATGGCGACTCCTCTTGCGTCACTGCCGTGAGCTTCATGCGGTCAATGGCTTTAATGAGGGACTGGGCTTGCTTGGCTTTAGTGGCTTTATAGCGGAAGCGATCCACAAAGGCCTGCATATGTGCCACAATGGCCTCTTCGCGCTTACGGGCGGCCTTTTGCGCTTTAATGCGTTCGGCCCGCAACAGCTCGTAATGGGAGTAGTTGCCAGGGTAGAGCACGACCTTACCCTGCTCAAAGTGCAGGATGTGGTCAGCAAAGCTATCGAGGAAGTCACGATCGTGGGAGATACACAGTAAGGTGCCCGTGTAGCTCTTCAGGAAGTTCTGTAAGAAAAGAACGGTGTCTAAGTCGAGGTGGTTGGTAGGCTCGTCAAGGAGCATTAAGTCCGACTTGTAAATGAGAGCCTGCGCGAGGTTAAGGCGCATACGCCAACCACCAGAGAACTCCTTAATTGGCTTTTGCAGCTCGTCTGGGCCAAAGCCTAAACCAAAGAGCAGAGAGCCTGCACGGGATTCCAGTGTCCAGTAACCGGCGATGCCCAGTTCGTCTTCAATGAGCGCGATCTTTTCGCCTGCGTTTTGGTTGTAGGCTTGCTCGCGACGCTGTAACAGCTCTTGTACGGTCTTATCACCCTGCATCACGTACTCAAGAGCGGGGGTAGGCAGCGCTGGAGTCTTTTGCGCCACGGTTGAGATCTTGAGGTTCTTCGGGATGCCAATCGAGCCCTTTTCCGGTGCGATCTCACCTTGAATGGCGGCAAAGAGGGTGGACTTACCACAGCCGTTGCGGCCAATGATACCGACCTTTTGGCCAGCGAGAATGGTGGCACTGGCCTCATCGATGAGGACTTTGCTGCCACGCATAATGGTGAGGTCTTGTAGCGCAATCATGGTGATGTATGAGGAGCCTTTTTAGCGAAATATCCTAAAAGTGGTGTGGCCCAGATGCCCCATCTGGGCTAAGAGACGGCAAGTCCCTTACAGTTGCAGGTACAGGTTAGGACAGCGTCCTGCCCCTTGGGGAAGGCCTACCTGAGGATGCTTTGGGGGTACCTGCTGAGTAGGCAGCAGGAAAAAGTAACAACAACGCCGCAATGGTGTGAAGCAAGGGGTGTCTTAAGCCACAAGGGAGCATGACCTCAGTGGCTAAGAGCGTACCCTCGTACAGGGAGCCACCTTTAACCACTCTGAGGTGCGCCACAGCTCTGCTCTCAGGGCTGCAGAGCGTAGCCTGACTTACCCCTAACGGTAGTAGCACTTGAGGTGATAGCCCTAACTTGAGCTTAGCCGCTTTGCTCTGCTGCTATTGCCCCCACCAAAGACAACAACGCCTGCAAGGGGCAAGTGTTCTTGTCACCGTGCAGGCAGGAAGAGAACTAAAACCCTAAGGAGCCACCGGTGCAGCACATCGCATCGCACTGCACTGCATCGCATTGCATCGCATTGCACCGCATTGCACCGCATTGCACCTGCTCACCTGAGCATGGCTGTGGCTCTTTAGGTGTAGCTCCGCGCAAAGGAGCGCAGCGAGCTACGAGCATGAGCCCTTAGCTACTGACTTAAGCGTCTAAAGGTCTGATTTAAGGTGATGCCATCTTGCGTGCTAATGATACGCAGCGTTAAGGCAGCCTTATCACCGGTCTTTCTAATCTGCGATACCACTAAGTAAGGAATCGAAGACGCACGGCACTGATGAATGATATTAGGCAGCATGCTGGCAGAGCCCACATTCTGCGAAATGATGTTGTTTAAGTTGGTGGTAGCAGGTACCACCTGAAAAGCTGGCACCGAGGTTAAGCCATCTTGAATCGCAATAGATAAGTCGCCCACGCATTCTTGGTATTCGCGATCCACAATGGTTGGCGCCACAAAGATGGAGCCCGAGACATTGCGTAAGCGCTCCGCTAAGCTCTTAATCAGAGTGCGGGCCACACCCGAGGCCTCAGTGTGCAGCGCAATAGAGCAGCCTAAAGCCGAGCGCTGTTGCTGGGTATAGCCACTAAGCTCACTTACTGAGGTTGGTGGCGTTTGCGTCTGCTGCGCGTAAGGTGCTGGGTTATGAGCATTCATGCTGGCCATGCCTTGATTTGGTGGCATGGTCGTATTCATGGCGTAAGCGCCCTGTGGGTTGTTATATTGCGGCGCACTGGCTCCTTGGCCTTGGGGTGCCACTAAAGGCTGCTCAAAGACCAGCTCGTTACCATCAGCGATGACCTCAGTATTGCCATCAATGGCGGCATGAGGATTGGCGGCACCTAAGAGCGCATTGCCGCTACTGCCTACCACCTCTAAGTTCTCGGCCAGCGCCGCATTGGATTGTATGGACGTGCCCTGTCCTTGAGGGGCACCTAAACCGGCGCCAGAGCCCGCACTGGCATTAAAGTTAGCATCGCTAATGAGGCCGCCTTGCTGATAGCGCTGAGCATTGGCATGAGCGGCGGTCGCGGCACTGATACCGGCACCGGCCGTGGCCTGAGGTGCGGTTAAGACTTCAGCTTGCGAGAGATCAGGTGCTTGATCATAGAGTTTTGGTGCTGGACGCGCTGGACGCTGTGGAGATGCTGTGGTTGCTTGCTGCGCGGTGGCCGTAGTGCCTTGACTGTCGCTCATACCTAGGGTGCTACAACCATTGAGGGTCAGTACGGTGCCAAGGGCTAAGGCCATTGCACTTAACTTCAAGGTGCTCATTGCTCTCCTTTTCTCCGACCTATCTGTACCAGCAGACCAAAAGACAGAACGTGGCCGTGCGGCCACGTTTATGATGGCAGTTTATAGGGCTGTATCACACAGCCCCTGACAGCAGGACAGTGAAGACAGCGCTGCTGTTGCCGTCACAGCTTATTGCTTCTGTGGAAAGCCTAAGCCGCCTAACTTACCACCGGCTAAGAGGTGCATGTGAATGTGAGGCACTTCCTGACCACCATCTGGGCCGCAGTTGACTATGAGGCGATAGCCGCTCTTGTCCACACCTAAGTCCGTGGCGATCTTCTTCGCCACTAAGAAGAGGTGTCCTAACATTTGCTCGTCCTCGGGCTCGACATCAGAGACGGTTGGGATTTGCTTGTTAGTGATGATGAGGATGTGGTGCTGAGCCTTTGGGTTGATGTCCTTAAAGGCGGTCACTAAATCATCGTGATAGAGGATTTCTGATGGGATGGTGCCATTGATGATCTTAGTGAAAATGCTCTCTTCAGCCATGGTTAATGCCTTAGAACGAGAAAAAGGTGATGGTAGCGGCGCTGCCTGACGACAAGAGTACAGTCAGGGCATGGAGTGTGTCGGGAGGATCACAGCCTGTGAGCAATGGAGCCGTGCAAAGGTAGGGTTACTCCCGCATTTGCCAACGGCCATTATAACAGAGATGGCAAGGGGCAAACGGGGCTTGGCCAGCTGGACTGAGGTGATAGGTGAAGTTGAATTAGGTCTGAGGAGTAGCCTCGAGGGGAAAGTAGTCTCGTGTGGAGCCCAAAAGTACCAACGAGACCTAAGAGGATGTAGGGCTGCGATCTTGAGATAAGGGCGCGCGCTTTGGCGTTAGCTCTTAAGCTTGGTTGTGGCTTTGCCTGTGGTGGCGGTGACGCTGCTCTCATTAGTGTTAGGCTCCCGATAGCCCATGTCCTTAAGCAGGTCTCTTATCTGAGTGAGGTTGACGTTGTAGCCCATAGCATTGAGCGCGCCGCAAATGAAGCTGGCATTCATGGTGGTACAGCTTAAGATGCCATCTGCTTTTTGCTTTGTGCACTCATTGATGATGCTTAAGATGGCCTCCTTAAGATCGTTAGGAGCAGTCTTAGTCGAGGCGTACTTTGTTACGTTTTTGGCCATGGTCTTCTCGTTGGTGCTGTTATGGCAAGCAATCTTAATTATGCTGTGGCGCTTAGACTATCTGTCATGTTGCCAAGCGCTGCGCTCAGGGAGCGGATGCGGCTTCTGGGTAGTAGGGAATGAGTGATATCATCACTGACGGATGCAAGGTTAAGATCTGGCAACAGTCTACACCTCGAGATAAAAGGTGCTCTAGCCTGAGCCTACCTTAAAGTGAGGCAAGCTTGCTTGCCATAAACTCCGTCATCTATTAAGCAAGTCGTTTCTAGGCGGTGGTGTGGGGGCGCATAAAGTGGACTTAAGTGAGCACGGTGCGTTGGGAGCTGGAATTAGGTCTTAGACCTTTCTTCTGCTCCTTGTGGTGCCGCTGCCGGTTTTGCCTTTGCCCGTGGTGGTTTCACTCTTGGCTGAGGTGGAGACGGTGTCAGCTGCTCGCTGTTGCTGCACCATCACGGCCCAAGTGGAGAAGAAGTGGAGAGATCCTTGTACGTATCAGCTGCGCTCGCCATACCAAGAAACAGAAGTGAGAGCAAGTGCAAAAATTTGCAAGGGGCTAAAGACACCTCCCTGCGATAAGAATCGCTTTCTGAAAAATGCAAGGCAGCTCCTGATAACATTTTGCAGGCGAGTGCAGAGCATTCTTGCTAGAATGCCCTCACCGACACAGACCTGCCAGCTGTTAAGTTCGCTGCTCTGTGGATTGTTATGGCTTGCTGATAGATTAAGGATTCAAGATGGTTACTCGACTCAAGGCGAATAATGGTGTTGTGGGTGAAGGCGTGAAGTTTGATCGCATCCGTCGCGTGACCGGTTACTTAGTGGGCACCTTAGATCGCTTCAATAATGGTAAGCGTGCTGAAGAGCACGATCGTGTCAAGCACAACTTCTCCAGCTTGCACTAAGAAGCCATCTTGTACCGTACCCTCAGTTGTCTCTGAGGGTACGTACAAGAACGTAAGCTCCTACCTCGCATCACCGCCTCTTTTTCGCTGCTCTCCTTTCCCTTGCCCTTTCCCTTTCCCTCCGCTTTCTTCTTCTTCTTCTTCTTCCTCTCCTTTTCCTCATTTCTCCTTTGCTAGTTCCCCATCGACCTCATCTTAGCGTTGCTGCGCTCGTGCGCCGTGGTTTGCGCTTCTCTTTAGCATCTTGCCTGCGCTTTGGTTCTTTTGTGCCATAATGCAGCACCGCTGAGTACAGCCTTACTGCACTACCCCAGTTTCAGTACCGCTAAGCTGCATCCTGAACCGTTCAGGTGATCCATGGGCTGGGGGCTTAGTGCTACGCTACCTGCTGACTATCGCCACAGAGGGATACATGACGTTTTTAGTGGATTCGCATTGTCATTTGGCGTCTCTGACCTTTGAGCAAACCGCCAAAGAAAAGGAAAAAGGTCGTCCTCACCATGGCCCTAACTCCGTGCCTGAGGTTTTAGCGCGGGCGCGTGCCTGTGGTGTGACCCACATGCTCTCGGTGGCCTGCACTATCGACGACTATCAGCACATGATGAAGCTGATCGCGCCTTATGACGGTATCTTTAACGCCTGCGGTATCCACCCGCTTAACTTAGAAGAGGCCCTCAACTGGCAAGAGGATGACTTAAAGGCTTGCCTTACTGACAGCAAGTGCGTGGCTTTAGGTGAGACTGGCCTCGATTACTTCTACGCCTCTGATAGCCGTGAAGCTCAGCTTGACTCCTTTGCCCGCCAAATCGATTTGGCTTGCGAGGTGAAAAAGCCTCTTATCATCCACGCCCGCTCGGCCCATCATGATACGGTTGAGCTGATGCGCTCGCATAATGCGCGTGACTGTGGTGGTGTGATGCACTGCTTCTGCGATGAGGTGGAGATGGCCCGTGAGTGCTTAGACATGGGCTTCTTTATCTCGTTTTCGGGTATCACGACCTTTAGAGCGGCGGACAATGTACGTGAGGTGCTGCAATATGTGCCGCTTGATCGCATGCTAGTGGAGACGGATTGCCCTTACTTAGCGCCAGTGCCTGTGCGTGGTATTGAGAACGAGCCTGCCTTTGTGCGCTACACCTTAGAGTACGTGGCTGACTTTAAGAAGATCCCACCAAAGGAGATGGCGGAGATCACGTCGCGCAACTTTGCCGAGTGCTTCCATGTGACGTTAGTAGAGCCAAGCAACGAGAACATCCCTGATAAGGACATCTCGGTCTACAAGCTGGAGCCGATCTTTAACAAAGGCTGGCCAAGCTAAAGGACACCGTGAGCAGGGGCTCTGGTCTGGAGCATTGTGCACAGGTGGTAGGGGCGGGCGCTGTAAAGCAGTGGAGCGCAGGCGTCATGCCCTCTACACCACAAAAAGAGAGGTGCTTGCCGTGAGGTAGGTGCCTCTTTTTCGTTTTGGGGGTATTGCTGACAAACGATAGCCACCACACTAAAGCTTGAGATGGGGCATACCCAGCTTTTTCTTGAGGGTTAGTCGTAAGTAGATCCACTCTAACAGCCAGCGGGCAGTTCGTCCGCATTTATTTTTCCTGATAAATAAGCTGTTTCTGCTGTATGCTCCTAAATGATAGCCACCTCATTGAAGCTTGGCATCCCCAGCTTTAAAGTTATCGCCTTACCCTTGAGTGTTAGTCGTCAGTAGAACCACCCTAAGGTAGAAGCCGTATCTTGGAGGTTTAAGAAAAATCAGCCGCAACTCCTCGACGTCAGCTCTAAGGTAAAAGCCGTATCTTAGCGGTTTGGGAAAAATCGGCCGCAACTCCACGACGTCTGTATTGGTGCAGACGCTGGCTTGGTTCTGTGAGTCACAGCGCGGTGTGCCTGTAGTGGGAAAGGAATAGAGCAGAAAGAGGAACAGAGGCAGGAGGAAAGCAAAGCAAAGGAAGGTAGGAAGTAGGGCGCGCTCAAGATGCGGCGCGCCGCAGATATAGACCCGCAGGTCTTGGGGTTAGTAGTAATCCTTGTAGCTGTGGTGCTTACGCTGCTTGAAAAATTGGCTGATAAAGAACAGCACCGACACCACTAAACCACAGGCAAAGCTACAGAAAATCCACTCTGGCATGCTAAAGCCCAGCAGCGACCAGTCTAACTTCTCGCATGCCGCATTTGGCTGGAACATCCATGGCAGCCACTCATTGAGTGGTAAGAATGATGGGAAGCTTGGGAAAAGCTTGCACGACCCACCAAAGCCGGTCTGGTATACGGACGTAATATGGTCAAAGGCCACGACCACACCACCGGCAGATCCCGCCATAAAGATTAAGATCGCCAGATTGCGTAGCAGCACATTGGTCGGACTTAAAAAGCCAATTAAGCCTGCCACAATAAAGGTGAGGTAAAACGCACGCTCGTACACGCAGTTGACGCACAGCGGTAAGCGCAGCTGATATTGGAAGTAGAGACCACACCCCTCTAAGACGATGCCTAACAGTAAGAGCATGATCCACGAAAAGCGATGGCGCGCTAACGCTTGGATCAGGTAGATTAAACCCATAAACTTGTTTGCCCGCATCTTCCGCAATGAAAGAGCGTGCCCTCCTGCTGAAATAGTGTGGGTCACAGCGTGGCTGTGGGGGTGTCTGCGCCAAAACAGAGTGGTTGCAGCTGGGGTGCACGCAAGCAGTAGCAGAGCACAACTGCTGGTGCATTTGCAGACAATTATAGCCAAAGTGGCAGTAAAAAATAGCCTCGCCGCAATTTTCTTTTGCCGATTGCACCACTGAAAAGTGTTTTTTGTGAGCAGTAACTAAAAGCCTGCCTTGAAGGTATGTAGCATCCATGGCCAATAAGCCCTGAGTGGGGCGTGGGGCAGGGCTGCATGGGCCTTGAAATAGGGACGTAACTTACGGCAGCCGTGTACTTGAGAGTGGAGATGGGGAAACTGAGGGAACAATGAGCCGCTGGCTCTTTACCACAATACAGCGCCGCATGTAGCAGTATGGTGGCGCCACGTGCTGATGCTGCTGTGCCCCGTCTTTTGCCCCATACCCGCGAACTTAAGGCCCGCATGATGTCAAGGATCTCTGGGAGTTTCTTGGTCCTTGCGATTTTTTTGGTGCTGAGGCATTAGTGGCAGATCGTGTTGCTGCCTAGTAGAGCTGTGTGTACAGCAGCATTGTGTCTTAGAAGCTGCGCGCTGCAGGGCAGCGCCTTAGCGTTCGAGGA
>JAHLFE010000167.1 GCA_018884035.1 Candidatus Anaerobiospirillum pullicola
GCTCAGACTAACTTGCTCCCTTTATCTCGAGGTGTAGGTTGTTGCCAGCACTCCACCATGCATCCGGCAGTTATTAGAGCACTCATTCCTTAGTTGTGGCCTTATGGTGGTAGCCACAACCAGCCCCTACCAGATCGCAGGGAACGCCTGACTGCATAGATGACGGAGTTTAAGGCAAGAGTGTGTCTCACCTTAAGAAAGGGCATGATCACCGGCGCCATTCATCTTACGGTATGGGACGTCCCCACACTTAACCTTGTATCCCTACCTTTAGATCACTCCTTCCCGAGGATAAATCAGCGCCACTTCCCGCGCCTCTGTAAGCGTCCTACCCATCCGTGTTTGCCCCTAATCTCTATTCCACAGGGCTCGCCGCTGAAGTCTGGTGAGCAGAAGCATCAGCATCATCAGCATCATCACCAGAGGTGGTTGCCTCAGCTACACTCTCATCACGCGCCACATGCTCTTTAGGGATAACCTGTGTGACCGTAGAATGCACCTCCGCCCCTTTAAGCAAGGTAATGATCTCACTGCCCTCACTTAAGTCCGCAGCAGCCACGCTGTGCTTACCATCAAGGGTAGTCAGCGACCAGCCGTGGTCTAACTGGTAAAGAGGATTGAGCTGTAAGAGCTTGCTATAGAGCAAAGCCTCTTTGGTCTGCATCTGCTGCAGCTGTGGCTGTAAGTGCTTCTCATAACTAAGCTGCAACGCTTGGTAGTTTTGCTGCCATGTGCGCTGCGCCTGTGCTAAATGCTGAGACATCGCCTCCTGTAAACGCTGCTCGAGGTTAGAGCAGGTGGTGCTAGCCGTATGCACTCGATTTTGCAGCGTGGCGTAACCTAAGAGTAAGCGCTGCTGGAGTTGCGCTAAGCTCTGCGCAGCAGTTTCTAGAGCTTTAACGTTTTGTAAGGAGTGCTCAGCCGCACTGAGACGCTGCTCGTAGCTATCTAAACGCGAGGCAAAGCGCTCAAGGGAGCTCATGCTATTAAACCAACGCTGGTTAGCAGCATTGATGCGATCAGAGAACGCATGCTGCAGCAAGAGCTTTTCTTGATTGGAGATAGTCTCACGCGCATGTTGCAGGTGCCATTGCATATCCTGCTCTAAGCGCTGCGACAGAGCTTGTACAGCACTATCGCGACTCTGGAGCTGCCACAGTACAGGGGAGCGCTCTAAACTGCGCCACAGCTGATCGTACTTTAAGCTTAAGTTATCGACTAAGCTCAGCAGAGCATTGGTAGCACGGCTAGTGGCCTGATGGAGATAGGAGAGAATGTCCTCACGGGTGATAGGGGTGACGGCAATAGCGGCAGCCGTTGGGGTACTGACACGCATATCCGCAGCACGATCGCAAATTGGGCTGTTCTTATCGTGACCGACTGCGGAGATGATAGGCACAGGGGAACGTGCCACCATACGGGCTACGTTTTCATCGTAAAAGCAGAGCAGGTCTTCAAAGGAACCACCGCCACGGGTAAGGACAATGACATCAATGCCCCATGCAACAGCGTGCTGGTAGACAAAGTTGAGACTATTGCAGATAGACATTGGCGCCTCTGCACCCTGTACCTTGGTCTCAAATAGGATGATCTCTAACAGCGGATTACGGGTGGTGGCGTTATAGATGAAATCGTCTCGGGCCATACCCTGTAAAGAGGTCACCACAGCCACACGCTGGATGATACGTGGTAACGGACGCTGTCTGGCAAATAGGCCCTCTTGCTCTAACTTGAGCTCTAAAAGTCGCAGCTGCTCCATTAACAGGCCCTTACCTGCCAGCTCCATGCGGTCGACCTGCAGGGTAAAGCTGCCATTCTTGTTATAGAGCGAAGCGAAACCAGCCACTAAGACTTGCTGGCCAATCTCAGGTTTAAAGCTGAGGTTGCGCGCCTTACTCTGGAACATGAGGCACTGGACGCTGCTCGTTTTATCCTTGAGCGTAAAGTAGAGGTGATTGCGTGGGGTGACAGCGGAGATCTCGCCTTTGATGAGAGCGGGGCCTAAGTTGTGGAGAAACTGATTGGCGCTATGCACAAAGGTCGAGACGGTCATTGCCTCTTGCTCGTGAGCTACCAGCGCGTTGGGATTAACCGTGGAATTAGCAGGCTGTTGCAGAGCAGACGCTATGTTAGAGGCAGGCGCCATGTACTGCGCTTGGGCAGGCATAGCGGGCATATTTTGCGGAGCGCGCAGGTTTTGTGGCTCCTGCATGTTGTGCTGATCCTGCACGTTAGTCATGTGGGCCGCTTGCTGGGAAGAGGCAGCATCACGCTGGTACGGAGTGTATGGTGATGGATATGGTGGATACGAAGGCACGTGGTTATCCCCTGTAAACAAAGCAAGCAATATCCGCTGACTCTACAATCGCACAAACGCGGTGCGCAAGCGGCTAAACCTTATGCTCAGTATAGCCCAAATGATTACCACCAAACCGCTCAAGATAATGAGCGCCAAGATCATGGTGACGTCACATATAAGACGCCAGAGCATGACCACAGAGCACGCACCGCTACTGCTGCTGCGAGCACAGCACTCCCCCTATCTCTATCATCTACCACAGAGGAACGACAGGCTTAAGAGATGACTGAACTTATGGCAACAATGCGGGCTCTAGCTTAAAGCTGACTGGCTAGCTGGCTCAGGCTAACCGAGAGCGTTTTCCCCCTTGCTCCTGCAGAGTATTTTCCCCCTATGTATTGGCTTAGAATCGGCCTTTGAGGTGGGTTTAAGCATCCTTGTGCAGAAAACTGATAGAGATCATCAAGCGTCGCTACCGCGAC
>JAHLFE010000168.1 GCA_018884035.1 Candidatus Anaerobiospirillum pullicola
GAGATCTCAGCATGCATCCTCGGTATGCCGACTTAGTGGGCTATACCAAAGAGGAGATTGAGCAGAGCTTTAAGCGCTACATTCCACTTGCAGCCAACAAGCTGGGTATTACTATCGCCGAACTGTGGGAGTGCCTTGAGCGTAACTACGATGGCTTTTGCTTTGACAACCAAGCTTCAGTGAAGCTGTATAGTCCCTTCTCCATTAACAACTTCTTTGCCCCTGTAGCCGATCCTGATTTTCAGACAGAGTCTAGCTTGCAGCTTACTTTTGAACCATTTTGGATGGAGAGTGCTGGGGCAGCGGCTGCTTTACGTTCGTTCTTAAGCGCACGCAAGTATGACGTAACTAAGCTGTTAGAAACGTACAGTAAGCCTGTCATCATCCACAATAACACTATGACTAGCCCTGTCAGAGCCAATGAGGTGACCCTTGACCAGATCCTAGTACAAAGTGGCATGCTCTCCATCAAGGAGATTGCTGCGGAGCCCATGCCATCCTCAACAGCAGCAACGAGAAGCTACAAGTGTGAGCTTACCAACTATGAGGTGGCCTCTGAGTTCAGGACAGTGCTATTGGCCTATATGGCTAACACCGATGAGAAATCCATCTACCCTAAGTTGCTCCAAGTACAAAAGGCATTGCTGATAGGCGATATCGCCAAGCTGGGTAACAGCCTCAACCAGCTCTTATGTAACTCGCGCTATGACGTCTTTGACGAGGATGACGATAAGAAAGAGCGCGTGTATCGCACCTTCTTTAAGCTGTGCATGATGTCGTATCTGGTAAATGCCAGCGATGAGGTCTCAAATAACCATGGACGGTGCGATCTGGTGGCTAAAACCAACGACACCATCTACGCCTTTGAGCTCAAGCGCATACAGTCAGATACCTCAGAGGCTAAGTTCAACCTCTTAGATGAGGCCGAGCAGCAGATGGTGAAAAACGACTATGGCAACAACCTCATTGAAGAGGGCAAGCTGCTGATCTGGGTCGTGTTGGTGATTAGCGATAAATACCGTCAGGTCTGTGCATGGCGCACTATTAAGCGCACTTACTCCGCAGCGGGGACGCAAATCGAGCGCCATGATGGCTTGGTCGAGCCCATCAAAGTGGAAAACCAAGAGGAAGCTAAGTAGCGTCCTCTGTAACCACGAGCAGATCTGCTACTGCCGCCGATGCATCTGCTCGCGCTCCTGTGGCGTCATATACGACAAACGGCGGCCATCGCGCATCGATACCGGACGGCCCTTTCTCTTCTCAAGATAGGCCTTAAGCTGCGCGTAATTGTGCTCACGCTGCTGCTCCTTGGCCTGCTGCATGCGCACATCCGCGCGCTCAATGCACATCTTGAGGTTATCCCTCTCCACCTCACCTAAGGTCGCACCACCAAAGCCTACAAATACCGGCATCACGTCAGGAATGCGATTGTGATTTACCACAAAGGCATTAAGCTGCGCCACAATCGCCTGCAACTCACTCTGCGCACAGCGCGGCATCACCACCAAAAACTCATCACCGGCTAAGCGCATAATCTCACGGGTACGCGTCACCACCGTGGTCAGCACCTCGGTCACTGAAAGTAACAGGATGTCACCATCAGCATGGCCTAAGACATCGTTAGTGATCTTTAAGCCTGTGACATCAGCGTAAATCACCGATAGCGGTTGACTGAGCGAGTCCTGCCAGCGCGACATGTTGTGCTGGAAATAGTAGCGATTGTGCAATCCGGTGAGCGTATCGGTGTAGAGCATCTGCTTGATGTTCTCAAAGTTATCCTGCACCAGATTGATATCCGAGAGCGTACCAATCATGCGCAGCGCCCGCCCCTCGTGATCACGGCTCACCACCACACTATAGCCAATCACCCAGATGTAATTGCCGTTCTTATGGCGTAAGCGCACGCAATACTCAAAGTTATCGCCATAGGCCGGAGTAATAAGCACTTGCATGCCGACATCTAAGGTCTCACGGTCATCAGGATGCAGCAGCACCGCCCAGCCAGGCAGCTCTTGTGGCAACTCCTTTTCCTCGTAGCCTAAAAGATAAGAGCAGCTCTCAGAAAACGTCAGCCGCTCGGTGAGACTGTCCCATGAGTACAGTACATCACCTGCTAACTCGTGGGCAATAAAGTCGGCATAAGTGCTA
Organism: Candidatus Anaerobiospirillum pullicola; assembly: GCA_018884035.1. GTDB lineage: Bacteria > Pseudomonadota > Gammaproteobacteria > Enterobacterales > Succinivibrionaceae > Anaerobiospirillum > Anaerobiospirillum pullicola. Next base: position 2,149 of record JAHLFE010000168.1, read on the forward strand.
CGGGTGCTGGCTAAATAACCTGTGGCATGGCAGACCTTACCATCAGGGAAACGTGACAGCACCGAGCCATTAATCACAAAGCTCTCACCGCTATGCGGCCCCATGATAAAGCGCACATCTTCAAAGATTATATTGCCCATGTCATGCGAGTCCATGACACGGTAGTAGCGCTCGATGCTATCAATGGTAAGCCGTTCCAGCACTTGTGCTTCGGTAAGCCACGTCCCCTCTGGCAGGCCAAAGAACGTAGCACACACGGCATCGAGTAAAAACGAGCGCGTGGCGCCATTGAAGATCCAGTAGCCTAAATCTAAGTCCGCTGCCTGCGCGGCGGGGGTGATGCCATGGGCATAGTATGAGGACGAGGCAACACCGTCAGTGGCAGTGTTAGCGGTAGTGTTAGCGCTGGCAGTGGCAGCTAAATTGTCACTCATAATAGTCCTCACTGTCAGCTTGAGCACTTGGGTCAGCAGCAGCACTCAGATACGGAGAGTCCTTGCTGTCAGCAGCAGGAGCAGTCTTACTCTGCGCCTCCTGTGCTATCTGCGCTTCTTGCGCATCCTGCTCTGCTTGCTGTTGCTGTTGCTGTTGCTGCTGTTGCTTGTGCTGCGGCCAATGCGGTTGCAGGATATCAGAGCTGTAGCACATGAGGCCACTTAACCTGAGCTCCAGCGAGTTGATACCACTGTAGTCCAAAGGCTCAATCGCATCGAAGTTGATGCCCTCATCCATATGGTAGTAATCGCTTGGGCTTAAGTCCACCTGGGCCTTAATGCGCTTTAAGGTGCCACGGGTGATGACGTCACTCATCTGGCCTTGCACCACGTACAACTGATGGCGCGCCCGCTCTAAGGCAAACATGGCGTCATTTACCTTTTGCGCTAACTGATGGCTGTCATCAGGAGATAAAGAAGCCATCGAGGCTAAGCGCACTCTATGGGACTTCAGCTGATCCAACGGCTCAAAGGACTCCGCCCACTGCCACGCATTAGGACTTTGATAGGACAAAGAGGCAAAGTCATAGCCCATACTATCCAGCCCTTTAATCTCACGGAACGCCGCCAGACCATGCCCACGCTCTGCGCCCTTTTGATAGGCAAGCAGCGCCTGAATCGTCATGTGGTAAGCGCGATTAGCCTGTGAGGAAAGAATAAAGGTATGCTCATAAGATTGGCCTACCGCTAAGCCCTCTAGCGTAAAGCTCATCTGCTGCTGGGGATCACTCTTAAGATCAGGGTTGAGATCACCACCATAGAGGGTGCTCTCAAACACCACCGAGCTATAGCCCGTCAAATCATGTAAAGGCTGTCTGGAGTTTAAGTCCTCAGAGATCACGCGCGGATCTTGAGCATAAGCCACCTCCGCAGCCAGAACTTGGGCTTGAGCCTCATGCTTGGCCGCTTGAGCTTGTTGCTCTTGCGTGGTGCCTTTTGCGGCATGGGCGGCCGCCTCTGCAACTATGGCCCTATTGGTCAGAGCAGTAATGCACTCTAAGGACAGCTCCGCTGACGATAAGCTCAGTAACGGTTGCTGCATGAGTAGTGGACTATTGCCATTACGCTCATAGCCATGGTGGTAGCCATAACCAGTTTGCAGCGGATCGCTGCTTGAGCTCGGGCACAGCGAGCCAGATGGACGCAGAGGTGTGGCTGCTGCATGCGCCGCAGCTCCGGAAGCATATAAGTGCTTCTGTACAGTTGTCGGCTTGAGTGCTACCGCTAATGCTGACGGTCTTAACACGGCATTATGCGCCACGCTTGGAATCCGCGCACTTAGCGCAGCAGAGCTCTGCTGCGCATCAGCAGCGTCAGCAGCAGCAAACACAGGCTGCACTGCGCTTACCGCCGCGCTGGCGACAAAAGCTGAAGCAGCCGCACCATGTGGTGGCGTGGAGTAGTCCTCATAAGAGTGCTCAAGGCTACGAATAGCTTGCTCTGCGGGACTGGTCGCCATGGGAGAGGTGTTAGCAGTAACAGCGGCAATGGCCGAGGCACTGGCAACAGCACGCCCCGCTTGCTGGGCAGCAGGAGCTGCTGTATTAGCTTCCGCAATAGCCGCTGCCGCCGCTGCCGCCGGTACAGTGTCTAGCGTGAACGGAGCTGAGGCAGCTGCACTCTGGTCTGGATTTGCGACCGAGGAAGAAGAAGAAGAAGAAGAAGAAGATGATGATGATGCCACCTCGGGCTCAACAATTTGAGGCTGCGTCGCCGTTCCTTGCGCCTCATGGTGATCTACAGGGCTATAGGACAGGGCAAAGGGATCCACTCCTAAGATGCCATACGGCTCTGCCTTGGCAGCAAAAGGCGAGTGCATCCCCGCATTAAACGCAAGGCTAGCCTCTGCACAGATCTCCTCATCCGATTGCGGAGGGAGCATGTTGTTTTGCATAAAGACCTCAGCTGAGGCCTCTGCTTCTGACATGTGACGCTCATTTAAAATCTCAGAGCGGACAAAGGAGCTGTAATCATGCTTACGCATGGTGTAGAGCACGGTATGCGTGTACTTGGGCTTATTTGCCGAGATACCCTTTTCCCAGAGATTGGCGGCTGCTGAAGCAGCGGCATCAACCTGCTGTTGCATGGCGGCATTTGCAGCTTGACTCTCATCTGCCTCTGTAACCGGCGCGCTAGACGTGCTGGCAGTGCTGTAAAGAACAGAGGTCGCAGCAATAGGCTCTGGATTGGTGGCATGATCCGAGACCGTAGCCACCGCGACACCGCTAGCATCAGCCATTGCTGTTAAGGATGGATCTGCTCCAGCGCCCGCCCCCAGCAGCGAGAGCAGAGCGTTCTGGGCACTGACGCTACCACTGCCACTTAAAGTCCTAACGCTAGCATGCTGCGTAGGCGTAGCAGGCTCAGCAGCACGCCGAGCAACGTCCTGCGAAGCCTCTGGTGCCGCAACAGCGCTAATAGTAGCCTCCAGATCCAAGCTTAGTGGCGGCACATCCATTTCGCTCTTAGTGTTTGCAGCAGTCTTTGGAGCAGAAGCAGTAGCAGAAGCAGTAGCGACACTGGCAGCTGCTGCAGTGCCAGCTGCAGCGTGAGTTGAGTCTGACTGCTGCTGCGCTTGCTCTTGTTGCTTGTGCTCGTAATACTCTAAGGTGCGGTTGTCACTTAAGTCGATGTGCTGGCCACTGACGTGCTCAATGTACGCACGTAAGAAGGCGTAAATGCGATCGTGATGCTGTGCCTTATACTCTTGCAGCCGCATGTCAGCACGGGCTTCACAGCGCAGGAAGGTATCACCGTCAGGGATCTCATGTAAGGTAGCGATACCAAAGCCAAAGTACAGTGGCAGAGGATACTCGTACTCGGCATTGCGCGCATCCAGCATCTCCGCAAACTTGGCAATGTAGTTACGGCACTGCGTCGAGCTGCAATTGGTAAAGATCAGCAAAAACTCATCGCCAGAGAGGCGTACCACCTCGTGATCTAAGTACACCTCGTTCTTTAAGACATGGGCAGCAAGCTTGACTAAGGAGTCGCCTTTTGCGTGGCCTAAGTAGTCATTGATAACCTTAAGGCCGGAGATATCGACGTAGACTAAGCTTAGAGGTTGACTCTCCTCTAAGGTGAAGTACTTATAGCGGGTATTGAGATAAAGGCGGTTGTGCAGTCCCGTCAGAGGGTCTTGGTAAATGGAGCTCTTTAAGCGCTCAAAGTTAGAGCGCACCACATCGATGTTGGTGGTGGTACCAATGATACGCGTGGCGCGGCCATGTCTATTGCGCTCGACCACTAAACCACGGTCGATACACCAAATGTAGTAGCCACCACTGTGGCGTAAGCGGTAGACCGACTCGTAGTAATCACCCAAGGTGGGGTCATCGATTAAGGCATGCTGCTGGCGATAAGCGAGCACATCGTCAGGGTGAATATACTTTGTCTCCAGCTCAAGGACAGAGTGCGGTAAGAGTGCGGGATCGCTTAAGCCCAGCATCTCGGCGTAAGCATAGCCAAAGTGCACCTCACCACTAAAGATCTCAATATCAAAAGAGGAGAAGTGGTTCTTGATCTTGACCATGCTATCCAAGAACGGGGCTTGGATCTGTGAGAAATAGCCTGAGATTAAAAGGGCAATACCGGTGTCATCACGCTGGATCACCGAGCCTGACATGTACAGAAGCTCGCCTTGGTGCGGGCCTAAGTTGATACGCACCAGCGAGTAGAGCTTATTGCCAAGAGCGGGGTCAAACAAAACGGCATAGACTTGCTCTTTGTCGACCAAAGATACCTGCATCTCCACAAAGCGCGCAGGAATCCAGTCACCGGTGTAGGTGATACCCAAGAGACGGCACGAGCCCTCGTCTAATAAGAGGCGATCCTCAGCATAGTCGTAGATAAAGTAGCAAGGCATGTAGCCGCCACGATAGTGAAAAGGGTTGTGCTCTTTATGCGGCTGCTCTCCCCAGACAGCAGGCTGCGTCTGTAAAGAGACACTAGAGGAAGGCACGCTATTCTGCGCTCCAGCGGTGGAGCCAGGAATCACCAGCCGCTTAGGAGCCTTAGCACCTGTAGACACCGCAGAGGCGTAAGCCGCCGCTGCGGCTTTTTGCTCTGGATCTTGCGGCAGAGCTGCAGCTGCTTGGGAACGTGGAATGGTGACAGGAGCGGTAGTGAGCTCAGTGGTGTTAGAGGTGTTAGTTGTATTATTGGTAGCAGTGGTGGAAGTAGTGGAGGCAGTGGAGGCAGTGGAGGCAGTGGCCGTAACAATAGCAGAAGCATTAGCAGATGCAGCAGCATACGAGCTCACACGCTGTGCCGCGATGGCCTGCGCCTTGTGATGCACTGCATCTACTTTGGTGCTGAAAGAAGCGCTAGCAGCATCAAGATCATCAGTACTGAGGTTGGCCTTTCCCATGGCCGCCACGACTGCGGCTTGTGAGGCACGAGCAATTTCTTGCGCGCGAGCTAAGGCTGCCGAGAGCTGCTCCTCATGAGCAGAGACGTGGGTTGCGTTTGGGCTGTACTCAGGGGTTTCAGGGGCGAACGCTGTAATCGTATCTGCACTCTGGGAGGCACTACTTAAGGCTATGGTCGCGGCCTCGGACTTAGCATCATGTACCCACAATGGTGGTACCAGCTGAATGCGCGCTTGCGCGGCAGCAATATCGGCAGCTACTTTTGGATCAGTCTCCTTGACCGCACTGTCCTCATAGCCGCTGGTAGGTGTGACGACGTGTAAGAGTGCTCTCTCACTTGAAACTGATGGCTGTGAGGCAGGGGCATCACTTAGAAGCTGTGACTGTGCTTGAGCTGCTTGCGGCGCCTGCTCTGTCAGCAGAGCTTGCAGGCGCTGTTGGGCCGTTAAAGTTGTGGCTTGATAGTGCCAGCTGACATTACTGGCAGCGCCAAAGGCAGGTGTAGCCTTGCTCTGCGCTAAATCCTGCTTAGCATGCGAGAGCACAGACGCAATCAGGGCGTCGTAATTTTGGGTATTGGCGGTGACCGGTACTTGCGCTGGGGTAAAAGGCGTAAGCGGCGGAGCAGCGGACTTATCAGTGGTGCTGGTGCTGACAGCAGCACCTGCTGCAAGGTCAGGGCTCTGGCTAGCGCAAGCGCTAGCGCTTGCTGCGGACGCGGTGAGGTCGGTGGCAGCCATGGCCTGTTGCACATGGGATGCGACGAAAGGATGGAGGTCGTGAGCAAGATGCTGGGGTACACTCTGCTGACTGGTATCGGCCTGCTCTAAGAGCTCATGCTTATGCAGAGCGCGCTCACGGGCTTGCTCGAGCATGAAGTTTATTTTTTGCCAGTGCTCCGCAGGAGTTTCAGGCAAAGAGGCAGGAGCAGCGGCGCTAGCACTAGCGCTCTGGTCTTGAGTATTAAGGGCAGCAGTGCCGGTCGTAGAAACGTCACTTGCTTGAAAAGGGGCAGCCAATGCGCCTTTGCTATTGTGAGGCGCCGCCTCGGAGGCAATGGCAGTGGCAGCAGGAGACTTACTATCATGTGCAGTGACAGTAGTCTTATCTGTGACTGAAGAAGCAGCAAGAGACTGGGAGCTCACAACAGGCGCAGTCTCTGATGGCGACTTATCCATAATGCACCGGCGTTCCCTGCAACAGGGGTCTGATTCTGTTTGGGAGGTAAGTGGTAGCTATCAGCTGTCACGTGCAGGCAAGCCTTGCAAGCTCTCATGGCTACGCTGTTTTTTCACCATTCTGGCCACAATGATGAACAACGCGTCCTCATTTACGAGTTCTGTGGCTAAAAGGGAAAGTTGTGATCCACCTGTAGCTGCTTGAGTATAGCCTCACCCCATACACGGCAGCGCGGTGATGATGATGACAATTATGTATTAGTGTACTCTCTAATGGGGAGTTAGATCATAACCTTTTGCAACAAATGCAAAGGATTGTAGCCTGTTGCACATATTTTACTCTTGCCGCGCAAGGCACAGAGCGCCGCTCTCTTTTATCTAGGATCGAGTGTTGGTTTTTGCAGCAAAGGACGAAAGTACGAGCTAAAAGTGCTGGCTATGTTACAGGACTCAGATCGCTGGAGGGCGCAAAGTGGCTTTTTTGGCCAAAGCAGCTTCGCGGGAACAGGTCAGTTGTACAGGGTGTTAGCCGCTTTTCAGAGCTAAAAGGGCCTGCGGGGATATGCAACTAGCAGCGCGCACTGGGGCATAATGATAACCATGCAAAAAATGGGGACGGAATTACCGGCTATTTTGTAGCAACAAATGCAAAGTTAGGGTTAGGGATGTGTGAAATCGGCGTTAAGAGCGGTGATGTATGGAGTTGCTTTAAGGCAAAGCACTCTTTGAGGGTGGTGTGCTCTGTTTGCTTATTGGGTGGCTGCTATGAATCTCAACTAAAGGTCACGGGTAGGCAGGGGAAGCGAGAGCATTTTTTTCCTTGTGCCTTCAGAGTATTTTTCCCTATGCTACGGGCTTAAAATCGGCCTTTGAGGAGGGGTAAGACCCTTTATGCAGCAACCAGATATGCCGCATCAAGCGTCGCTATCGCGACGTACCTCTAAGGTAGTGATGAAGTTTAAAAGTATTTACCACCAAGCTGCGCATGATGTCTTCATGACAAACCGCTAATACAAGCCATACCCTAGTGACCCACAATATAGATCACTTATCGGTGTGGCTCGGCAAATACTTTTGAACTCCATCAGTAGTTGTTGCTCATCACCACCACTGTCATCTCGCTTTCTGCCCTGTTGACACCGCTTATAAGGCGAAACTACCCCAGAGAGCTTGCGCGTAATGGCAGTTACCTCGTCAAGAGGCTGCTTAAGGTAGTTGTTACTCCAAGGTGGCACGTGACAGCTCAGTGTTCGTCATTGTGGGGTAACTCCTGCTGCGCTCTGCGCTATTGATAGCCCACTGCACCAGCCTCTGCTCGCTGTCCTTTGCCCCTTAGCAACGCCTCACCAAAAACCTCTCCTCTAAGCGCCCCCTAAGTCATTTCCGCCATACTATCTGCGCTAACTTGTGAGATAATTACCCTATCACCTGCGCCCTTTTCTTGGCTTTTCCTTTAATGCCTATGCTCGCCAAAATTCTCGACTTCGCACCTGCTCTAGCCTTCTTTATCTCCTATCGCCTCTCCTCCGATCTCGTGCTCGCTACCGGCGTCATCATCGCCTGCTGCGTCCTCTCCTTTGTGCTGCAATATATCCTCTGGCACAAGATCTCCCGCATGCAGGTCTTCTTAACCGCCGCTGTCTTGCTCTTTGGCATCCCAACCATCCTCCTTAACGACCCGCAAATCATTAAGTGGAAGGTCACTGTCGTTAACCTCATTCTGGCCGTGGCTATCTTTGTCTGCCAGTTCTTGCTACACCGTAATCCTTTTGCCTACCTCTTTGAAAAAGAGCTGCCTCTGCCACGCCACATCTGGGACAAGTTAGGCTACTCCTTTATGGTCTACTTCGTCTTCGCCGCAGGCTTAAACGTCATCATCGCTTTCTACCTGCCACAGCTCTTTGGCATCGATGACAAGAGCGCAGAGTCGTTATGGGTCGATTACAAGACCTTTGGTAACGCCATCTTAAACTTTGTCTTTGCCTTAGGCTGCATCTTCATCCTCATGCGTCGCTACCCAGACATGCTCGATGCCTTTAAAGAAAAGGCCGAGCCTGCCGCCGCAACGGCCACCACCTCTGCCACCGCGCCAGAGCCAAGCGAGAGCGTAAACGCTACCGCTTTAAGCGCCGATAACGCCAGCCCAGCCTCCAGTAATAAAGCCGACGCTGCAAAGTAAATGAGACTTTGCTGACACTTTGCCTGCATAGCGTTTGCTTTTCCCCATGCTGCCCCTTATTCTTAAGGGATGCACTACAGGTGAGCGCCCTTTAGCTCCAGAACTCAAGCTGCACTTTGCTCTTACCATGGCCTGCGCACCTCGGGCCATGCGTGCACCTTTCCTTATCTCGCGCTCATCCCTCCCTGTACGTTCTTTGGTATTGCGACCAAGCCACTGCTTTACAAGCCAATGCTTGCTTTACAAGCCACTGCTTTATTGGAGGATCGTCTTTTGGATAACTCTGTCATCAATGTGGGCAGTACACCGCGTTACGGTGAGTACGGCACCATTAAGTACGCTATTATCCCTGTCGCAGGCTTGGGTACGCGCTTGCTGCCAGCCACTAAGGCCATCCCAAAGGAAATGCTGCCTTTAGTCGACCGCCCGCTGATCCAATATGTGGTCTCTGAGGCTATCTCCGCTGGCATCAAGAACATTGTTCTTGTCACCCACTCTTCAAAGAACGCTATCGAGAACCACTTCGATACCTCCTTTGAGCTGGAAGCTACCTTAGAAAAGCGTGTGAAGCGTCAGCTGCTAGCCGAGGTGCAAAACATCCTTCCTAAGGACGTCACCATTATGCACGTCCGCCAAGGTGAGGCCAAAGGCTTAGCTCACGCCATTATGTGTGCCTACCCTATCGTGGGTAAGAACCCATTTGCCGTGTTGCTGCCAGACGTGATCATCGACACCGCTAAGTCCGACCTGCAAAAGGAAAACTTAGCAGCCATGGTCAAGATCTTTGAGGAAACCGGCCAGTCGCAAATCATGGTGGAAAAGGTGCCACATGAGGACGTGATCTCCTACGGTATCGTCGATATCGGTGGAAAGGAGCTATCTCCTGGCGAGAGCACGCCAATTCGCTCCATGGTCGAAAAGCCACCTGTCATGGAAGCACCATCTGATTACGCTGTGGTCGGTCGCTATGTCCTGCCTGCTGAGATTTGGCCACTGTTTAAGCGCACGCCATTAGGAGCCGGTGGTGAGTTCCAGCTTACTGACACCATAGACCTGCTCATGAACATGGAAGGCGTTAACGCCTATAACATCTGCGGCTGCAGCCACGATTGCGGCAATAAGCTCGGTTATGCTGAGACCTTTATCGAGGTCGCTATGCGTCATCACGATATTGGCCCTGACATCATCAAGTTTATGCGCAAAGCTTTAGCCGAGCTGCCAACGGAGCCTGAGGCTAAGCCAGAGGCTAAGGCCTAAAGATATTAAGCTGTAAGCTTAGGCTTAGGCTTAAGCCTGAGCGGTGTGGTGTGCTCCCCTGAGTGCACCACATCCATCGCGACTCAGCTCTTGCTGCCCCCAACAACCGTGTAATCCCCTCCTGCTCTTACTGCTGCCCCCGCCTCCTCTGCTGCTCCTCCTGCCTTGGCTCATCTTTAGCATATCTATAGCTTTTCATCCCTACAGATATACCAACGCTCTTGCGTGTGCTTTGCCACTGCCCAAAAACGCGCCCTTGCTGTAAAATACACTAGTCTTATTGCCATCACCATTCTGGGACGGTGATGTACAGGGATTGTTTGGCTCTGAGGTTTTTGTAATGGCGACCTTTTCCCGTGCTCCTTCCACCCAAGAGCACCCAGCTTCACAGCTTCCTGCAGCTCTTAATGAGCTCTTGGCACTATTACCACCTCAAGAGCAAGATGCCTTACGTCAGGTTTGGCTCTTACACCGTCAGGTTAGTCTGACCCAAAAGACCTTAAACGACACCATCCCAACCATGCCAATGCATGAGCTGGTGCCGCCGCTTAACGCCTTTAATGGCCTTGTGGCCTCATCTCCTGTGGCCCGCCTCTTACCTCAGGTCTTTACCGGCTATTCCTATGTGGCCTTACAGACCATGATCGGTGGCCTGAGCTTAAACACCCATTTTGCCCCAGAAGACATCTACACCCAGCAGATGCAGAGCATGCCCCCACAGGCCATGCTCCTCTCGCCTAACAGCTGCCTGCGCAATATTTACCACTTAGGCTCATCACCACTGCGCACTAAGTTTATCTCGCAGCTTATTAAGTCTCTGCCAGAGGACAGCACCTACATTGCTGCCGTGACCTTAATCGAGGCGCCTTTAGCCTTTAACGACGGTACCGGTGCCGATGAAACTGTAGATGCCCGTAATGAGTACGGCCTCAATGCCCGTGCCTCTGGCGCATGGGGTACCAATGGCGTTAACGACAGCACTGTCGCTGACCCTAACCAGTACTTTATTCCCACGATTTTCCTCCTCACCTCCACTGGCTACTTCGTCGCTACCCTGACTTTAGAGCCAATGGAACACCCTTACCTGCGCTTTGCCGATACCGCTGCGCAGCAAGAGATGTCCGATGAGGAGTATGAGTCGGCCTTAGCCTTAGAAGATAACTTAGACGCCGCTGTCTTCAGTGCTTTAGCCGAGGTGGGTATTAAGCGTACCCGTGTAGAGCTGTGCCCTGCTTATGAGGTCACCATCCCACCTACCCACCAAGACCTCTTTAGTACGCAATTACACAAGCTGGCTCACTCTGGCCACGACTTTACGGCGGCTATTCCTTCTGACTTTGCCTTAAGCTGGGTCTTGCAGCCAGCGCTCTTGTCGCAATTGCTGCGTGCGGGCACCTCGTCCCCATTCGATCCCAACTACCTCACCGGCTCATGGGCACTGCCACTTAACAGCGGCAGTGTGATCGACACCAATACCCCGCAGGGGGCGCAATTAGGCCCTGATAAAGTAGCTCCACGCCCTGCTTTTGCCCCTGCTCCAAGCCGCGAGCTGCAAACAGTATGGTTACGCCTGCCAGATTTCGAGCACCGCTTTAACTTAGGTGGGATCTTTGATCGCACCGGCAAGAGCGTCATTAAAGACGTCTTTAACCTCAATTTAGTGCTCGATCAGGATCCAGCCTTAAAAGACAAAGACGAGCCACAATACTGGGTGTACATGTCACTGCCACAAGAGCACTACGCCCACGAAGAAGAGCGCATTCGCTTGGATGTGGAAAACTGCCTTGCCAATGCCAACTTCTTTACCATTAACGAAGCGCAAAGACGACTGCGTAAGAGCCTCATTACTACCCAGTACACTATAGACGAGCTAGCACTGCAACGCCACGTCTTACAAAAGCTGGGTACCTTAGAGGTCACTAACGTTATCCGTCCTCTGCAACAGTGGCAAGAGATCAAGAGCACCACACGTCATCTGATGGCGCAAATGCGTGCTTACCTCCAAGAGCAAGGTACGTGGCAACCACAAGTGCGTCCTTTTACGCTGACGCGCTTCTACGATGGCACTTCACGCCGTGCGGGCTTAGAGATTGATGGCCGCAGCTTAGTGTGCCTGCTCTATCCTGAGCACTTTGACTTTGAGGACTTTACCGCAAGCTTTGATCTGCCACAGCAGCAAGACTGCTATGCTCAGGCGCAAACGCAATCGTGGCGCGCCCTCTACAGCGGTCTTTTACACCTGACCGTGCCACAAGGGCAAAAGGTTTACCTCAATGTTGAACTGATGCAGGGTGCAATTTTCGTTTTAGGCTTACTGCTGTCGCAACAGCACCATGTGCAACAGCGCTTAAAGGGGCTGATTGCTACCATTAACCATGCTACCCATGGCTTAAGCGTGCTCTTACAGTCGCAGGAATTTACCTCTTGCCCATATGCGCTGCACCAAGAGCTGCGCACGCTGCATCAGACCTTACAGGGCCTGCAACAGCGTCACAATGCCTTAATTGCTGCCACGCACTGCAACGAGCCAAGCATCAGTGACTTCTTACAGGTGCTCAACAATCCAGCCGCAAAGGTTGGCTTAGGCCAGCATTATGGACACACCCTGCTGTGCCTGTGGACTCTGGGCTTATTGGGCTTAGACCTTAAGGCCTTAACGGCGAACATACGTCCTAATCTGCCAGCTGACAGCAAGACAGCATAAGGCCAAGTTTACCTTGGTACGGTGCACCATGATTACCATAAAGGTGAGCGTTTTCTCCCTTTTCTCTCTTATGCCTTAGAGTATTTGCCCCTATGCTATTGGCTTAAAATCACCTTGGCGGTGGAGTGAAGCCACTTGATGCAGCAACCTGATATGAAGCATCAAGCAAGCGTCGCTACCGCGACGTATCTCTGAGGTAGGTTAATGGCCATCAGCTGTGCTCACACATGGGGAAAGCGCTCTCCTCTGATTACCCTAAAGTCCGTCATCTACTAAGTAAGTCGTTCCCTACCCCCTCCATCTTTCTCCCTCATGAATCACCTGAGCCCTCTTGGCCAGAGCTCAGGGGCATAGCCCCTTTTCTCCCTTTTCTCCATATCCCCACTGTGCTCTGTGCAAAAGCACAGTGCACGCTGCGCTATTTTTAGGCAGCGCCCGCCCCACCACGCTATCCCTCTGCCCCTGTGCTACCATTAGCCTTTCTGCAAACGGCTCGTCAGACCAGCTGCTGTCTTGTTTTCTCTGTTACCTTACTGTGTCTTAAGCGCTGCAGGGGCTTAGTCTATCCTCTGTCTGCATAGAGGCCATCACGACTCTATAGCAGCTACCACATGGGACGCGCATATGCCTGCCGCTCCTAGGGGAGACGTATTGGAAAAACGCGCTGCTTACTCTGACGCCACGTTTAGGCTTATTTATGGCAACACTCCGGTGCCCTGCTGCATTGCACTTCACGCTACGCCAGCTACTCTCTCCCCCTAACCCTAACCCTACCTTTATGCCTCGACACACTACAGAGTAACCAACAGCAACAGAGTTCCCCCTGAAGCGGAGTGAAGCGGCACTTGTGCGCGCCGCATCACGGTATCTTGCAGTAAGCACCACAAAAGGCATTACTCCTTACTCCTTGGTGCTTGCATCTTTGGTAGTGGTAATGGTACGTAGCGGCAGCAGGCACTCCTGAGCGCCAAGGAAAGTTGATGAGACCATCCACATCACCACGCTCTGCGGTGCAGAGCTCTCACCCTGTGCCTCCTCCATCAGAGCAAGAGCAATATGCGGCACAATTTACCCAATTAGATAAGGAAGCACTGGCCACGGTGCTGGCAGCCGTGCTGATCACCGTGCTCTTTTGGGCGGCCATTTACTTTACTGCCGACATGCAAAGCAACATCTTAGCTATGCCACTGTGGTTTGTGATCAGCTGCTTGGGCGGCTATCTCTTTTCCATTGTGGTGGTTGTGGTATTGGTTACGAAATTCATGAGCAACTGCCGCTTAGATGTGCCATCGCTGCAACAGCTGGAGCATACGCAGAGCAACGCCCCGCTAGAGCCAGAGTCTGCCGCCGCTGACGACAACAAACAACAACAGCAGCAACAGCACAAGGACGCCTAAACCATGCAGCAAATTATGCCCTTAGTCCCGATTGCCATCTTCTTTGTGGTGCTGCTCTTTATTGGCTACGTTGCTGCCTACAAAGCCAATCGTACCCGCCAATTCAAAAAAGAGTACTTCTTAGGCTCGCAAAATTTAGGCGGTGTGGTGCTGGCCATGACCTTGGTCGCCACCTATGGCTCCGTCTCAAGCTTTGTCTCTGGCCCAGGTATCGCGTGGAATTTAGGCTTAGGCTGGGTGGTCTTTGCCGCCCCTCAGATCATTACCGCCTTTTTGATCTTGGGTGTGCTCGCTAAGCGTATGACCATTCTCACGCACCGCACCGAGAGCCTCACCGTCATCGACCTGCTCTATGAGCGCTTTCACTCCAAGGCAGTGTCACTGCTACTTGCGCTCCTGCTGATTATCTTCTTTATTGCCATGATCGTGGGGCAGTTTATCGGTGGGGCGCAGATCTTTGCAGGCTTAACCGGTATCGACTACAGCTTAGGCCTCATCGTCTTTGCCTTAGTCACGGTACTCTATTCCTCCGGTGGTTTTAGAGCCGTAGCCTTAACTGATGCCGTCTGCGCTATCCTCATGCTCACGGGCATGTTTATCTTAGGCTATGTCATCCTCACTAAGGGTGGTGGCCTTGAGCAGGTGATGCAAACCATTGCCAGCGTCAATATAAACGAGGCTACTGGTATCAGCCGCAACTTAGAATATGACGCTGGTGGCGCCCTGCCATTGAGCTTGCTCTTATCGACTTGGATCTTGGTGGGCTTTGCCACCATGGGTCTGCCCCAGTCTTTAGTGCGCTGTATGACTTATCGCTCCAGCTACGAGCTACATAAGTCAATGATCATTGCCACCGTAATCTGCGGTGCCTTAATGATTGGTATGACCTTACTGGGCGTGTTAGCTCGTGCTGTGATCACTTCTTTACCCGAAGGTGCCACTACTGATACGGTTATCCCGACGTTGATTGCGACGCAAATGCATCCGCTGGTAGCAGGCTTAACCATTTTAGGCCCACTGGCAGCAACCATGAGTACGGTCAGCTCGCTTCTGATTGCAGCCGCCTCGGCGGTGATTCGTGATCTGTTTAAGGCCATGCACCGAGAGAGTAACAGCCAAAGCCAGAGCCAAAGCCAAAGCAGTGTCGCTGGCGCTCATGACTCCAGCTTGGTAGCGCTGGCTGCCAGTGAGCCAGAGACAGCGGCAGAGCCAGAGCTGGTACAAGAGGCGGTGAAAAAAGATCTCAGCTACCACGAAAAGGTCATTATTAAGGGCACCACCTTAGTCATGGGTATCATTGCCATTGTCTTAGCGCTCTACCCACTTGATGTGGTGGCGTGGGTGAATCTCTTTGCTTTTGGTGGCTTAGAGAGCAGCTTCCTCTGGCCGGTGATCTTAGGCATGTTCTGGCAGCGCTTTAACCGCACGGGTGTTATTGTCAGTGTAGTGGCGGCCATTGCCGTCTACAGCGTGTGCATGCTGCTGCACGTCTCGCTGTTCTCGTGTCACGCCATTGTCCCAAGTTTACTGGCAGGCTTTATGGGGGCGGTGATAGGCACATGGATTGGTGAGCGGCGTGGGGAGCGTATGGATCAACGCACCCATGATATCTTCTTCCCCCACAAGCCTTTTGTGGCGAGATAAGCGCTAACGCATCGCGTACAGCGATCGCAACGCCACAACACAACAAACAAGGGGTGCACGGTCGTAAGGCTGTGCGCCCTTTTTGTTGCAGCGCCGCAACTTAAGTAACCTCAAAGCCTCGTGGGGTACAGGATATGGCGGTAGCAATTCCCTGTAGGTTGCGACCGCTAAGTGCTGAGTAGGCTCACATCCCACTTTAAGATAGGGCGCGCGGCGCGCCTTTGCGCCGCCGCCCAGTGGCGCTTTACTTTAACGATAGCCACAGCTCTACGCCATCACTCTGTTTGCTGCTGTACTCTCGCGGTGGCCTGCGCTGATATACAGAAACAAAAGGGGATATCTGCGCTGTATCGTACTTCTAGTGGCAAGTGATCACAGTAAGCCCTGCTTTACTGGAGGTAGCTATCTTTGCCCTCCGGACACCTCAGGAATCAAGGCGAGATAGTGACCGCACACGCCTTTTCTTCAGAGAGGCTACAGGCAGACTGTTACCTTAGAGGTAGCGTGCGCGACTACTCTTCATCCTCTGAATTTAAGCGCTTAAGCTGCGCGGCCAACTCAGCCCAGCCCAGAGCCTGCTGTGGTTTAGCCGCACTCACTACAGCGGTGCTGTTCTCTACCGGCGTAGCAGATGATGCTGACACAGGAGACGGTGTTGCTGTCGCTGCTGATACTTTTGGCGCTAAGCTCGGTACCGTGCTCTGCTGCAGCGTCTTGACAGTCTTGACAGCGCCCGCCCCCTGCGGCCACGTGCTCAGAGCCTGTCCTGCGCCTGTCGTTTGCCACGGTGCCGGTGTCCATGCAGCTGATGCAGGAGATGGTGACGGTGCTACGGGGGTAGCTGCTGCTACCTTTTTCCTTACAGGGGCTGCTTGAGGCGCTGGTGCCGCTTGCGGTGCTGGTATTGGTGCTGGTATTGGTGCTGGTGCTGGCGCTGGTACTTGCACATGCGCTTGAGCTTGAGCTTGCTGTTGCCAGTTGAGCACTTCCTCCGGCACACCAAACTCCAACTCCTCATCAGCAAGTAAGTCAGCAGCAGCTATAAGGAGGCCAATTGGTGGCGGCGCGATAGTGGCCTCAGACACACCAGTGGCTGTCAGTCCAGCTGGCACCGTACTACTTACTGTAGCCACAACGTCCTCGCTGGTAGAGGCCAGAGCAGGTGCTGCTGTAGCAGATACTGGCTGGCCGATGATTTCCAGCTTCATGTTCCAATTGAGAGTACGCTTGCTCTTGAGTTTATCAAAAGCAATCACCAGCGCTTGGGAGTCGTATAGCACCTCCTCAATGATGCCCTTGCCCATGATATGGTGAAACACCCGCATTCCCACCGTAAACTTACAGGCGCTGCTGTTACCCAACCATTTGCTGTTGAGGGTGTTATTTAAGGCTGCTGTGGCCCCCTGCGCTCTGCTACTGCCATTACCACTGAGCACCACCGACTCACCAAAGAGCTGCTCCCTAGTCTCACCACGCGCCAGCCGCTCTTTGAGCTGCGCAAGCGTAAGGTTAAGTAGGCCGCAGGTACCCATTTCGTTATAGTGCCCCTCTTGCAGCTCCAATAAGAAGCGTGAGGGCTCACGTGGTGCTTTAGTGCGCTGCTTATCACCTAAGGTACCAGTGCTGATCACCAAGGTGCCACCTGCTTCCAGTAAAAAGAGCTGCTTCTGGGCACGGGTCATAGCCACATACATGAGACGGCGCTCTTCAGCGACATTCTGCTCGCTGATTGACTTGCGGCTAGGAAACACGGCCTCATTCAGGCCAACCACAAAGACGTAATCGAACTCGAGGCCCTTGGCGTTATGCACAGTCATGAGACGCACAGAAGCGACGCCGTTACGCTCGGTATCATCACTGGAGGTCAGCAAGGCCACGTTGTTGATGAAGTCCGCTAAGTTCACCGCTTCGTCTTGTTGCTGCTCAAAGTTGTGCAGGTAGCTCTTAAAGGCCGCGATGTTCTCAAGACGCTCGTCCTCACCACGAGTCTTAATGTACTCTTCGTACTCCACCATGCTGAGGAGCTTTTCTAAGTCCACCAAGGGCTTATCTAAAGGCTCCGCTTGCAGCTGCTTCATGATGGCGATAAAAGCACCGACGCTGGTGCCTTTAGCGATCAGACTATCGTTTTGGTGGTTAACTAAGGCCTGAAACAAAGAGCAGTGCTCTTGACGTGCCCAGAGTTCCAGCTGCTCCATGCGCTTGCTACCAAAACGGCGGGGCGGGACGTTAACCACACGACGTAAGGCGGCATCATCGTCGAGGTTAAGACGTAGGCGGATATAGGCTAAGAGGTCACGAATTTCCTTGCGATCGTAGAAGCGCACATCACCAAAAATGGTGTAAGGGATGTGCTCGCGAATCAAGGCGTTTTCCAACTCCATGGACTGGTAATGGGCCCGATAGAGCACGGCAATGGTATTGCCTGCCGCCAGTTTTTGGATCAGCTTAATAGTCTCGACTACGTAGTCAGCTTCGCTATAGACCGAGCCACAGTGCACAACAAAAGGCTTTAAGCGCTCGGCAGGCGCTAAAGCCAGCGGTGGCGTGCTTTTACTTCCAGTGGGGGCAGGCAGCGCGACTTGTCTGCCGCTAAAGGCGGTCAGCTTGCTTAAGCCCTGAGGCAAATTGGCCTTGGCTTGCACCTGACGCAGTAAATCTTGCTCTTTGCGACTACGCGAGACAAGCTGAGGATCAGGAGGCAGCACCATATGCTCAGGTGTAATGTCCTGACGCATGGCAATAAGTGGCTTTCTGATCTCATCGCTGTTGTTGCTGATGACATCATAGGCAGCGGTGAGTATAGGCGCGCTGGAACGGTAATTTTGGGTTAAAAAGAGGCGCTGGGAGTTCTCTGGGTGATTGACGATAAAGTCATTAAAGAACTCGACACGAGCGCCGCGAAAGGAGTAGATAGTCTGGTCAGGATCACCCACCACAAAGAGGTTACCGACCTTACGCGAGAGGATCTCTACCAGATCGTACTGGTCACCGTCGATGTCCTGAAACTCATCGACTAAGATGTAGATGAACTACCGCAGACTTACGTCTGCGGTTTCACAGTGCTAACTCTGCTTTTACACAGTGTTAACACTGCTTTTTTCTAGTAGCGAGCCGCTATCTGATCTTCTGATGTAGATTGCGGATCACTACGGG
>JAHLFE010000169.1 GCA_018884035.1 Candidatus Anaerobiospirillum pullicola
GAGATCTCAGCATGCATCCTCGGTATGCCGACTTAGTGGGCTATACCAAAGAGGAGATTGAGCAGAGCTTTAAGCGCTACATTCCACTTGCAGCCAACAAGCTGGGTATTACTATCGCCGAACTGTGGGAGCGCCTCGAGCGTAACTACGATGGCTTTTGCTTTGACAACCAAGCTTCAGTGAAGCTGTATAGTCCCTTCTCCATTAACAACTTCTTTGCCCCTGTAGCCGATCCTGATTTTCTGTCAAATTCGAGCTTGCAGCTTACATTTGAACCCTTTTGGATGGGGAGTGCTGGTGCATCGGCAGCTTTACGCTCGTTTTTAAATGTGCGCAAGTATGACGTAACTGAGCTGTTAGAAACGTACAGTAAGACTGTCATCATAGGCAATGAAACTATGACTAGCCCAGTCAAGGCAACTGAAGTTACCCTCGATCAGATCCTGCTGCAAAGCGGCATGATATCCATCAAGGAGATTACTGAGGATAGCCTGCAAGCCGCAACCATAGTGGCAAGGAGCTACAAGTGTGAGCTCACCAATTATGAGGTAGCCTCTGAGTTCAGGACAGTGCTCTTAGCCTATATGACTAACAGCAATGAGAAAGTCATCTACCATAAGTTGCTCCTAGTACAGAAGGCATTGCTGGCAGGCGATATCGCCAAGCTGGGTAACAGCCTCAACCAGCTCTTATGTAACTCGTGCTATGACGTCTTTGACGAGAAAGACGAGAAGAAGGAGCGCATTTATCGCACCTTTTTCAAGCTGTGCATGATGTCGCATCTGATCAATGCCAACGATGAGGTCTCAAATAACCATGGGCGGTGCGATCTGGTGGCTAAAACCAAAGACACCATCTACGCCTTTGAGCTCAAGCGCATACAGTCAGACACCACAGAGGCTAAGTTCGCCCTCTTAGATGAGGCTGAGCAGCAGATGGTGAGAAACGACTATGGCAACAACCTCATCGAAGAGGGCAAGATGCTGATCTGGGTCGTGTTGGTGATTAGCGACAAATACCGTCAGGTCTGTGCGTGGCGCACTATTAAGCGCACTTACACGGCAGCGGGAACGCAAATCGAGCGCCATGAGGGCTTGGTTGAGCCCATCAAAGTGGAAAACCAAAAAGGCAGCTAAGCCGCGCTCTCTAAAGCCATCTATAAGCTGCTAGAGATGACGTCACCTGGTGCTGTCATGAGCGCTCTTAGCTCCTTTTGATTAGAGCGTAGGAGCCACAAACTGCAGCCCGCCGCCGATTATCTCAAAGGCGGACAAAAGCTGTCTGCTGAGAGCCTTGCAGTGTCTGTAGAGACCCAAAAGCCTCCTTGCGGAGGCTTTTGCGTTTATGGAGATCCAGTAAGGCCGCAATTCGTCACAGCCCCTACTTTTGCACCAGCTTTTAGGCGCTCGCCATCTCTTCTGGCATGCGCCTGCTCTTAGGCGTTGTCGATCGACGTGACCTCAAAGCCATCATCAACCACCGCCTGCGTTAACTGCGCATCAGTCACGCTGTCAGCACACTCCACACGCGCCGTCTTAAACTCTAAGCTCACGTCTACCTTGCTCACGCCAGCAACCGCGCTTAAAGCCTTGGTCACGCTCTTTTGGCAGTGCTCACAGTGCATTCCGTTAATGTGTACTAACTTCACCATCTTCGTCTGTCCATAAGTGGCAGCCTCTGCACCTGCAGCGCTGCGCGAATTGTCAGGAGAAACCTGCATTGCATCACTCTGAGAATCTGATGCTTGCTGTACCGCAGCCTCTGCTTTTTGCTGCGTCGTTCCCAAGGTGGCCGCATCATACGAGAGGTTAGGAGCCTGCACCTCCTCTCCTACGAGCTGCGCGCCCGCTGCCGCTAGCTCCGCATCCATTTCCTTTTCTTTGGCGCTACGCTCTAAACGAAGACGCCGTGGGCTTTGCTCCTCATTACCAGGATCAGTGCTATAAGCCCCCTGCTGTGCCGCCGCTGCCGCCTCATCCTCAGCTATGCTGGAGCTTACATGCACGCTCGTCGCACCATCATTATCCGCGACCTCAGCACGTACCACCTTACCATTAGGCAACTGGAAGTTCAGTGAGTGCCGCTTTAAGCGCAGGGCATTAGAGACCACGCATACCGAGCTTAAGGACATCAAGCACGCTGCCAGCATGGGGTCAAGCTTTAACCCCAAGGAATCAAAGAAAACGCCCGCCGCCACCGGAATACAGACAATGTTGTAGATAAACGCCCAAAAGAGGTTCTCTTTAATGTTCGACAGCGTCAAACGCGACAGCATTAAAGCCGAGACAATGCTGTAGAGGTTGTCCTTCATGAGGATGACATCAGCGCAGGACTTAGCGATATCAGTGCTACCGGCAATAGAGATACCCACATCACTAGTGGTAAGCGACGGCGCATCGTTAATGCCATCACCCATCATTGCTACATGGTGCCCCTTGTCCTTTAAGAGACTGATAAAGTCGCTCTTATCTTGAGGCAAGCACACCGCCTTATAGGTGGTAATACCCACCTGCTCAGCCACATTGGCCACCACACGCACGCTATCACCAGAGACAATGATCGAGTGCACGCCAAAATTGCGTAACAACTCCACCACATCTGCTGCCCCGCGCTTAATCTCATCACCCAAGGCAAATGAGACTAAGTGCTGCGTTGGCGTAAAGAGATGTACCGTGACGTTAACACTCTCCTCACGATAATTACTGAGGTTTTGCGCCTCCGTATTGTCCTTGTAGAGCACCTGATTCATGAAGGTCGTGCTACCCATAAAGTAGCGCACCCCGCCTATCACGGCCTCAACTCCCTTACCCTCGTGATTGATAAACTCCGTGACTTCGAGCTTAGCATCAGCTGCCGCTGCTACCGCCGCATCTCCCTTGAGTTTGAGGGTACTGAGCTCTTGCTGGCAGTAAGAGACCAGTGCTTGCGCAATCGGGTGCTCACTGCGCTGCTCTAGCGCCTGGGTCAGGTGAATGATATGCGTCATTTCCTCAGGCTCTGCTGCGTAGCGCTTGCACGCAAGCACACGCATCTTGCCCTCAGTAATGGTACCGGTCTTATCAAAGACCATGATATCCACATGCTGCAGGTTCTCTAAAGCCTCAGGACTCTTAAAGAGCACTCCCAGCGAGGCAGCACGGCCCGTTGCCACCATAATGGCCGTTGGCGTAGCTAAGCCTAAAGCACAAGGACAAGAGACCACCAAAACCGAGACGGCAAAGGACAGCGCTTGGGTTGGTGGCGCGCCTTCATAGAGCCAGACTACACCGGTAATAAGCGCAATGAGGATCACCGCTGGCACAAAGTAAAACGCCACGCGGTCGGCCAGACGTGCAATCGGCGCCTTTTGGCGGTTAGCATCATCGACGAGGGCAATGATCTTGGCTAAAGTGGTATCGTTGCCGACCTTTTCTACCTTAAAGACCACATAACCATGGCGTAAGAAGGTGGCGCTGATGACCTTATCCCCCTCAGCCTTTTTCACCTGCATAGCCTCGCCAGTAATGGCGCTCTCATCAAAAAAGCCATTACCCTCGATAACCACGCCGTCAACACCAACGCGATCACCGGAGCGCAAGACCACCTCATCACCAACGGCCACGGCCTCTAAAGGCACGGTCACTTCTTCGTATGAATCTGCGCCCTTTGTGGCATGCTTCTTTAGCTTGCGTACCACCACTGTGTTAGGCGCTAACTCGTAAAGTTTGGAGATAGCATCAACGGCACGGTGCTTGGCCTTAGTCTCTAAATACTTACCGACACTGACTAAGGTCAAAATGGTGGCCACCCCCTCAAAGTACAGCGAGAAGTGGCGGTGCAGGTTAGAAGTGAGATCTCCCTCTTGGATGAAGATCATGCTAAAGCAGCTGGATAAAAAGGAGGCACCGGCACCAATGGCTACCAGCGAGTCCATATTGGGGGCTAAATGGAGCAGCGCTTTAAAGCCATTTTTGAAGTAGTGGATATTCAGGGCCATGACCATGAGGCATAAGCCTAATTGGCTATAGGCATTGGCTTGCGCCAATGGCAGGATATCGATCCCCACCATTGGGCCCATGGACAGCGCTAAGAGCAGCAGAGTCAGGATGACTGAGGCAATGAGCCGCTTTTTCTTTTCGCGCACCTCGCCGTCATCCATGTGCAACAGTTCTTTTGAGGAGTGAATAGGTGAAGCCTCGTAACCGGCTTTAGAGACAGCTGCTTCGATCTTTTCTACCGAGCACTCTTTGTCGTTAAAGAGCACGGTCATACTGTTCTGCAGCAGTTGCACGGCTACGGATTCGACGCCTGGCAAGGGAGCCACAGCGCGCTCGACACGCGCTTTACATGCTGCGCAGGACATGCCTTTGATAGCAAAGTTTTGCTTACAAGCTTGGCTCATTTCACACCCTTATACCGCCTCAAAGCATACTTTTGGGGTAGAACTGGTCTTGTGCGGGGCGCACGTGGTGATGCTGCGCGTGCGTCTTGAAGATGCAAGGGCCGTGAGGAGCCTGCATCGGAGTTGACTTACTGACTGATTGGTTGCGGGTAACGCGCTTAAAGGCAGTGGCGGGACGCGGCTGCTGTGCGGTGGGTTACCGCTTGTTCTTGTTACCTCTGGGTATTGTAGAGACAAAAGGCTGCTTTAGTGGTACTAAAGTGACCTCTCTACCCAGACCATGTGTTATTTGGCCTGATAGCAGTGGTGATCAAGCAATCAGGTCACATATTAACCGAAAAATCTTCAGCAAAGTGTGACCGTGACGCCCAAGAGGACAAAGACCAAAGCCCGAGGTTACGCTCACTATCCCCTACTTGGGTGCTTCCTGTTGCAAGTGCGGCTACTCACTGCCCTGCAGGTCACTACCCTGCAAGAGCTGCGCGCCTTACCACTCTGGAGCAGACTGTGAGGAGATCTGGCTTCATGTTTACAAAGCGCATAAATAAGGCGTTTCTTGGTATCCTACGTAAGGGTAATGTAAGCTAAAACAAGGAGATGATGCTACAAAACAGAGGTAAGTGCCTCGTTTTGCGCTCAGGTGTTACCTTGAGATAGTCTTAGGCATTACCATAACCCCTGTGTTTATCAGCTTGAGCAAAATTACCTCAAACCTCCTCACGATCGGTGGAGGATAGGCTGCTTGCTCCCTGAGTTTGGCCGCATCTTGGGTGATCGGTATGAACTGACATGACCTTTTTACCTTGTGCTCCCCCTAAAACAACAAAGCCTCAGCTTTACAGCTAAGGCCAGTCAGAGGTGCAATCGCACTTCACAGATCACCGCTATACTAACGAGGCTGTAAACGCTCTTAAGCTTAGCTTAGCTTCCAGAGCACCACACTCTGCAAGCTACCAAAAGAATCTCGGCGTGCCCTGCTTTTACGCAGTCACGACTTGCCATGCGTAGTCCACGGTTTGAGAAAAGCCCCAGCTGTAGGTGCTGGGGCCTGCCGTTAGGATCTGTCTGCCACGTATCATAGCAGAATTTACTCTAAAGTTAGCATATGCTAACTAAAATTTTTTGCAACAGCCAAAATATGCTGTGCAAAGCACTGTTATGACTACGTGGTGTAACCGTGCCAAGAGTATTCTGCTACTGGCAAGAGGCAGCGCCCTGCGGTCACTGGGTTGAGGGAGCCAGCTTGAGATAGCAACGATGGTGGCAACGACCGCATGACGCTCACTTGACGCTGTTTCCCCACAAACTGCTGTTCTTCAGCTTCTTACCATAGAGCCAGCGCGGGGCAGGCTCTATCAAGGGATGGATAGGCGCTTTAAGGCGGGGGCTTTAAGGCGGGGGCCTTAAGGCTTATGCCTTAAGCTAAGGCCTTGAGGCTTATGCCTTAAGCTAAGGCCTTGAGGCTTACTTAGGCCGCTGCCGTCGAGCTAACCTCTTTCACCTCAAGCTTCTTGGTCTTCACCCAATACAGTGGACGCATCGCGTTTAACACCGCAATCACGCACAAGCCCACATCACCTAAGATCGCCAGCCAGATATTGGCGTAACCTAAGGCACCTAAAAGCAGAATCAGCACCTTAACCCCAATCACTAAGATCATGTTCTGCTTAGCTAAAGCAAAGGTGCGCTTAGCCAGCTCAATGGCGTGTGGAATCTTGGTGAGATCGTCGTTCATCACCACCACATCAGCAGCTTCCACTGCCGAGGCACTACCAAATTGGCCCATAGCGATGCCTACATCCGAGGCGGCTAAGGTGGGGGCGTCATTGATACCATCCCCCACATAGCCAATGGTACCGTACTCTTTAGTGTTGACATCTTGCTTAATACCCTTAAAGGTATTGAGCTTATCGCTAGGTAACTGCTCCGCAAAGTACTTGCTGATATGGCAGCGCTCGGCGATATCAGCGGCCACGCGCTCCTTGTCACCCGTGATCATGTAGGTGGTGATGCCCAGCTTGTTGAGCTCATCAAACATTGGGCGAGCGGTGTCTTTGACCTGATCGGCAAGGATGATACGGCCTAAGAGCTGGTTATCTTCTACAACGTAGACCTCAGTACCCACGATATCTGACTTGGTGACGCTTAAGCCTAGCTTATCGGTAATGAGCTTTTCCTTACCGACCATGATGCGGTGGCCAGCTACGTTACCGGCGATACCATAACCGGTAATTTCCTCCACCTCGGTGGCTTCTTGCAGCTCTAAGCCCTTCTCTTTGCAGTAGTTGACGATAGCCACACCAATAGGGTGTGTGGTTAACGACTCCAGAGCGTAGAGCTTGGTTAAGAGCTCGTGCTGTTGTGCCGCAGTCACATCTGTAGCAGCCACAGGCTGACCATGGGCAAAGACTGTGGTATCGATAACACTAAAACGGCCCTTAGTGATGGTGCCCGTCTTATCAAAAGCCATGGCCTTTAACTTGGACATAGACTCAATATGCACCGAGCCCTTGACCATGACACCGATCTTAGAGATCGCACCTAAGCCACCAAAGAAGGACAGCGGTACCGAAAGCACCAAGGCGCATGGGCAGGAGACCACTAAGAACACCAAGGCACGGGTAAACCAGTCAGCAAAATCCTCGTTTGGCACTACCAGTGGCACTAAGGCTAAGAGCACCGCACAGCCCACCACGATTGGGGTGTAGTACACCGAGAAACGGGTGATTAAGGCCTCAGGACGAGACTTATTAGCAGCGGCATCCTCAATTAAGTTGAGTAAGCGCGTAATAGAGCTGTTCTTATTGTCCTTGGTGACGATGAGCTCGATCACCGCGCCCATGTTGATCACACCAGAAGGTACTTCCTGACCGGCAGTAAATAAGGCGGGCTCACTCTCACCGTTTAAGGCGCTCATGTCGATCGAGGCACTACCAGCGACTAAGGTACCGTCTAAGGCCACGGACTCACCGGCAAGGACGCGGATCTTAGTGCCGATTTTGACCTGACGTGGTTTCATAATGGTCTCAGTGCCATCGTCATTGACCACACGTACCTTATTAGGCTTGAGCTTAACTAAGGAAGCAATCTCGTTGTGCGAGCGCTGCGAGGCATAGTCTTCAAAGGCATCACCAATGAGGTAGAAGACCATGACAGCTAAGGCCTCAGGGTAGTCACGCAAGCCTAAAGCACCAAAGGTAGCAATGGTCATTAAAAACTGCTCGGACATGCGGTGCCGGACAAAGAGGTCACGCAAAGCAGCACGCAACACCGGATAGGAAACAATGATGTAGACCACGCCAGTAATGATCATGCGTGCCCACTCATTGCTAATGACACCGGTGAGCAACAGAATCATGGTCAGCAGGCCTAAACTTAAGCGTGCTTTGAGTTGCCATGACATTGTTTTAAGCATCAGCGAACTCCTCAACGTCAGTGGCTGCCTGCAAACGCAGCCACTTACAAGATTATGGGGGCAAGCTTTTCCTCTCGCCTCGCCCACCTCTGGTGCCTTACGAGCACCGTTAATCAGCACTGCGCTCCAAACCAACCTAAAAACGCAGTGGCCTCTGCCCCTGAGGGCGTGGCACTTTTAGCAAAGTGCGGTAAAAGCAATGACGGTCGCAACAGCTGCACGGCTGCACAGCTGCGCTTAGCAGAGCAAAGCTGAGCTGAGCGCAACTTAGCACTTAGTCACGCAGATCGATGGTGACGCCATCCTCAAAACCGTTAGCAATCTTTTGCGCAATGGCCACGACTTCGTCCTCATCGGCGTCGTCAGCCACGTCCAGCACTAAGGACTTCATAGGGAAGTTGATGTCAGCGCCCTTAATGGCCTCGTGCGCAGCGATCTTTTTTTGCAGCTCCAAAGCGCAGTGTGGGCAATCTAAACCGTTAATGTCGCAGCGAACCTTCATGATGGACTCCTGTAAGCTAGCGTGGTTATGGTTGCAGGGCAAAAGGTGGCTTAAGTAACAGCTGGTAACGCTTTAGTAGTGCGTTCACCAATACTTGAACAACCTTTCAAATATGATTTCATTATAGACAATTTGAACAAATGTTCAAGTATTGCCGCAAAATTTTTTGTTGCCTGCCTCACAAAGAGACTATGAGCGTGAATATTAGTAGCAAAAAGGCATGTTTATCAGCTTTGAGAATAGAGAGCAGTGCCTGAAAACCTGCCCCCAAAGTGCTACCCCTCCCAGCACACCGCCACTACACCCACCATACGCCCTCTGATCTCTGCCTCTTACGCTCTACTCTGGGCGGCCTCGCGCCGCCACATCACAGCCAAATGCGCACAGGTCTATGCCGCATCTGGCATCCTGACTTGAGTACACGCCCACACGCCCCATACCCGCGAACTTAAGCCCACCATGGCTTTATGGTGTTCTTGGTGTGAATCCATGCCCCTTGGAGATTAGTGCTGCAAGTTAAGCTTAAGCGCTTACAGGCTGATGGAACGCATCTTAAAGCCCCCTAAGGAACGAGGTGATGACGCTCTGAGCTTTGCCTTCCCCTCTTAGATTCGTGGGGATGGCGCGCTCTGAGAGCAGCACCATTTCTGCAGAGGGGGTATGATAGAGGGCACAGCAAGGTGACGCTGGCGGTGGCAATTACACCGTGCAGTTACAGTGCACACGACTCAGGATGGATACTGAGCTGCATCTTGTTTTGCCCCGCGCTAGCGTTTAGAGACAATCACTGACGCCACTTAAGACGCCACATTCTGCGCCAGCCCTATCCATTACACCTGACCACCAGCGAGGTGCCCATGGCCCAAACCATTCTCAAAGTCGGTAACTTTCCTCTGCCAGATGAGCTCTTTGTGGAGCTGCGTAAGCGCGCAGACTTCTACGACGAAAACACCTTAAGCGCCACTGAGCGGCTGGAAACTCGCGCCAACACTGACATCGTCTTAGGCTCGGGTGGCACCGTTTTTCAGGAAGCTGACTTTGCCACTTGCCCTCGCTTAAAAGGCATCGTCTGCTACTCGGTAGGCTATGATGGCATCGATGTCGCGGCAGCAGTAAAACGCAATATCTTTGTGACCTACGCTCCAGACACCCTTAATGATGAAGTGGCTAACACGGCCATGATGCTGCTCCTCTGCTGCACGCGACAGGCAAAGGAAGCGCAGGAGTACATCGAGCAAGGCAAGTGGCTCCATGGCCCCGCTTATCCGCTTACCACCTCAATCGATGGCAAAAAGATGGGTATTGCCGGTTTGGGCCGCATTGGTAAAGCCATTGCCACCCGTGCTAAAGCTTTTAACATGGAGGTGGGCTATTATGGCCGCCAGCAGCAAGCTGAGGTTACCTATCCATACTTTGCAAGTCTTAAGGACTTAGCGGCGTGGTGTGACGTGCTGATGCTGGTGATGCCCGCAAGTGCTGAAAACACACACTGTGTTAATGCCGAGGTGTTAGCGGCCTTAGGCTCACAAGGCTTTGTCATCAATGTCGGCCGTGGCTCACTTATCGATACGGAGGCACTCATTACTGCCTTAGAAACAGGCCAGATTGCTGGTGCAGGCTTAGACGTCTTTGAGCATGAGCCGGAGGTACCCGCCGCGCTCCAGCATCTACCAAACGTTGCGCTGTTACCACACTTAGGCAGTGCTACGGTAGAGACACGGGCGCGAATGACCAAACTGGTGCTGCGTAATGTGGATGCCCAGCTGCAGGGGAAACCTGTCATCACGCCAGTGCCAGGCACGCGTAAGCAGTAATGCTGACTACGAGCAATGGTGTACAAGCTTCACAACGCAGCACTGAGGAGCGATTGACTTAAAAGATGACGGAATTTAGGGTAAGCATGCGTGCCTCAGCTTAAGAGAGGCTCAGACGCACATGCTCCATTCATCTTGCGGTGTGGGGATGAGACGTTGTCAGCTCTCAACCCTGCAGCACCCTTGCAGCCGTCACTTATGAGATCACTTGTTCCTTAATTTAGAGTGTGAGCCGCTACTAACGTACAGCGCAAAGCTGCGACGTTGCTGAGAGCAACAGAAGGAGCACACCTACCTTTGAGTAGTTGCTGGCTCAGCCTTTACCACCAAAGAGGTTAGCTGCTGACAAGCGCTCATGGTTTGCTTAGCCCAAGTCCGCGATCTTGGCGCTTCTTGGCTCTTTGGGTAAGCTACACTTAGCGCCTACTTTATCCACTTCCGCCACCTCCGCTACTTCTACCACTCTCACCAATCTCAACACTCCATTTCCCTTTGAATCTCATCAGGCAGTTGAGGCTGCGTATGCACTTAAATCAGGCTGAATTTACGCAACTACTGGAGCCACAACTGTCGCACATGGCCCGCACCCTCTACGTCTTCTATCTCCAGCCGGAAGCACGGAAGCAACTCGTCATCATCGACCTCGCCACTCTTACCTCTAAGCTTAACTCCTATAGTGAGACCATGCCCTGCACCGCAGGCCTGCGCGAGGTAACCGCCGCCCTCAATGAGCTCGAGCGCTTTGGGCTGATCGCCAAAGACATCCCGCCAAGCAACAACCCAAGCTGCGACTGGAATTTCGTCCCGCTTAAGTTTCCGCTGCTGGAAGCGGAGCTGAAGCAGGTGCCATCCCGTCCGTTTATCATGACGCCTACATGGGAACCTAGCGCCCATTTGCGCAATGAGGCCCTGCTGGTAGGACTGAGTGACTGCACTTACACCACACAAGAGCTGCGCTCCTTTATTAACTACTGGTGCACCACCCCACGCACGAGCACGCAAAACGGCTGGGAAAAGCTCTTTGTGCAGCACCTCCTCAGAAAGAGGGTAGCAGCCGCAGGCGGTACCCGTCGCTATAGCTCCGGCACTTATAAGCAGCAGGTCGAGCTGCCAACACGACAGCTAGGCTCTAGCCAGACCTCATCGCTAGGCTATACTCCTCTGGCGCAGCAACAGCAACAGCAACAGCAACAGCAACAGCAAAAGTATCAACCACAACAGCAACGCCACAGTCTAGGTGCCAACAACACCACAAACAACGCGAGCACTGGTACCAGTGCTGATCATGCCCCGCACCATGGTTTGTCTTACTCCCCTCAGGGTAATGCTAATGGCGACCATGATAACGGCCACTACCCCATAGTCCCGCCAGAGGGTGCACCAAACTACAATGCAGGGACTGCTAGCTTTCCCGTAACCACTAACCAGCCCCAGAGCAAATACGCCGTAATGCCAACAGGCGCTAATGCGCAAGACACAAGCACCCTGCCACCTGCTACGGTCTTTGTGCGTGAGGGGGCGCCATCTCCTCTGGTGCGCAGTCGCTATGGCCGCTCGGAGCAGGGGCTTACTCTTGGCACCTCAGGTAAAGCCGAGCGCGTGCCTACGCTTAAGGCCATTATGTCGGGTAAGGATGACTACGAGAGTATTGCGCCTAATTACACTAAACCACGCCTGCCCTCTGATCCTATTCCAGATGCCCTGCATACCGGCCGTGATGTCGCTATTCCCGCCCCCAACTATACGCCCCCACCTGCAGCCCAGCAGCAAACTGAGAACACCGTGCAGGTAGCCTCACAGGTGGGACGAGTGCCAACCAAGGCGGCCTTTAATGCAGGCAAGATCATGCTGCCGATTTCGCTGAATCCAGATGGCACAGGCACAGAAGAAACGCGAGCACAGCGGGGATTTACTGCTGCTGACTTAGCAGAGATCGAAGCGGCTTTTACGGCTCAACCGGCTCTGGGAGAGTTTCTTCCCAAATATAGCAAGGACATCGGACTGTCCTTGGGGTCACACCACCGCACGGAGGCTCATTTACCCTTAATTGAGCCTGAGTCGAGCTGGTCACAGCTACCACCACCGGCGGCTCTGCCGACGTCACAGGAATCACCGTACTCAGCGCAGGTAGCCAAGACACCCCTGAGCATAACGTCTCCGCATCCTCTGCCTGCAAAGCTACAAGCACAGGAGCAGGAGCAGGAACAGGCCATGGACTATCCACAGTGGCAGTCAGCGCAAGCGCCAGCAGTACAAGCACCGAGCTACCAACCAGCCCCTCTAAAGCAGAGTGCGCCACATCCTCAGGGTTATCCACAGGAGCTACCAACACAGGAACAGCCACCAGCTCAAGGCTACTCCTCAGAGTTTACGGCATCTCATACCAACATGAGTCCAACAGCACCTGCCGCGTCTCCAGAGCCAACAGAGAAACCGGCACCACCCGCGCGTCCTGCCAAACACGCCACTGCTGCGGCTTATGTACCGCTTGATTGGAGCAAAATCTCCGGTAACAATGGCGGCAGCTCTTAACAGCAGCAGCCTACCTTAAGGAGGTCTGGGATAATTTTGGTCAAGCTGATAAACCCATGGTTTATGGGCATGCATCAGACTATCTCGAGGTAAAGCTTGAGCGCAAATTAATGCACTTTACCTCAGTTTTGTGGCATAAGCCCCTTGCTTTGGCCCAAATTAGCTTGTAGCCATCTCTAAGGCTGGGCGGCAGGCAGCTTTTTGCCTTGAGAGCTTTACTGTTAGTTGCCACGTAGCCACAGCAACGTCAAGCTACGGTGCCATAACGCTACGTTACGCTCTCTGAGGTCATGAGCCCTGATGTCATGACAAGCAGCAGCCACCAGCTTTACCTTGCGCCGAGATCAGTGATAAAGAGCTGAGAGTGCGCTTGTCATGGGATAACACTGGAAGTGTCTCGTACTAGTGAGCTCATGGCTGCCACCGTGATTGCTACTATCTGCCAACACGAAGAGATTGCCTCCTGTGGCCTTATTATGCTCAAATGTGGCTTTCCCTGTTACAGGGCAGGGCAGAACAAAGACTCTTGCTGGCGCTAAGATCACCAGTCTTAATCGCGCCCTTAGTCTGTCTTGAGGCCACTTGCTATGCACCAGCTCCTCTGTGTTTGCCTTTGTCATTAAAGGTTCACTCTCAACTATCGTGCTGCACTCAAGGGGAAGAGTAGCGCTGCTGCACCTTTGGTGGGTATCACTCTTTGGCACCTGTAAGGGCCTTGGCGTCCCTGACATTTTGCGGATACCTACTTTCGCCCGCCCCCTCTTGTTGTTTTCTTTTCTTAGGAGCATTTATGCCCTCTCGCATCCTTCGCGCTGGCGAGCGCACCCTCTGCTTAGACGAACCGCAGATCATGGGCATCTTAAACGTTACCCCTGACTCCTTTTCTGATGGTGGTAACT
This sequence comes from Candidatus Anaerobiospirillum pullicola, assembly GCA_018884035.1. Lineage (GTDB taxonomy): Bacteria > Pseudomonadota > Gammaproteobacteria > Enterobacterales > Succinivibrionaceae > Anaerobiospirillum > Anaerobiospirillum pullicola. The sequence continues at coordinate 13,544 of JAHLFE010000169.1, forward strand.
ACATGAATCTCGATGCCGCCCTTGCCCAAGCAGAGAAAATGGTGACTGCCGGTGCTGCCATTATCGATATTGGGGGCGAGTCCACACGCCCTGGGGCACAGCTTGTCTCCATTGAAGAAGAAATCTCCCGCGTCATTCCGGTGGTCAAGGCCGTAGTCAAACACTTTCCTCAGGTCTTAGTGTCAGTAGACACCTCCTCCCTTGAGGTCATCACGCAAGCTGCTGACTGTGGTGCCCACATTTGGAATGACATCCGCGCTCTTACCCGTCCGCATGCCATCGAGATTGCCGCCCAATACCGCTTAGGAGTGTGCCTGATGCACATGCAGAACACCCCACAAAACATGCAGGACAACCCGTACTATGATCAGAGCCAAGGTGGTGTGGTGGCGGCCGTAAAGCGCTTTTTACAGGATAGAGCTACCCTCTGTGAGGAGTATGGCATTAGCCCAGAGCACATCATCCTCGATCCTGGCTTTGGCTTTGGCAAGAGCGTCAGCGACAACTATAGCCTCTTAAAGCACTTAGGTGAGCTCACGGCTGATACTTCCTACCACTTAATGGCAGCCCTCTCCCGTAAGAGCATGATTGGTGCGGTCACAGGAGAAAAGGAACCAGCACGCCGTGTGGTGGGCTCGGTGGTGGCAGCGTTTTACGCCTTAGAGCAAGGAGCGCAGCTCTTACGCGTACACGATGTGGCCGAAACGGTTGAGGCCAAAAAGATCTTTTTGGCCACGCGTGAGGCCTTATAGCCCTCACACCACCATGGGCGTCATTATTACGTGCTATGCGTACAGAAGCATGCTCCATAGCAGCGCCCGCCCCTGCCACTCCATTCCTCCTGCTGTCAGCTGCACCTCATGACAGCAATCCCTAAGGCGCCCAGCGGCGCCTTTATCCTGAGAGCCCCAGCGCTAAGCGCCAGTCTTACACTCCACCAAACTCTCTCTTCCCGCGCCCGCCCCTGCGGCCGCAGCCACGCTCACACTCTCAGGGTAACGCTAAGACACCCTGTGGCTTTGGCTCACTTCTGCGGTTTCTGCTGCTGTGATAAAGCCTCGGTCAGCGGATCAACGGCCTTTTTGCTGTACTTCTTAAGCAACTTGTAACCACAGCGCCCCACCAGCAATAGCAACAACGCGCCACCGGCGAGTACCAGACCCTGATAGTAGATAGCATGCTCCCAAACAAAGTCCGCAACGCTCTTGTCTGGCTCCACTAAACGGATCATATTGCGGCTAGTGCGCTCATCGTGATAGGTGAGCACCCGTCGCTGTGTCAGACCTGCATCCATAAGCTTCTTGGCGCCAAGCTGAGATAGCCCCACACGATGTTTGAAGGTGTAGCGCGGCTTGCTATCCACACTGCGATACTGGACGTAATAGACCGTCTGGGTGGAGTGGTTACGATACAAGCGCCCTGACGTAGACCTCTCTTCTTGCTGGCGCACTATCTTTTGTGGTGCAAAGGTGATCACGCCCTGATCAGTGTAGGCCTCTACTGGTCTAATCTCCCTTACACCCTGTATACCAGCGTACAGCATACCGCTGCTCACCAGCACTATGACCCAAAAGGCCAGCGCTTTTACCTTTTGCTTAAAAGTCATTGCTATCTCCTTTGGGTGAGGCTACGGTCAGCTCCACAGCTGTGCAGCGCATAAAGAGGCTAAGTTGTGGTATGCTAACTACCCTTTTATGATGGCGCTATACGGTGCCTAAGGCGCCATATGGTGCCTGTGGTTGGTTTTGAGGTCTTCTATGTTGCTTGAGATTATGCTTGCGTCCATGGTGCCAGCTTGTGTGGCAGCCGTGGTCATTACCCTCATCCCACCCCGCTTCTTAAGCAAGATGGGCAAAGCCTTAAGTTTAATGGCCACGGGCTTACTGTTGACTTTGTCGCTGATGCACCTCTTACCAGAGGCTTTAGAGACGGGGCCAGATGTGCACCTCATCGGCTTTATCGTCTGGGCGACGATTATGGTCTTGGTGGGCTTAGAGATGTTTTTAAACGCCCATCATGAGCCACGTCACTGTCCGGTATGTTCGGCCGAAAAGAGTGTGATGCAGGCGGGCCATGATGAAGTATGTGGTTGTGGCCACTCTATCGAAGAGCACTATCAAGCAGCTGCCGCTACAGCCGCTACAGCGAGTCATGCTGCTGCCCCAAGTACTGCGGGTACTACAGGTGCCGCAGGTGCCGCGCCAATTTTAAAGCTTACCCCTGTCAGCGCGCCGGAGGCTAACCTCAATACCGTACACCCATGGCATGTGCACACGCTGCAATGCAGCTGCTGTAATGGCGTTCATGATGGCCATTATGATGAGCCACATGAGCACAGTCACCATCATGAGGAGTGCACCTGTGGCCATGATCATAACCATGAGCATGAGCACCAAGGTAATGACGCCTTAGGGTCGTTGCATCACTGGGGGCACAGCCACGAGTTTAATCTGCGTGGTGCCGAGATTGAGGCTATTACCAAACAAGCAGCTACAGCCCGTAAGAGCTTTACGGAGGCCTTACGCTCTGGTGGTATGCCGATCTTAGCTGGCTCACTGTGCCACTCCGCAGGTGATGGCTTAGTCATCGCCTCGTCCTTTTTGGTCGATCCTGCGGTAGGTGTGGCGATTACGGCAGCCATCTTAGCCCACGAACTGCCACAGCAAATCAGCAATTATGTGCTGATGCTTTCCTTAGGCATAAGTCGGCTGCAAGGCTATATTGTCAATGCGGTGGCTCTATTGGGCTCGCTCTGTGGCGCGGTTCTTTTTACGACTGTGCTGAACAGCATTGAGCACGTCTTACCATTTGCCTTAGCAATTTCCTCAGGCTGCTTTATTTACGTAGCTTTGTCTGACATCTTGCCACGCTTGAATCGGCCAAAGAACAGAAAAATGATGGCCTTAAACTACAGCTACTTGCTATTAGGAGCGCTGCTAGCGATGATGCTGAGTCATCACCACTAAGAGAGCCCGCGCCACTACTCACCCGCTACAACCAAGCTATCCCCACAGGCGGCGCGAAAGCAGCTCCAGAGAACTCAAGCAGCACCAGACTACCTACAAGGAAAGAGGCTGGGCTCTACTACAGAGCAGTACAGAAGCTCTACCGCCATTACCCTTACCCTTACCCTTACCCTTAAGGGTCTGCGGCGCGCAGGGCCGTATCTTGCGGGCACAGTCGTAAAAGATAGCTGCCACTGTTCAGGTGCCCCACCATCTTCCCGCAATCGCTCATCATCTCTAAGCTGAGCCCCTATGAGGCATCAGCAGCTGAGCAGACATGGCTTACACCACCGTCTGCACCTTCCCTCCTTTATGCGTTAGTGGCCATCACAGCGCCCGCCCCTGTAAACCTACCGCCTTTACTGAGCCGCCTCCCCAGCACAATGCCACTCTTCTTGCTCCCAGCCATGAGCCTGCGCTTCTGCGGCTAAAGCAGGACTGGCATTGATAGCATAAGGGTGCTTTGCCATAAGGCACAGCGGCAAATCATTAATGGAGTCGGTGTAGAAGCTGATCTCTGGGTCGGTAATACCCTTTTGCTCCAGCCACATCTTGAGGCGTGTGATTTTGCCCTCACGGAAGGATGGTACCCCCACAATCTCGGTGGTGAGGTGGTCATCCTTTACCGCAACATCCACGGCTAAGACATCCGCAGCTGGTACCCCAAAGATCGCGGCAGCACGCTTCACGATATACGAAGCCGTAGCAGAAATCACCACACAAGGGATGCCCTTCTCCTGGCACTCCGTAATTAGCGCTTGCCCCTCAACGGTCTTAAGCGGGCGCAGCTTTGTCTCGACGTACTCATCCAAGAGCTTTTCCAGCTGGGAGAAAGGGATAGCCGCTACCGCCGGTGAGGAAAAACCGATAAAGTCTTCTACTCGTGACACGCCGCGATTGTAGCGCTGCATAAGCTCATCTTCGCGTGCAAGGAAAGCCTGAGGGTCGGCTATTAAGCCCTTTTCCACTAAGAAGTAGCACCAGAGATGACTGCTGTCGCCTTTGAGCAGGGTGAAGTCGAGATCGAAAACCTTAATAGGAGTTGTCATGTCTACCTCATGCCAGTACTGCGTAGCTGGCAAAATGAAACCACACTACAGCGACGCTGCCTGCTACTTACTGTAGTAAAGGCGCAGTAGCGTATGCGCTGTGGCATGATTGTACACGGCCTTAGGGTCATACGCTATTAAGGCGACAAACAGCCCGAAAACAGCCCAAAAACAGAGTAGATCTCCCCCGCGAACTACCTCCAGTACAGCTACGGCGCTTGGCTGCCAGGCAGATCCTCGGTGCCTTTCTTTTGCTTTTCCCCTCAAAGAAAGTAGTAACTATGGCTCTGTATGTAAACACCAATGTGAGCTCCATCAATGCGCAACGCAAGCTCACCAACGCCACCAACTCCTTAAACACCAGCTACCAGCGCTTAGCCTCTGGCTTCCGCATCAACTCCGCCAAAGACGACGCCGCTGGCTTACAAATCAGCGATCGTTTAACTGCCCAAATTAACGGCTTAAACCAAGGTAACCGTAACGCCAACGACGGTATCGCCTTAGCCCAGACGATTGAAGGTGCTCTCGACGAGACCACCACCATGCTGCAACGCATTCGTACCTTAGCGGTGCAGGCTGCTACCGGTACCAATACCTCGCAGGATCGTCAATCTCTGCAAGAAGAAGTAAACGAGCTGTGCCAAGAAATCACTCGTATTGCTGAGAAGACCACCTTCGCCGGTCAAGACATCTTAAACGGCACCAAGAGCATCAATAAGCTCTTAAACTCTTCTGGTCAGCTCTTCTTCCAAGTTGGTGCTAATGCTTATGACACGCTGACTCTGGACTTAGCCGGCTTTGCCATGTCGCAGATTGCATCGCAAATTAGCTTATCTAATAACCAAGTTAAGTATGATGCGATGACCAACTCTGCTGGTGCTACCTTATCCGTTGGTGGCTTCAATCAAGCCAACCTGTTAAGCGTTGGTCTTTTAACCAAGACCGCTGATGGCACTGACGGTTACGTTTGGTCGGTCTCCACTGCTAAGACGGCTCAAGCTACCTTAAACAACATCGACAAATTCATCCAATACGTGGACAGCAACCGTGCTGCTTTAGGTGCTATCCAAAACCGTATGGAGTCGACGATCCGCAATCAGTCCTCGATCTCTGAGAATGAGACCGATGCTCGTTCGCGTATCCGTGATACCGACTTCGCTTCTGAGACTGCAACTCTGACTCAGAACAACATTATCCAGCAGGCTTCGCAGACCGTGCTGGCTCAGGCCAACCAGCGTCCTACTATTGCGCTGAGCCTGTTAGGTCAGTAATAATCCCGCTTCAAGCAGGATAAGTAGCGAAAAGCCGTACAGGGTAACCTGTGCGGCTTTTTGCGTTATGCAGCCTTACTGTTGTCTTTTCCTCTACTCTCTTCTCTGGGTACCTTGTGTGACACAGCGCTGGTGAGCGTTTCCCTTTGTTCCTCGAGATCAATGGAGCTGCAAACGCCATTGCAGCGATAAGACATCGCCTTTACCAGATGACAAGGCCTGCTACCTCCAGCGAGGCCTTTAACAGCGCAGCCAAAAACCCAAGTAGCACTCCACGTCATTGCCTGCCAACAGCCTACTTTTGCCTGTCTGCGTACCTACCCCCATACAAAAGGCAACACGTCAAGATAAACACTGCCTACCTACCTACATACATACATACATACATACAGGCAGCTCCTGTCACACAAACGCAGGCCAAACCAGCCCCTTGCTAACCTTTTCCCGCCAAGTAAACCTTATATTCATGCCTTTGGCTAGCGTGCATATACGTATTTTGTTGGATCTATTAAAAAATGGCATTGCCAAGCTTTGCCGTAGATTCTGTCTTGTAACAAGCTAGCTTGTATTCTTAACAAGCTAAATGTACACGCTATTTGATTTTTCCCCGCCGTTTCGTCCCCTAAACCACCTCTTTTACCCCCTATACCTTAGGTATTACACGCTGATTTAAGGCTGGCACATACCTTAAAAAGGCTTATTTATCAGCAAAAACAACTGTAAACTATAGTTTAGGTTGTAAACGTTACAAGCTAGCATTTTCTCTGCACAAGTATCGGTTAGAGTTTAGCCACGGAAGAGAAAAGAACTAAGGCCAACTTGTTACAGAAAGTAGTTAACTGCGGCCACTTACTAGTCAGCGTTAACCATTTCGCTCACAGGATTTGAGATAGCAGGCAAATCCTTTGGGGCCTTTCTTTTACTTTTCCCCTCAAAGAAAGTAGTAACTATGGCTCTGTATGTAAACACCAATGTGAGCTCCATCAATGCGCAACGCAAGCTCACCAACGCCACCAATTCCTTAAACACCAGCTACCAGCGCTTAGCCTCGGGCTTACGCATCAACTCCGCTAAGGATGACGCCGCTGGTTTACAAATCGCTGACCGTCTCACCGCGCAAATCAATGGCTTAAATCAAGGCAACCGCAACACTAACGACGGTATTGCCTTAGCGCAGACCATTGAAGGTGCTCTCGACGAAACTACCAACATGCTGCAGCGTATTCGTACTTTAGCGGTGCAGGCTGCTACTGGTACCAACACCGAGCAAGATCGCCAGTCTTTACAAGAAGAAGTAAATGAGCTGTGCCAAGAAATCACCCGTATTGCGGAAAAGACCACCTTCGCTGGTCAAGACATCCTTAATGGCGAAAAAAGCCGCAATAAGCTTTTAAACGCCGATGGTCAGCTCTTCTTCCAAGTCGGTGCTAATGCCTACGACACCCTGACTTTAAACTTAGCTGGCTTTGCTATGTCGCAGATTGCGTCGCAGATTTGTGATACCAACAACCAAGTTAAATATGACGCACTGGCCAATTCTGCAGGCACCGCGCTTCAGCCAAACGCATTTAATACCGCTAACCTGTTAAGCGTAGGTCTTTTAACTAAAACTGCTGATGGCACTAAAGGTTACGTCTGGTCGGTTTCCACGGCGAAGACTGCGCAGGCTACCTTAAACAACATCGACAAGTTCATCCAATATGTGGACAGCAACCGTGCTGCTTTAGGTGCTATCCAAAACCGTATGGAATCGACGATTCGCAATCAGTCTTCGATCTCTGAAAACGAGTCCGATGCTCGCTCGCGTATTCGTGACACTGATTTCGCTTCTGAGACTGCAACTCTGACGCAGAACAACATTATCCAGCAGGCTTCGCAGACTGTGTTGGCTCAGGCCAACCAGCGTCCTACTATTGCGCTGAGCCTGTTAGGTCAGTAATAATCCCGCTGCAAGCAGGATAAGTAACAAAAGCCGTACAGGGGTAACCTTGTGCGGCTTTTTGCGTTGTGACCTCTTTGTGACCTCTTAGCAGATGTCGGGGAGTTGAGTCTGATTTTTCTGAAACCGCTAATATACGGCCTTTACCTTAGGGTAGATGCCCTTACTGGTATTGATCACGGGTAAGGCTGAAGCTGCAAAGCTGAGCAAAAACACATCT
>JAHLFE010000170.1 GCA_018884035.1 Candidatus Anaerobiospirillum pullicola
AATGCTGAAGCTGCAAAGCTGAGCAAAAACACATCTAAAGCGGTAATGGTGCTTACGATCGTTGAGAGGTATACAGCAAAAACGGCTTATTTATCAGGAAAAATAAATACGATCCAACTCCCCGACGTCAGGTACTTAGTTGCGCCACGAAAAAACCGAGATGAAGTTGCCTCCACCTCGGTTTTCTCAAGCATGAGCCGCCGCTATAAACCGCATATAATGCGCTGCGGCGGGAGAGCGCTAAGCGCGATAGGACGCAGCTCCTTAGATCGCATTAACGCTCTTTAAGTAGTCTAAGAGCTCTGGTAACTGCTTCTTACCAAAGGATACGTGCTCGTTGTTGATCACCATGCATGGTACCGACATCACACGATACTGCGTGCGCAGATCTGGGAAGATACCAGCATCGTACACGTGGGTGGTGATATGGTCGTTTAAGGACGCCATACGCTGTGCAGCCACCACCAGATCAGGACACATGGTGCAGGAGAGCGACACTAAGATCTTGATGTCCACATCCTTAGCAATGGCCTTAACCTTCGCTGCTAAGTCCTCATCGATTGGCTGACCGTGACCCGAGGCATTGTAGATAGCCAGCACAAAGGACGTAAACTCGTGGCCATCTGGAATGCCGTGGAAAGCCATGCCCGTGCTCTTGTCACCTTGGCCCAGCAACTCGACGTAAGGTAAGTGCTCACCTACCGAGCAGGTCTCTAAGTTGAGCTTGTCAGATAAGCCTGCCAGCTCCTGCATATCAGCCAGCAGCTCTTTACCCTTCTCGTCTTCCTTAGCGTGCACCAGTAAGGTCACTGGGTGCTCCATGCGCTCAAAGACGGCATTAAGCTGTGGTAAGAGGTCATCAGAGATGTACTTGCCATCACCCTTGGCCTCAGGCAGCACCGAAGCACGTGGCTCCTCTGGAGCCTGACGGGTCGCATTTGGCACCTCTGGCACCAGACCAGTCTTCTCGTGCATCTTCGCTGCGACCTTCTCCATAGCCGCAGCCGCTAAGGCACCATCAGCAGTAGCAGTCACCACCTGACGTAAGGTCTTAATGCAGACATCACCACCGGCAAAGACACCAGGGACATTGGTCTCATGGTTTTCATCGGTAATGATGTAACCTTGCTCGTTTAAGGCGACCTTGTCCTTGACTAAGGAGGTGTTAGGCACATAGCCCGCAAAGACGAAGACACCAAAGGTATCGTTGTTTGCTGCCTCGTACTTAAAGGTCTCTTGGGTCTTATTGTTGTAGATCTCGGCGCTGGTGATACCCATGTCACCGCCGGTGACACTCTTTAACTCATGGTTGAAGAGCACCTTGATCTTAGGGTGCTGCATCACCTCATCGGCGATGCTCTTAGCGCAGGAGAACTGATCCTTACGCACTAAGATGGTCACCTTCGAGGCATAGCGGGTTAAGAACATCGACTCTTCAGCGGAGGCGTAGCCACCACCGATAACTAAGAGCTCTTTGCCCGTAAAGAACTCACCGTCGCAAGTAGCGCAATAAGCCACACCGCGACCACGGAACTCAGATTCACCGGTAAAGCCCACATGACGAGGGTTAGCACCGGTGCAGATTAACACCGCAAAAGAGCGTAAGACGCCACGGCTGGTCGTGACTTCCTTAATGTCACCATCAAGCTTGAGGTCGGTAACCTCAGCGAGCATCATCTCAGCACCAAAGTTAATGGCCTGACGACGCATGGTGTCGGTTAACGCCTCACCAGAGGTGGACTCCACACCTGGGTAATTGACCACTTCGTGGGTAATCGTAATTTGACCACCAAAGCGATCCTTTTCGAGCACAACGACTCTGTAGCGGGCACGAGCCAAGTACAGGGCAGCGGTTAAACCAGCAGGGCCACCACCAACAATGATGGCATCATATAAATTGTCGTTCACGCTCATGAGCGGATACACTCCTCATGCCTTGTACGGCCCCACGCCACCACGCTCTTGGCAATAACAGAGAGCATGGTCAAAGGTCAGCAGGTAAGCTCACCTCTGGCGCAGCACCACCATCAAGGCAGACAAACAGCAATAAGCAAGCATTATGGGCAAGTGACGCCGCCAAAGCCAAAAACAAGCCTGCCACAAGCGGTATGGGCATGGCCATATGCATAGGGCTTGGCGGTCACTTAAAGGCAGGTCTCTGTCTAAACAGCAAGACGCTGCAGCGGGCACAAATGCGCACCGCCAGCAACTCACATCATAAGGAAACAGCTGGCGCTACACACTTAGTCCCCCAGTGCTTCTCAAAGCACAGGCCCAGATATAGAAAAGCCCCCAAAAAGGGGGCTTTTCGCAGAGATCACTCTGCAATCAGGCAGGTAAGCACTGACAATTCAGCTGAACCGAATCGATTAGAGCTTGCCGATCAGATCCAGACCCTTGTGAGATAAGTCTAAGGTCTTGGCACCTGGTTGCCACTTAGCTGGGCAAACTTGATCGCCGTGCTTAGCAACGAACTGTAAAGCCTCAACACGACGTAATAACTCGTCAGCGTTACGGCCGATGTTGCCAGCGACAATCTCATAAGCCACGATCTTGCCCTCTGGGTTCACCACGAAGGTACCACGCTCGGAAATACCGTCAGCCTCAATCAGAACCTCGAAGTCCTTGGCTAAGGCGTGATTTGGGTCGGCCAGCATTGGGTACTGGATGTTCTTGATGGTCTCAGAGGCATCGTGCCATGCCTTGTGGACGTAGTGAGTATCGCAGGAGACAGAGAAGATCTCGCAGCCGATCTTCTTGAAGTCTTCGTACTTGTCAGCCAGATCCTTTAACTCAGTTGGGCATACGAAGGTGAAGTCAGCTGGGTAAAAGAAGAAGACCGACCACTTGCCCAAGATGTCCTGCTTAGAGACGGTGTGGAAGTCATCGTTCTGGTAGGCTTGGACAGTGAAATCAGCAACTTCTTTGTTGATTAAAGACATCAAATACTCCTTGAAACAATCACTTGCCTTTGTCGGTAACTCCGCGCGAGGCGGTCATCATCGACGTAAGACATGCTTAGAGCGAATTATAGGGATCCTCTGTGAAAAGAGGAAAAAGCTTTGGTTAAAAATGTGCTCTATACCAAGCTTTTTTTGCTTGAGCCAGTCAATATCTCACATGGCTCACAAAGTCAGAGCCGAGATTAACCATAAGCAGCACAATTTTCACGGCCAGCCCCTCTTTTATCTGCACTCTCCTGAGCTTATCTCAGCGGCGCAGCAAAAGAGCTGGCGATAAAAACTGCACTTTCAGAGCAGCACCTCAAGTAAACCGTAATAAGCATAGGCTTGCTGCTTTTTGCTACCACCGTTCCCCGTTGGTGTGAGGCCATTATAGGGGCATTTTCCTGCAAAAAGTTCTTTATGAGAAAAAGGCGCAAAAACAAAGCACTTTTTCAGTGCTGATCAGCTTTAGAGCTCTTAATAGTACTAAGTCTCAATTAGTACTTAATAGCGATAAATAAGCCAAAACAGCTACCTCTAAAGAACTCCATAAAGCACCTACATTGAGGCGCAAAAAGTTTTAGCCATTAAGCGCTAGTCTCATTTGCGGCACGATCCCCGCTGCAAATCTTATTACATGCCACTATCAGCCACTGCTTGCTCATTATGTGCTGCTTTGCCTCTTTCCCTTTGCCTCTTGCCAAGAAAGTGCATTCTTGGCGCTTAGCCTAAGCTACCTCAGCACTTTTGCAGTAATGTAGTGCAGAGCAGCGTGCCATGGGAACCAAGGATGGTGGCTACAGCACAGCACAGCACAGCACAGCAAAGAGTTGCTGGCTACAACGCATGACAGCGCTGGTGATCGTGGTGGTGGTGGTGTTGGTGGTGATGGTGGTAGTCAAGCTAACGCAAATGAGCAGTCACTATCAGTAGCTTTACCCTGATCCTTACCCTTTTACCCTGTCTTTACTCACAGCCGCTTGGCAGCCAATGCCGCCTATCTCTGCACTGTAATCTCCTGCAGTCACCTTGTCACGGTTTAAGGTGAAGCGCTCAAACCACAAGCAATAACGTCACCGCTCACACCGCTTTGCGCAGCGCCGCATACTGTCCTACGCCCATCATTTAAGGCCGAGGCATGCGGCAACATCTTGAGAAAATACCAATAGGAGTCTCCTATGGACACCCTCGAATATACAGCCCTTGCCACCGCTTACACCTTTGGTATGACTGCTTTAGGTGCAGCAGCGGTCTTTATTGCCCACAAAGTACCATCCGCTCTCTTCACTAAGCTGTCCTTAGGCTTTGCCGCAGGTATCATGATCGCTGCCTCGGTGTGGTCACTCTTAACCCCAGCAATGGAAGAGGCCGCCAACTTGGGTATGCATCCGGCCATCCCTTGTGCCGGTGGCTTTATCTTAGGAGCGCTCTTCCTGATCGCCCTCGATAACATCATGCCGCACTTGCACATCAACAGCAAAGATCCTGAAGGCCCAAAGAGTACCTTAGGCAAGCACTCTTTGCTCTTTTTAGCTGTGACCATCCACAACATTCCAGAGGGCATGGCTGTAGGTATCAGCTTTGTTGCGGCTATGGCTAATGGCAGTCCTGAGGCCTTATCCGGCGCCATTGCTCTGGCTGTAGGTATGGGTATCCAAAACGTCCCTGAGGGCACCGCCGTCACGCTGCCAATGCATGCTAATGGCGCCTCCCGCTTCAAGGCCTTCCTCTTTGGTGCATTCTCTGGTTTTGTCGAGCCAGTAGCCGCCATCATTGTTGTGTACTTAGCCTCGTTCTTTATTCCTCTGATGCCATGGCTGCTCTCCTTTGCCGCCGGTGCCATGATTTACGTAGTGGTTGAGGAGTTGATTCCCGAGGCGCAATTAGGTGAGCACTCTGATCTGGGTACAATCTCTGTGCTGGTGGGCTTTGTGCTCATGATGGTACTCGACACATCCTTAGGTTAATCACCACAAGGAACCAAGACTACACAGTAATGTGTGTCTACCACCACTACACCATCCCTCTACCCAAAACCAGCAGTTGGCTTTGCAACAGCTCTGTGGCAAGCTGCTGCGCTCCCCTTACTACGCCTTACTTCGAGGGGTAATCCCTTACCAGCGCGCACACACACACACCTTTCTCTCTCCCTCTCCCATCATCCCCTAACAGCTCAGCTCACAGTAAAGGATATCCACCTCATGGCATTGCGGTACTACAGAACCTACTAAGTTCCGCCATTTAGCCTGTCTGTCCCTATGCCGCATCTTCCTGAATGTAGCAGCTCTTAAGCTTTAGCCCCTAAAGCGCTAAGATAGGCGCCGTCACCGAGTCCAGCAGCCTCTCCCGCCTATTTTCCTGCTGTCACTCAGCTTTGTTCTGTCTGCCCGCTTGCTTGCTGCTGTCTTGCTATGCCGTCGTCCTCGCCACAACCACAATCTGCACAAACTGCTGTTGTCAAAAAGTCACGCCTGCTACGCTCCGGTATGGTCACCGCTGGTGCCACCTTCCTCTCGCGTATCCTTGGTATGTTTCGCGACATCGCTATTGCCCAGCTCTTAGGAGCAGGACTTATGGCTGACGTCTTCTTCTTTGCTAACCGCATCCCTAACTTCTTCCGTCGCCTCTTTGCCGAGGGCGCCTTTGCGCAATCCTTTGTCCCTGTCCTGACTAAGTGCTCCAAAGAAGAGAGCTCACAGGCCCTGCGTGAGCTGATCGCTAAGAGTGCCGGTACCTTAGGCACCATTGTCTTTGCTATCTCCCTCTTAGGTATGCTGGCCTCCCCTGTGGTTACCGCCATCTTTGGCTGGGGCTGGTTCGAGGCTTACTTAAACAATGAGCCAGATGCCGCTAAATTTACGCAAGCAAGCTACCTCTTAGAGATCACCTTCCCTTACCTCTTCTTTATTACCCTCACCGCCCTTTGCAGCTCGGTCTTAAACGTCCATGGCAGCTTTGCTGTTCCAGCTATTACTCCGTGCCTGCTCAATGTGGTCATGATCGCTACAGCCTACTTTGTGGCGCCTCATTTCTCTGACCCTAATGAGATTCTGGCCATAGGTATGGTCGTCGGTGGTGTGGTACAGCTGATCTTTCAGCTGCCTTTTGTCTGGCGCTTAGGCCTGTTAGTACGCCCACGCTGGGGCTGGTCACATCCAGGCGTCAAGCGTATCCGCACCTTAATGATCCCCGCACTCTTTGGTGTGTCGGCAAGCCAGCTGAACTTACTGGTTAATACTGTCTTAGCTTCGTTCCTTGCCACAGGGTCGATTTCCTACCTCTACTACTCCGATCGCTTACTAGAGTTCCCTATTGGTATCTTTGCAGTGGCAATCTCCACAGTGATCCTGCCAGCGCTCTCCCGCGTCGACATCAAAACCCAACACGAGGCCTATGAAAAGACTCTTGATTGGGGTGTGCGCTTAGTGCTGCTCTTAGGCATCCCCTCCGCTTTAGGTATCATTGCCTTACGTGAGCCAATTCTGCGTGTGATCTTTATGCGTGGTGCCTTTACTGAGGAGAATGTGATCTTAAGTTCGCACTCACTCTTAGCCTCAGTATCGGGCTTATGTGCCATTATGCTGGTACGTGTGCTGGTGCAGGGCTTTGCGGCGATTCAAGACACAAAGACGCCAGTGCGCTGCTCAATTGTGGCAATTGTAGCTAACATCATCTTTAACCTCATCTTAGTGTGGCCTTTAGACTATGTGGGCTTAGCCCTATCGACCGCCTTAGCGGCCTTTGTTAACGCTGGTCAGCTCTTGTACCTGCTCTATAAGCGCAACATCTACCGTGTGAGCAAAAAGGCCCTCTTCTTTATCGCCAAGGCACTGCTCTCAGGTATCGTTATGGCTGTGGCCGTGCGTTATTGCTCACCTGACTTTAGTCAGTGGGCGCAAATGACGACGCTGATCTCGATCCTTTATCTGGCGGCTTTAATCTGTGGTGGTGCTGTGGTCTTTTTTGTGTGCTGTCTCTTACTGGGTATCCGCCCGCGCGACATTAAGATGTAAGCACGGCGCCAGACGACCACCCAGCCCGCACAGACAGCCTCTCCTCTGAGTGTGGTGGCTGCCAAAAGCAGCATCTCCCCTGCAATCATGCAGGGGAGCAAGGTGATAGCGTTTGCCGTGACCAACCTGAGAGGAGTGTTGGTGGTTGTGGTTGTGGTTGCGCTCACCACATGGTGCCGCTGCTAAGCCCCTCTTAAAGGTAGATAACCTAAAAGCGCCTGACGGCGCCTTATCTCGAGAGTAGAGCCTGAGCAAACACCTACTTTAAGGGTAAAACACCTGATTTTAGGCAGTTACCTCCTTTGAGATTTGCTTTTTGGGATACTCACCTTAAAGGGCCATAATCAGCACAAATCCCAAAACTCTGCACCGCATAATGTGACAGATAGCCAGAATTGAAACTGCAAAACCCCCATCTTGGCGCTCATTGCATACAATAGAAATAAGCCACCTCAAATCATGGCACCCTATCTGGCCTACCGCTAAGATTTGAGCGCACGGCTACAAAGTGCCATTAGGCTAAGGAGCGCAGCATGCGACAGTACAATAACATCCTCGTCATCATCGAGCCGAAGAAAGACAAACAGCTGGCCCTCGAGCGCGCCATTCAAATCGCACGTTTCAACCCTAAGGTCACGATCACGGCCTTACGCCTGATCTACAATTTCACCAACGAAATTCGCTTCTTAGGCAAGAAAACAGAACTGGCCACCCACAATGATGCCGAAGAAGCCACGCAAGCTGAACTCAACAAGCTCATTGCCGAGACGCTGGCCTTACATCCTGACGTCAAGGACAAGGGTGTCAAGATTGTCCCTAAGCTCAAGTGGGTCTCTGACATCTCCGACGGCATGCTGGAAGAGGCCAACTCAGGCATCTACGACCTGCTCATCAAGGGCGCTAACCACCACGGCATCTTAGATTCCATTATCTTTACGCCACATGATTGGAATCTGCTCCGCCATGCCGTGCTGCCAGTGGTAATCGCTAAAGACCACCCATGGACTGGGGACAGCTCCATTGTGGTGGCGGTGGACTTTACCTCTACGGAAAAGCAGCTCATGAACGTGCTGCTCTTACGTGAGGCGCAAATGCTCTCCACTATTACCAAGACCCCAATTCACCTTGTCAACTCCGCTCCTGTGGTGCTGCCAACGGTGATGCTGGAGGTACCAAACTACGCTCCAGAGCTTTACGCCGAGAGCATCTTAGCTGAGCACAAGCGCCGCATCATGGACTTTGCTAAGCTCCACCACATCCCTGAGAGCCAATGCCACATTGCTGAGGGCATGCCAGATGATGTGCTGCCAAAGCTTTGCCAAAAGCTCAATGCCAACACCGTCTTTATCGCCTCGGTGGGCCGCTCGGGCGTCGGTGCTGCTTTAGTGGGTAACACCTGTGAAGAGATCGTGGACTTTATTAACGCCGACCTCTTTGTCTTAAATCGTAAGACCGTAACCCACGAGCAAAAGGCTGCGCACACGCAAGAGTAGCCACTACGGCCAATGCACCGTAAGGCTTTAGCGCGGCAAGCCGCGTTAAGTCCTGCGGCAGCCTAAGCTGATCATCTAAGCTCAATCTTGAGCTATCACCAAAGAGCTTTAGCTCTTCTCGCCAGAGGCCTGCTTCACGCAGGCCTTTTCATTTCTGTGCATCCCGCCGCTTGCCATCCTTGTTTGCACCAAAACAGAGCTTCTTTTCCGGCCTGCGTCATCACCATCATAGCTGCCTATAATAGCGCGGCGTTGTCCTTCCCCCTGTTCTCCACCACACACCTTTGCTGCAGTACAGCGCTGAAGCCCTGACGCGATCTGAGCCCCTCCTCTCTGCTTTACCACTGAGGCTCCGCTAACCTCTCCTTATTCCGCCCCAACGCCGTCGTTTCGCCATGAATGATGCCCTCTTAAACGCCTTTAGCGTACTGCTCATCATCATCGTTGCTTACTTCTTCAAGCGCATCCGTCTCCTTAATGTCGAGACCGCTAAGCGCATCGCCTACGTGGTGATGTACCTAACGCTACCCTGCGCCATTCTCACCTCCGCTAACGGCATCAGCTTCGACGTCTCGCTACTGGGAGTGATCGCCCTCTCGGCTCTGGCTAACTGTATCCTGCTGGTCGTTGCTTTTCTCACCTCCAGCCACCCCAAGCAGCGCATGTTCAACATGCTCAACACCACCTGCTTCAACATTGGCAACTTTGTGATCCCTTTCATGCAGCACACCATGAGCCCAAAAGCGTTCTTGGCGCTGTGCATGTTCGATGTGGTCAATGCCCTCTTCTGCTTCGGTGGCTCTTACTCTATCGCGCTCTTCTTCAACCGCAAGTACTTCCCAAACGAGCCTGTAGGCTTCAAGACCATCCTAAAGGAGATGTCGAAGTCACTGCCGTTCTACGTTTACGCCTTTGTCATCGTGCTCTCGGCTTTAGGTCTTACCATTCCTGAGCAAGCCTTAGTACCATTTAAGACCATTGGCTCAGCTAACACCTTGCTGTGCTTCATGATCATCGGCGTCGCTTTGAGCTTTAACATCACGTGGGAGCAGTGCAAGCTGGTGATGAAAGCATGGTTGGTGCGCTATATTACCTGCGCGGTAATGGCGGTAGCGGTGTGGTTCTTTGTACCACTGCCAGCAGAGGTGCGCATCATTGTCATGATCATTCTCATGGCACCAATGACCTCGATCGCGCCAATTATGACCATGCGTGCTATCCCTGAGCAGGCCGAGGAATCAGCTGACCTCAACACCATTGCCATTATCTCCTCACTGGCCTTTATCACCATTATGAACTCCATCACCTCACTGCTGGTTTAGAGGCAACCGTCATAGCCACAGGCATCACGCCATAACGCAGAGGAATGACGTCACCTGAGCTTTACCCTTGCGATCAAGGCGGTGTCAGGTGTGGAGCCACAAAGCCCTCATGAGGTACAAAGCTGCAATGGCACATGCGTCCGCTCTCATGAGGTATAGCCATACTCAAGGGTATGGCCATACGCAGAGGTACTACCATAGACCCTTGAGCCTCAGCACCTTGAGCAGCCCCCTCTGCACAGCGTGCGTGCAGGCAAGTGCTCACACAGCCTCTGTGTGGTGGTTATGGGTGGCTGGGTTTACAGGTAGCCAGCATCATCACCACAAACACAACCACCATTACTACGAGGTAAGCGCTCAACGCTGTTCTAACCTACCCTAACCTGATAGGGACATTATGCCCTCCCCCTCGAGATAAAGGCACCATAAGGCGCCTTAAGATCCCCTCAGACGCTTAGCTGTGTTGTGCCTGTGCTCAAAGGCAGGATTGGCTTAAAGCCCCTACACCTGCAACATGGTGTTGCTGCTTCTTTTTCTCTATTTGGCATGCCGCCCTTTTCCCTTCAGACCAGCCACTGCTCCAACACACGGGATCTGTAGTGTCATGCGCTCTGCACCAGCCTTTACCCATATCTACCAGCGTAGCCTTGTGAGCGCTAATTTTGCTTGTTTTTACGCTGTAAGATCGCTTGTCGCTACCCTTACTGACCGCCTTTTCTCAGCTTTTTCGCTTTCCCGCTTTTCGTCGCAGCAGAGGACAAACCAACATGCGCAAAATCGCTCTCGCGCTCGCCGTGGTGCTCATTGTCGTTATGGCCTTTGTCTATACCTTGTACTTTCACCAAGACTTAGACCCCACCAAAGCCCATGGTAATGTCGACATCCAAGACAGCCTCCTCTCCTTTGAGCGTGCCGGTAAGATTGTGCGTCTTAATGTCGATGAGGGCGCGCAAGTGCGTAAGGGCGATATCCTCGCGGCTTTGGACGACCAGAGCTTAAGCCACCAATTGCGCATCCAATTTGCCCAATGCGAAGCCGAGCAAGCGCTCCTCACCCAATACCAAAATGGCTACCTGCCTGAGGAAGAAGAAAGCGCTAAAGCTGCCGTCAACAAAGCCCAATCAAATGTCGATCTGGCTGCCATTACCTACGAGCGCAATGCCTCACTGCTTAAGAGCAAATCCATTTCGCAGCAGGACTACGATAGCGCCCGCGCGCAATACCAGCAAGCACAAGCTAGCCTTGCTGAGGCCCAAGCGCAATTAGCTTTAATCGAGCGTGGCTATCGCGACGAGATCATTCGCTCGCAAAGCGCCCGCGTTAGTGCTTGTCAAGCGCAGCTGTCCTACCTCAACTACCAAGTCACCACCCAGAGCGTGATCGTGGCGCCGTTTAATGGTACCGTGCGTACCCGCACCCACGAGCTTTCAGATTATGTTGGTGCCGGTGAAACCATCTTTGCGCTTACCGATGAGGATAACAAGCGTATCCGTATCTACTTAAGCCCAGCGCAATTGCAGCTTGTGAAGGTCGGCCAAGAGGTCAGTGTCGAGGTGCCTTATCACGCCCCGCTTAAGGGTATGGTCTCCTTTATCAGTCCTACCGCCATGTTTACCCCTAAGAGTGTACAAACAGAGGATTTACGTGCCGACCTCATTTATGAGGTGCGGGTCGAAGTAAAGGATTATGAGCATCTCTTACGCTTTGGTGAGGCGATCACGGTGTACCTCACGGGAACCGCTCCTGACCACAGCGCCGAGCAGCTTAAGCGCCCAGCAAGTGCAGCCACCCGCGCCAGCTCCACTACCACAGCCCCGTCATCTGACACATCTACTGATAACATTGCCACATCCTAAGGAATGAGTGATGGCAAATACACACCTTGAGATGAATGGTGCAGGTGAGTCTAAGCCTACCTTGGGACGGTGCACCATGATTACCCTAAAGTCCGTCATCTATTAAGTAAGTAAGTAAGTAAGTCGTTCCTCAGCAAGCTGCACAGTAGAGCGCAGCATGCGCAGCATGCTGCAAGCAGCGTGCTGCATGATAAATTGTTCAGTAGGCTGGGTTTAGCCCTATGTGCTAGGGGCTCCCCTAGCGGTCTTGTTTTAGAGTTTGGCCTCTGACGTAAGGAGGTTGCTTTGGCTTCATCACTACCCACCACAGCACAACCACCCGCCTCCATCGCTGCGCAGAATATCCCTGTAAGTGATGGCAGCAGCAACAGCTGCTGGCTGCAACTTACTGACGTCACAAAGAGCTTTACTAATGACAATGGCCATGTGATCACAGCCCTAAAAGCACTTAACTTAGAGCTGCAAGATGACCAGCATTTAGTGGCCCTTATTGGCCCTGACGGCTCGGGCAAGTCTACCCTCTTAAAGATTCTTGCTGGTCTTATGGAGCACGATGCGGGCACCTACACCCTCTATCTGCACGGCCCTGAGAGTGCAGACGCCGCGCCGCTTATTGGTTATATGTCGCAGACGCTGGGACTGTACGAGGACGTAAGCGTCTGGGAAAACCTGCTGCTCTTTTCACAGCTGCGTGATTTACGTGAGGAAAAGCTCACTGCGCTGCTATACAGCAACGCTACAGGTGAGACCAAAGAGCCTCCCGCAGCACCACAACCAACTGCAACGGTAACCTACACCACATCCCCAGCCTCACCACCAGCAACAGCTGCTGCAACTGCTTGTCCCCTAAAAGCAGCTGGAACTACAGAAAAGATAGCAACAGCGGCAGCGGTTGCGGCAAAGCCACAAACAAATGCGCCTGCTCCTGCTATAAATGCTGCGGCTCCCTCGCTCTGGCAGCGTCTGTGTCAGTTCTTTATCCCATCACGCCCTGTGGCCACTACTGCGGATACCAACTCACAGCAACTGCAGGAGTATCTGGAGCAACTACTGACGCAAGTCGGCCTGATCGCTTTTAAGGACTATCGTGCCGGTGCTCTCTCAGGCGGTATGAAGCAGAAACTGGCACTTACTTGCGCCCTCAGTGCACAGCCGCAATTGCTGCTGTTAGATGAGCCTACCGTAGGTGTCGACCCTATTTCCCGCCGCGAGCTTTGGGCCATTATCGAGCAGTACTTACAGCTTACTCACTCCTACTGCATTTTTTCGTCACTCTACTTAGAAGAAGCTGAGCGCAGTGATCACACCGTCTTTATCAAAGAAGGCCAGATCATCTACCACGGCTCAGCGCAGACGCTCAAAGAGCAAGTGCGCTCTCAGTGCTGGGCTCTTACTCTTAGCGACACGTGGTCATACCAAGAGCTGGCGCGTAAGCTCATGATTCATAAGAGTCAGTGTCAACTGCTGCGTGACGTCTGCCCACGTATGGGTCGTATCGACCTCTTAACTGATCCGGACAGCACTGCCAGCGTAGTGCAAACCGAGGTAGAGCGTCTGCTCAGCGCTTTTGGCTTTACGCTGCAGCGTGGTGATGTGCAGCTTACAGCGCGTGAGCCGATTCTGGAGGACGCTTACATTAACCTCACAGGATCTTTTCATGCCCAGTCTGGCTTTACCGAGCTCTTAGGAAAAAACGCGTCCTCCGAGGCGCTTGGGGCAACAGCAGTAACAGCAACGACAACTACAAAGACAACGGATAATGTTGCCACTACTGCCACTGCCACTACTCACGCAGCTCATGAAGAAGCTGTCATCAAGGTCAAGGATATCCGCAAGCAGTTTGGTAACTTTACGGCGGTGCACGACTCGACCTTTGAGGTCTATCAAGGAGAGATCTTTGGTCTCTTAGGCCCTAATGGTGCGGGCAAAACCACCACCTTTAGAATGATCTGTGCTCTCCTTAACCCCAGCTCTGGCAGTATTCTCATTAATGGCCTGTCTTTAGCCCACGCCAAAAGCTCTGTGCGCGCCACCATTGGCTACGTTGCCCAAAAGTTTTGCCTCTACCGCAAGCTGACGCTTGAGCAAAACCTGCAATACTTTGGTAAGAGCTACGGCCTCTCCGGTGAACTCTTAGAGGAGCGCATTGCACAGATGTGCACGGTCTTTGGTCTCACCCCCTTTCTCCATGAGATGGCGGCCAATCTGCCCTTTGGTGTACAGCGCTCTTTGTCCATGGCCTGTGCCCTAATTCACCGCCCCCAGATTCTCTTTTTGGATGAGGCGACGTCAGGGGCTGATCCGGCCTCACGCCGTGCCTTTTGGCAGATGATTGCGTCCTTAGCCGAGCAAGGCACCACCATTATTGTCACCACGCACTTTATGGAAGAAGCGGAGTATTGCGACCGCTTCTTAATTCAAGATCAGGGCAAAATCCTCATCTTGGGCACCCCAGATGAGATTTGCACCCACCCCGATCACAGCCGTATTTCCATTGAGGAAGCCTTTGTGGCGTGTGTGCAGCAGCGGCGACACCAGCAAAAGTAGCACAAGGAGGATAGCATGGCATCACAAACACACGTGCTCTCTTTGCTACGCAAAGAGGTGCAGCAAATCCTTGCCGACAAGTCGGTGCTGGTCGTTGCCTTTATCCTGCCTATCCTTTTAGTGCTGCTCTACGGCACAGGCTTACGCCTCGATGTAAAGCCCGTATCCGTAGCCTTAGTCAGCCCTCATATGGAGGATGTGGTCAGTAAGGAGATCGCTTTTGCCTTCTCCGGCTCCCCGTACTTTAACCTCTATCAGGTCAATAACGCTTTAGATGCCCAAGAACTGCTGCGCACGCATGAGATCGATGCCTATGTGCTCCTACCTAACAATCTGGCGCAGTCTATTTACCACCGCGAGATTCAGGTCATGATCGTGCTCAATGGCTCTAACTCCTCTTTAGCCACACAAGCACGTTCTTTTATCGAGAGTGTGCTTAGCTCCTCGGTGTCTTTAGAGGGCCTCAACCGCCAAGTAAGCTACCTCAACTTTGCCCCCGCCATTAATGTTATGGCCGCCCAAGAGAGCAGTGCGGTGTTAAGTCTGGACGATAACAGCACTACTAGCGCCCGCAGCACCATCAGTAATGCCAGCAGCGGAGCCAGCAGCGGTGCCAACGCTAACACCAGCACCATGCAAGCCTTAGCATCTCCCACCATGGGCTTTAGCTCCGAGCAGAATACGTCCACTGCCTCTGCCACCAACATCACCGCTGCCGCCATTAGTGCCAGCACCGGTGCTGCTTACAGTACCAACAAAGCTACTGTGGGGAGCAGTATGGGCAGCACCGCTAGCGCAGAGTTCAGTGCGCTCAGTGCAAGCCATAGTGCGACGGCCAGCTCCAGTATCAGCAGCAGTGCCGCAGCCTATAAGCCGATTAGCATTACCACCCGC
This sequence comes from Candidatus Anaerobiospirillum pullicola, assembly GCA_018884035.1. Lineage (GTDB taxonomy): Bacteria > Pseudomonadota > Gammaproteobacteria > Enterobacterales > Succinivibrionaceae > Anaerobiospirillum > Anaerobiospirillum pullicola. Next base: position 15,071 of record JAHLFE010000170.1, read on the forward strand.
AACTGGTTTAACGAGGCTAACGAGTCCACGTGGTACCTAATGGCAGGGCAGCTCATTAGTGCCATTACCCTTATGAGCGCCTTTATGTCGTCCATTGTGATTGCGCGTGAGTTTGAGCGCGGCACGCTCATTGGCCTTAAGGCTACCAATGTCACCGCAGGCGAGATCCTCATCTCCAAGTTTTTAGCGTACTACGGCCTCTCACTGTTAGGCTCCAGCTGCGCCATTCTCTTTGCGCTCATCTTTTATGAGCTGCCCTTTCGCGGCAGTGCCCTGCTCTTTATCCTCACCATCATGGTCTATCTCTACGCCATTGTGATGCTGGCACTGTGCTTATCCGTAGGCACGCAGAACCAATTTCTCTCGACGCAGTACGCCATTATTGTGAGCTTCTTACCGTCGATTCTGCTCTCGGGTGCCGTCTTTGATCTGCGCTCAATTCCGGCGGCAATCTCCTACATTGCCTACATGCTGCCCCCTACTTACGCGGTTAACTCCGCCAAGATCTGCCTGCTCTCCGGTGGCAGTACTGATATCTTGCTGCGCAATCTGCTGATTTTAGCGGGTTTTGCGCTCTTGCTGCATGTCCTCTGCTACCGCCTGCTACAGCGGCACTTTAAGCGGGCGTCGCTCAAGCCACCGCTAAGCCTGTAACGTAGCAAAGAGAGCATTTTCCCCCTTGTTCCTGCAAAGGATTTTTACCCCCTATTATTGGCTTAAAATCGGCCTTTGAGATGGGGTTAAGTACCTTGATGCAGAAAACTGAGATGGAGCGTCGCGCGTCGCTACCGCGACGTATCTTGAGGTAGGTTAATGGCAAGGAGCTGTGCTCACATAAGGGAAAAACGCCCTTGTAGCTAACCTCCCTCACTCATTACAGCGCAGCATTGCACTGCAATGCAATGCAATGCAATGCACTGCTATGCACTGCACAACAAAGACAAAGGCCTGCAACTCTTTTGGGTATCACCATGGCTCATGGCAAAAACGATCAGACTACCGCGCACGACGAGCACGACTCCCTCTCCGTGCGTACTGTGCTCACGCGCTTATGGGCGATGATCCAAAAGGAGCTTATCGTCACCGTAGTCGATAAGGGCACGCGCCGTATTCTGTTTCTGCCGCTCATTTTGCAGTCTATCCTCTTTGGTTATGGTGCGACCTTTAACTTAGAGCACGTCCCTTACGTAGTTTTTCAGGACAGCTACGACGCCACCGCCACAGAAATCGTGCACAGAATCCAGTACAACCCGTCTTTTGACCTTGTCCGGATGTGTACTGATGAGCCGTGCTATCGGCAGAGCCTTGATCGTGGTGAGGCCCTGTTAGGCCTCTATATCAGCGCCAATTTCCCGCGTGACCATATCCTCTTTGTGGCTACTGATGCCCGTAATACCGCCTCAGCCAATACCGCTTTAGGCTATGTGCAGGCTATTGTCAATGAGCTCAACCAAGAGGCCCAAGCGCAAGCTGGTGCTCTGAGCCGTAACATCAACATTGAGTACCGTTATCTCTACAACAGCAACAATCTGACACGCTACACCATTATGACGGGTATGATCCTCGCGCTCTCCATGATTCAGGTGCTGATGCTCTCGTCACTGTCAGTATCACGTGAGCGTGAGGAGGGCACCTTTGATATGATGCTGATGGCGCCGCTTACACCGGTGGAGATCCTCATCAGTAAGGCTGTGGTGCCAACCGTAATTGCGATCTGCCAAGGTCTCATTCTCTTTTTGATTTGCATGCTGTGGTTTGAGATTCCTTTCTTAGGAAACTTTGGGGCGCTCCTCACGGTCATTGCAATCTTTAGCCTCAGTACCGTGGGCTTAGGCTTAGCCATTTCGGCTATTGCCTCAACCTCGCAGCAATCGCAGGTTATGGCCTTTGTGCTGGTGCTGCCTTTTATCATCCTCTCGGGCATGATTACGCCGATTAGCGCCATGCCGACCGCAACCCAGTACTTATCTCTGCTCAATCCGATGCGTTATGGCTATGAGGCGGTAAAGCGCATTTACCTTGAAGGACAGACGCTGTGGGAAGTCTCACACCTCATGCTGCCGTTACTGGGCTTAGGCATGGTGACGCTGAGCCTGTCTATTTGGCTCTTTAGAGGCAAGCTGAGCTAATAACCAAGTGATCTCATAAGTGACAGCTGCAAGGATCAGTGATGGTACGTACCACACCATAAGATGCATGGTGCAGGTTAGCCCATACTCGCGAACCTAAGAGCTGCCAGCGCAACTCAGAGCGATAGCAACTTATCCCTCAGGGTGCTTAGATGCGCCCAACCAGCTGGTAAGCGCTGTAGCTGCCACTTACAGCACTCATCACTAAAGGGCATGGACACACACCAAAAGCAACATAAAGCCATGGTGGTGTTCAGTTCGTGGGAATGAGGTGAGCCTGAGCCTACCTCCCTACCTATCTTACATCCCCGCACAAAGCATGCGCTCAGTGCTGCTCACCTCCTCAGCAAAAACCTGATGTTTATCGGCACTAACAATAAACTGGAGCTGTTGCTGTCCTGCGATTCCTTTCTGATGCGATGTGCTTGCAGGCTGATGAGGTATGACAGCGTGCAAGCTCAGCGCCCCTAAGATGAAGCACTCGCTCCCTATGAGCCCCTGATCGCACTTGCTCCTGCAGCTTCCCCAAGTACCCACCTTTTTCCACATTTCTTGCGCTTGTAGACGCTCCCCCAAGGTAGTCACTGTAAAGCTCCTGTGGTGCGCTTTAGCCACTTAATAACACCAGCGCCCCGCCACTTTCTGCCCACCGTTAACGTGTACAACCCTTTACGTTGACAAGGCTGCCTGTAATTTAATCCCTCCCCATTGCTAACCACAACCTAGCACCACACTCAAGTGATCTTGACTGACACGCTGTTTGTCACCAACCGCACCTTTTCTTGACACCGTGTAACGTGAACGCCCCTTGTCACGTCTACACTTCCGCCGAAAACTTGCCACTTGGAACATGTATCGCACATTTTCATTTCCCTGCTTGAGTGTTGTTGTATTTATAGCCTACAATAGGCTTAAGTAACGTGCTCCCTGCTGTTTGATGAACGGGGTTTGGCAGGTGCGCACGCGAGCCGTAACCGCTTCAGAATGTCGCACCATCGGCGCGGTTCACGGCTGGGATATCATCCACAGTTCTGTGAGGGCGTGCCTGCCCTGCACCATTAACATGCGCTAACAAATTTTGTCTTTAGCTTCAAAAGCATTAGTGCACATTTCTTGCTCTGTGCATCGGTATTATTAGAGTGGCTCCTGTGCAGCAGCATATAATCCCCTAAAATAGGGTTTGCTCTCAGGCACAGTCTCTCTACCACCCTTTAGGCAAAAGCTCACCTGCATACGTTTCTAACGCCATCTACTTGCAGCAAAGAGAAATCAACCCTCAGCTTATCTTTGCTTTTCCCACATATACACCACATTGCGTTCTAACTCCTAAGCGAGATTCTACTTAAAGCTCTTACCGGAGCGCTCGCAAGCAAGGTAAGCACACAAGCAAGTCAGCAGTAAACGTCTTTTTGCGCAACGTTTGCCTACAAGCGGTGACTGGATTTTTTAGATACCTTTGCCTTGAGACAAGGAAGGCCGCTACGCCTTTTGGCAAAGCTATCTTGAGGCGCTTACCGCGACCGTAAGGTAAGGCCGATTAAAGTTTTGGCGCCAGATGACGCTGATAAATATGTGCACAGCACATCTATGCGGTCACATTAACGAAGCCGCGTAATTCCCTATGCGTAAGCGTAGGGATGTAAGCGGCCAATACCAGCAAGAACTCAAGAAAGGACATTTTGTCCCTACTTGATGGGGGCTTTGTGGACAAGCCCGTAGTGATCCGCAATCTACATCAGAAGATCAGATAGCGGCTCGCTACTAGAAAAAAGCAGTGTTAATACTGTGTAAAAGCAGAGTTACACTGTGAAACCGTAGACGTA
>JAHLFE010000019.1 GCA_018884035.1 Candidatus Anaerobiospirillum pullicola
GTGTTGTTTGCTCCAGAGGAGCTTTTATGGGCAGCAATGCTCAGGGCTGGTGAGAGCGTGTGATCAGTTGCGCTGGGGGTGGCCATAATGAAACTTTCCTCTGATAATGGGGACAACGCAGTAGAGGCAAGCTCTACTTGCGGGCTGGAAGGCTCTCTGGCAAGCAGGTAAGCAAGCAAGAGCAGAGCGCAGCAGGCAGCAGCACAAACCTCAAGAAAGGTGAAAAACTTAGAGCAGCATAACCGCATCCCTAAAGTTAGATTGGGGCTCAAGATACGCCCAGCCAGCTTATTTTTGAGAGAGGTAGCTGCAGATCACCCTGACAGCTGCGGTGCGAGAGCGCTACGTGTGGTCGTTGCTCTTAAGGGGCATGGGGAGGGGAAACAAAGCAGCTGTAAGTGCCCTCAGAGTTTAGCGGCAGTAAGAGCCGTCTGGGCTTAGAGGTGGTATGAGTGCGCTGTGCGTAGCGCCTGTATGCAGCCATGTGGTGCAATTGCTTCTCTTACGATTAACACGCTGCTGCTAGCCACATGAGGCGCACAGGAGCGGCTGGTAGTGATTGTCTCTTAGCGCTGCTAATGTAGCACCAAAAGACCAATGGCGGTGAGGAAAAATTGGGCGCTATTATGAGTTTGATGGAGAGAGTACCGACGCTACTCCAAGGCCAGTCACGCTAAACTCCATCACCACGAACGGCACAAATGCTTGAGAGCAGAGACTCTACTGCTTTTTGGTATCCACCAAAATCAGGCTCTCCTCAGAGTTTGGTTGATATGGCATCAACACTACTCCAAGTTTGGTTACGCCAAGCGTCATTACATGGGTTTCCCTGCTTGATCGCAGGACGCTGCTGCTTTTTGTATCCACAAACTCTGAGTAGAACCAAAATCTGAGGATAGCTGTGAGGACGCTTATCTGTAGCGGGCAAAGGCGGACAGCAAGGCGGGACAAAAGAAAGAGAGTGGCTGCCACAGTTAAGAAAGGCCACAGGCAAGCAGGGCGCGTTCTTACAGGCTGCATCTGAAAAAACGCAAAAAGGGCTGGGAACCAGCTGCCCCCAACCCTTTTGCTACGCCTTACGTTACTGCTGGCACAGTAGCTTGGGCTTGAAGCTTAGGCAAAAGCCTTAGTCTCGCACATCACACCATCGTCCATGGTGAAGTGCTGTAAGGAGCCTTGCTTGGTCTGGATGCAGAAGTAAGCTAAGCCCTCGGCACCGGCCTTAGTGCAGCGCTCGCAGGATGGATCGACACGCAGGCAGTCACCGGCTTTCACCGCAATGATCTCGCCGTCTAAGTAGAACTCACCGCTGCCCTCAGTGATGAGGTAGAGTTCCTCGTTTTCCTTGTGCTTGTGCACAAATGGAATGGAGGCACCAGCTGGCAGACGGTTGTAGGAGACCTCGCAGCCGGTTAAGTTCATCTGATTGTGCAGCTCGGTACGACCGGCATCGGCAGGAATGCTGAATTTAGCAAAAGCGCTCATCTTAATTCTCCATTAATCCGCAGGGTTACGGTCACAGAAGCACACCTCAAGCGTGCTCTCAGATGTACTGAGAGGCCTCTGCGCTGCGGTGGCTCTGCGTTCGTGTGTATGGTTGCAGTGTATACCTGTGTGGCGACCTCTTGAAGTAGGCACAAAAAAGTCCCCCAGTCACCTTGTGGTAACCATTGGACAGAGACGCGGCGCGCAGAAGAAAAAAAATTTTTTAGGCACAGATCACTTGGGTGCTACCATGGTAGCAGCGCTGTGCGCGCACAGCATTGATCAGCATTTGCAGAGTATGGGTTTCGTGGTGGACACCACAGAGGAGGCCGTTATGACAGCAGCAGCTTTGTCTCGCCATCCGTCACCTGCGTCCTACACGCAGGACTCATCCTCTGCCCAGAGCTCACCATCAGCACCGACAGTACATAAAGCCGCGTCTCCGGCTTCCGCACCTACTGCCGCTGGTAGTAAGGCCCAAGGTGGTGCTGGCAGTTCCCGTCGTTCTTCTTCTTCTTCTTCTTTGCCTGCCATTCCTGCCAATCTGCCCCCAAGGCTGCGCCATCTTTACGCCGTTTACAGTGAGTATCGTAAGTCGCAGCAAGCTGCCATAACGCAGCGGGAGCAGAGTCGTCTGCAGGGGCATGATCCAAATAACAGCCCAAGGCCAACTCCGCAAGCAACAGTAGGTACTGTTGAGGAATCTTCTTTTGCGGCAGAAAGAGGTACTACTACAGCGTCAGCCCCGCTTTCACGGCCGTTAGCAATAGCAGTGGCAAGGAAGATTAATGGTGCTGAGGCAGCATCAACAGCAGCGGTAGAGGCGCATGCTGAAGCTGACGCTGCGGCTACTATTACTACTACTACTACTAACACTGACCAGCTGCGAGCTCCTGTGACTGCGGTAGTGCCCAGTGCTCCTCAGCCTCAGGGGCCGTGTCTCAGTTTTGCGGCGTACTGCCTACGTTATCTATATCAGCCGTTGCTAAGTAGTAATGACCTCCTCTCCTATGATCTACGCTTGGGCTTTGCGCATGTGCCCTTAGTGGTGCTGCACCGTCCATATGGGCTGTTGCTCATTGATCTTTACACAGCCAGCGCTTCCTATCTCCAGCAGCACTTAGAGGAGCTTTTACAGCGGCGTCATAACCTCTTACACCTCAAGCAGCAGTTGTTGGATGCCTCCGCTCGCGCCTTGCACTGGACTGACGCACAAAAGCAAGCGGCCCAACGCTCTACGGTGATTCTCTTAAGTCTCGTTTCCTGTACCCATGAGCAGATTAAGCAATTATTGCATGTCGTCTGTGCTCCCCACCATCTGCACTCTAAAGAGCGCCGCGAGCTCTTAGAGCTCTTTACCGGACGTTTACCAGAGGTGCAAATTCGCTATGTTGCCGCGAGTAACCGTGCCCGCTTACAAGAGCACTTACAAGCTCTTTATCAGCAACCACAGACGGATTTCTTTGCCCACGGGCAGAGTACTGCTCCTCTGTGGCTCACACCCGCTCAGGTGTTGTCTCATGAGGCAGCAGCTAACGTAGCCAGCGCTACTGCATCTGTAGGGGCGGGCGCTGTAAACGCAACCACTGCAGCTATAGCTCATACAGCAGGTACAGCCAGTAGCTTAAGCTCATGGCCTGCAAGTTTCTTTAGCGGTGCCTTAGCACTAACCTCAGCACCAGAGGGCGCGTCGCCTCATACTCCGGACAAGCACCTCTTTTCCTGTATCGCATGGCCGCAGCCGCTGGGCTTTACTGGTAGTCAGTGGCAGCAATGGGCTCGCTTTATGAGACAGGCTTCTTTTACTTTCCAGCCTACCTCTGCGCAGCAGGTTTTTACCCCACAGTACACCCAGCTGGAAATTACGGCGCGGCAAAAGCCTCAGCACACTGAGGTCGAGCTACCAGCAGCTAAAGACAGGAGTAGCACACCAGAGCCACTACCTCTTGTAGAGAGGATCGCCCCTGAAAGCGTAGCAGACAGTGGTGAGCTCAGCTTCTTACAATTGGATGGCTTTCAGGTAGAAGCGATCTTAAGTCCAGAGCCGGTGTTGCTTATTAATGGCGTTTTTGGTGCGGGTCGCAGTGCCGTATTGCTAGAAAAGGCGGTGTACACCTATATCCGCCTCACGAAGCAGCAGGCGGCTCTGACCATTAAGGGCCGCGCCTGCACGGCAGAAGGAGCTGCTATCACTGCGCCGTTGCCTGCTACTATCACTCCTGCCACTCCTGCCTCTCCTGCAGCTACTAACGCAGGTAGTGGTGCTGGGGCAGACAGTGCCGCTGCAGGTACTGATAGAGTGCGGGTGCTGCTCTTACATCACCACGCCGCTCGTGGTCAGTGGTACCAGCTGGGGCTGCAGCAGCATTTTGCGGCGGTGCCTACTGCTGACTTTGCAGTGTGGGCAGGGGAGGCGTATTTGCCTGTTTTACAGCAACAAAAGCATGCCCAAGCGCTATCACAGATATCGGCACCATTACCACAGAGTAGCATCCCGCGCGCAGCATTACCGCGCTGTGCTGTCCTCATCATTGATGATGCGCAGGATTTCCCGCTTAGCTCCTTACAAGAACTTTGTGCTTACCACCAGCCCCAAGCGCTGTTTTTAGGTGCTGACTTTTGTCAGGATATCGGTGGTTGCTATCAGCATCCTGAGGTACGTGCGCAGCTGTGGGCATGGCTAAAAGAGCAAGCGACTTTACTGCGTGGTGCAGCGCATGGAGGCTTATGGCCAGAGGTACAAGCGCAGCTGTTGTCTTTAAGTGAGCGGCGTATTCTCCACGGGGTAAACCAAGCGTCTTTATCAGAGCAGCGCCTATTACCGCTTACCTATCGTGGTTCGCCATTGGTGGCGGCCATGATTTTTAAGTACCAGCTACACTTTTTTAGCACTGCCCGTATTGGCTTTGATCTGCGCACGCTCTGCGATAACTTTACGCTGATGGAAGATGAGGACGAGACCGAGACGGTTGCCAGCGCTACAGCAGCTACTGCTGCAGGCTCGGCCTCCGTAGCTACCTCTGCGACTACTGGAGATACGGCCGCTCCTGAGAGCATGACGCTAGCGGCTGCGAGCGCTGTTACTTCTGTGGTGCCTCTGGCCCCGCGTGACGGCTCAGCTCTGGCGGTAAAAGCATGGCTGGCGCGCTGGACAAAGCGTGTGGGTGGTGTCTATGACCTCACTACTCCACAGGGCTTAAAAAACAGCGCTGGTAAGATCTCATGGCGGGCGTTAGATCCCAGCAAAGATTTTTGGGCGTTATTGCCGCTCTTACGCCGTGAGGCGCTGGCTTTTGTTAATACGCAAGAGGCTCTCTTTGACTTACCGCTAACAGCACAGCTGCGTGGTCAAGACAGCACTGTTAATGGCGCCTTCGCGTCTAATGCTAATGCTTCTGCTATTGCACGGGAGCAGAGCACGGCGCAAGGCCTAGCGTATGGTGATGAGGCCTGGGGTGGTGTCAGCATCATTGGTAACAGTGTACCGGCTCTATATTGTCTCGATTTTCTCTTACGGCAGCAGGGCTTACATGTGCGCACACAAGCGCTGATGGGGACGCTAGAGGAAGTGATCCTCACAGCACTGACGCAGCTCTTATCCCCAGCTGGGGCTCATGGCAGTAGCGAAGATCAAGCTCACGCGACCTTAGTGCGCTCCAGTATTAACAGCTTGCACCGTGCGCTGGTGATGCAAGGGCGTAATGAGCAGCGCTTATGGCGACAGTTACCGCTTCTCTCAAAAGTAGTGCAGTCACAGTGGCAAGATTATGCTCCGCAGCGCTGGCAATGGTGGCAAGAGTCCTTACCTCTGGTGACAGCGGTACAGACCATACTGCGCTACCCTGAGCAAGAGGCACAGATTAGGCGCTCTGTGCCTGCGCGGCTGCAAGAGCGGCTGGGCTCTTGTTTGGGACTGCTGATAAAGCTCACCTCCTCATGGCAGCCATGGCAACAGCGTTCGTGGTTGCAGCGCTGCCATGAGCTCAAGCTACCAACGCAGGCTATCCTGACACGCTCACCTGAGGTCGCGATTATGGCATTGGTGCTCTCGCAGCAGCTGTCTACAGAGCGCGAGAGTACAGTGCAGTCTTTAATTGGCCCATGGCGCGAGCGCTTACAGGCACCTTTTATTGCCCTGCGCTTAGTGCGACTCTGTGCCGCATGGTTGCTTAGTGCAGTAGAGCCGTCACTTCAGAGCCAATGTGGGCAGCTATTGCGGGCTTTTGTTGCTAAGGCGCAGCACGGTGAGGTGGTGGCGGCTTTACAGCAGCTAGTGCCGCTGCTACAGCAGTATTTAGAGCGCTGCTCGTGGCAGGTAGATATGGGAAGTGGTAGCGGCAGTGCACAGCACGAGATCATGCCGCGTCATACCGGTGTTAACCTCAGTGCTATTCCGGATTTTCTTGGCAGTGAGAGTGAGCGCGTCTTGGTGTTCTTATTGGGGGAGCAAGTGAGCCCTGAGCTGGTGTATGGGGCGTTGACGCGTGCCCGTAGTGAGTTGCGCTTGCTCTACCAAGAGCCAAGCTTAGAGCAGAGTGTGGTGCCGGTGATGGCGGAGGCGACCCAAGAGATTGCGGCTTTACATGCACAGCTAACGGGTATTCCCTTAGAGCAGTCTCCACTGCTCAAGGCAAGTGCTGATGATAAGATCGAGGCTGAAGAAGAGCCGGAGCGAAAGATGATTGTTGTGGGCTTGGGCTCGATCTCGTAAGGCACGACTTTGCTGCACTCTATACGTCTGCAATCAGCTTGTTCTCAGCGCTCAAAGCTGTAAGTGCTTCCAGAGCATCCTGAAGTGAGCTTTGTCCTGAGCAAGCAGGGAGTTAGCACCATGCCCTCGTAAGCTACCACAGAGAGCAAATTGTTCTGGAGTTAGCCTGCGTAAAAGAGAGAGAGAGAGAGAGCTGAGTGTCTTAGGATGGTGGAATGGGATGTGATGCGGCGTTTGCTGGGCCTTCTTTTGGTTTGGAGGTAAGCGCTGGTGATTTAACGCATTAGGCTCTCTGCTATTACGGGGCGGGCGCTGGTAAAGAGAGGTGCTCCTTTTCCTCTGCCCCTGACTCTGAAAGGCGTAAGCGCTTAGGATAGACTGCTGCATTGTAGAAAGGCTGGCGCTAATCAGGGGCAAGCTTAAGCCTCTCGGCATCCAGCAGGAAGAATGCGCGTCATGCAGCCTGCAAGGGCGTTGCGTTCTGTGAAGGGGTAGTCAGGGTAAATCGCATCCAACACCGGCTTAACTACGATGTGTTGCGCCAGCATTTCCACGGCGTCATCTGTGCTCAGCTTGGT
>JAHLFE010000171.1 GCA_018884035.1 Candidatus Anaerobiospirillum pullicola
AATGCTGAAGCTGCAAAGCTGAGCAAAAACACATCTAAAGCGGTAATGGTGCTTACGATCGTTGAGAGGTATACAGCAAAAACGGCTTATTTATCAGGAAAAATAAATACGATCCAACTCCCCGACGTCAGCGCAGCACAACGTAGCACAGCGCTAAGCAGCGCTAGCGCTTAGAGCAAAGCTTAGAGCTAAGCTTAGAGCAGATCGTGCACCTCTAAGTACTGGCGCATCACACCAATGAGGTTAGCGTCGTTGTGGAACTGACATCCCAACACCTCCGGCATGGTGATCAAAGGAGGCTTTAAGCCACACACTGGGTTGGTTTCCCACGCCTTTTCCGTACCCACGCGAATCGCATCAATGAGGCACTCTTGACAAGAGATACCACCACCAATCGCGACCTTTTGCAGATCAAGCACCACACTGAGGTTAAAGATCAGCTTACCCACGTTATAGCCAAAGTCAGCTATCACCTGACGGATAGCCTCATTGCCCTCATGATAGAGCGCAAAGATCTTACGGCCATCTAAAGGCATATGACGTGTGGCCACATCTGGCGTAAAAGTGTACTCAAGGCCCAAAGCCTCACAAGCGGCAATGACTAAGCCCGTCGTCGACACGTGCGAGGCCTCGCAGTCGAGAGACTCAGTAAAGCTTGGCATGTTGTGCACAAAAGCCGAGAGCTCACCTGCCGAGCCATGCGGGCCGTTGTAGACCTTACCATTGACGATAATGCCGCCACCTAAGCCCGTGCCTAAGATCAGCACCGCACCTGATTCGACGCCTTGCAGCGCACCAATCCACAGCTCCGCCGCCGCTGCTGCTTTAGCATCATTGACCAGCACCGGACGCATGCCCGTGCGCTTTTCTATGAGGTCGGCAAGAGGTTGGCCGTAGTTGTATGGGAGAGCCCCACCCGTGCGCATACTGCCATCAGGATTGATGCAGCCAGGAAGCGAGATGGCTATGCCCTCGATCGGAGTTTGCGCCTTAACCTCGACAACCACACCATCTAAGGCCTGCAGCAGGTCTTCTACGGTACTCTCAACCGCACACGGTGTTGGCACTTCGCCTTTGTGGGTGATCTGCGCAAACTCGTTGCAAACACCGTATTTAATGGCGCTGCCCCCCACATCCAAGGTCAGCACGGAAACAGGGCGCTTGGCAAAGGCCTGTTGTTGCTGCTCCGCCATTACGCTAAGTCCTCACCGTTGGAAGCAATGACCTTCTTGTACCAGTTAAAGGACAGCTTGCGCTTACGCTCTAAGGTACCGTTGCCCTTATTGTCCTTATCAACGTAGATAAAGCCGTAACGCTTCTCCATCTCACCGGTACCGGCAGAGACTAAGTCGATGCAGCCCCATGGGGTGTAACCCATTAAGCTCACACCGTCTACGTCAACCGCAAGCTTCATCTGCTCGATGTGCGCACGCAGGTAGTCTATACGGTACTGGTCATTAATCGAGCCGTCAGATTCGAGCTTATCGTAAGCGCCTAAGCCGTTTTCTACGATGAACTGATCGATACCATTGTAGCGGCCGTCGATCTCACGCAGCACATAGCGTAAGCCCTTTGGATCGATTGCCCAGCCCCAATCGGAGACCTTAACGTAGTCGTTGGTATCGTCGCCTAAGAAGTTGGTAGGAGTCGAGTTGATCTTGGCGGCGCTGACACAGCGGCTCATGTAGTAGGAGAAGCCAAAATAGTCAACACAGCCGTATTGCAGCTCAGCCTCATCAGATGGTGCCATCACCGGAGCGGCACCGGCCTCTTCCCAGATGCGGTCAGCGTAGCTGCCGTAGTTACCTAAGACGTGGACGTCACCGAAGTACCAGCGCTCTTCCATGGCACGTTGGGCGGCGAGGATGTCGTCTGGGTTAGAGGTCTTTGGATAGACTGGCACAAAGCCCAGCATACAGCCGATGCGGAAGTTTGGATTGATGCTACGGCCGATGGCGACGGCACGGGCGGAGGCCACAAACTCATTGTGAGCAGCTTGCAGCATGATCTGACGGCGAATCTTAAAGCTGTCGCTATCCTTAAAGACGATACCCGAATCCGTCCACACTACAAATGGGTTGAAGACGTCAGACTGGTTGTTGATCTCGTTAAAGGTCATCCAGTACTTGACCTTGTGCTGATAGCGCTTAAAGCAGGTCTCAGCATAGCGGGCAAAGAAGTCGATGCACTTGCGGTTAGTCCAGCCGCCGTAGTTCTTAACTAAGCCCAGTGGCATCTCAAAGTGCGAGAGAGTGATGACTGGCTCGATGCCGTGCGCAAGCAGGCAATCAAAAAGGCGGTCGTAGAATGCAAGGCCAGCCTCGTTTGGAGTGGTCTCATCACCATTAGGGAAGATACGGCTCCATGCGATCGAGGTACGGAAGCACTTAAAGCCCATTTCGGCCATGAGTGCGATGTCGCCCTCGTAGCGGTGATAGAAATCAATGGCCGACCACGATGGATAGTTCATACCGGAGATTGGGCCGTCCTTGTCGATCACACGTGGGGTGTTGACGTCACCGGCGCGAAGGACATCGGCGATAGAGAGGCCCTTACCATCCTCATTGTAGGCACCCTCTAATTGATTGGCAGCGACGGCGCCGCCCCATAAAAAGCCATCACGTAAGGCCATAGAAAATTCCTCTTCCCATTGCGTGGATTCACGCATCCTCAGGGACTACACCAGTGGAGCAGCGTCAGTGCTAACGCATTAAGTCTTGCGCTGTAGCTGTCCACGCTAAAACATGGCTATTCTAAAGAGAACTGGCTGCTAAATGTACCGGCTCTGTTGCAAAATCACAAAGAGAATCATGATCGCTGCTACAGGTAACAAGCCGTGTTACGCCCCAGAGTGAAATCAGAGCGGATTGGCCTTACGGTGTCCCTTGGAGGTAGTGCGCCGTTGGCGCTGGCACAGGCTCAAACGCAATAGCGTAAACGTGAGCATATGTGTCCCAACTCCGAGTGGTGGTGGTGGTGGTGGTGGTGGTGGTGGTGGTGGTGGTGGCCTCTCCAGTAAGGTGCTGTTAAGATCTATGGCTCTCGCTATCAATGCCAGCTGTGACTCTACCCAAAGTGAAGGCCGTGCGGATTAGCCTACTGTGCTCCTCAGAAGTAACGGCACCACAGGCGCTTGGCCCTGTCACCACAACCAAAAGCACCACAGAGCCCGCCGCTCCCCAAAAGCATGGAAAGCACCACACAGCCTTTTCCCGCGCAAGCACAGCCGCTGTGATTAGCCCTTGTGGTGCCACACAGAGCGCATCAGTTCTCGCCTCTACCTCACCATACACGCTTACAGCCGTCCCTACCCCGCCACTGTCTCATTTGCATCTTAGTCCCCGTTTTAGTTTCATCTTCTGCAATCGCTCACAACGACTCTACAGCAAATTTTCACCATCACTCTGCCGTGCTCTTACTTCATATTTTCATCTCTAAGTTTTACCATCTGCTGTCCCTAATCGGCGCTACCGCCCCTACCATTTTGCGCACGTATACCAAGTGCTTTTTTACCTCCACGCAGCACCTCTAACGCTGTGCAACCTATGCTGGCTTTGCCCTTATTTACCCCTACCGCACGGCCTCTGCAGCGCCGCAATCACCACTACCAGCCGCCCTATTCTCTACCACCACTAACACCATCAGCGCTGATCTGGCTGCTTCGCGCTTTAAGCCTCACTCCTGCCCAGCAACAGCCCGAGCTGAGGTTAGCAACTTTGCCCCTATGAGCAATACATAGCAGCTAATGCCCTTAAACCACAGTGCCCTCTAGCCACCCCCAACTTATCCGCATTGGCCGCTTACCCTAATGTTGGCACCACTACTGATGCCAATGTTGCCACCTTTTCCCCCCACTCTCCCAGATAGCATTGCTGCACTTTCGCCTCTGCCCGTGCTTCCGCGCACTCTTGAGCTTAGCCCCCACTACCACGCCTGCCGCCCTTTACCATAGAACGCCACCACAGACTCGCAGCGCCCCATCATTACTCATTTTTCACCTCTAAAACGCCACACACCTCCCCCAACTTGCACCTTGCAAGTGCTAATTGTCATGCCAAGCCCATATTTACCGCTGCTTACGTCCCCTGCCACTGCCGCGCCATTGTCCCCTGCGTTATCACATTTTATACTCTAAAAGCAATAGCACGCACATGCAGCCCGCTTTTTACCCCCTATTTCGTCCCCTAAAAACCGCCGCCAACCTCCACCAAAACGCCCCTTTCTGCACCTGTATACAAACACACCCCATGGCAGCATAAAAGCCAGCCCTATCAGCTTTACCCCCCTCTACCATTACTCAATCTGAACCTATATTGACAAGTCACTCTTCACCTGCCATGGCTTTTTTACCCTAGGGCTATTATCTAGCCATTGCTTTAGAGTATAATATTCTCAGTTAAGTTGTTAATTTCAAAGAACTGCTACTGTCTTAGGTTCTTTGAGATGTGGCTGGATCATATCGCCACTACGGTAGCCTTGGGTGCTGCCGTTAGTTTCGATATGTGCCTGCTGCTGCACCTTTTCAAGCAAAAACATAGGCCTCTTTTTCTTGCTTTTTCTGCCGTTGCGCCCCGCAAGATTAAGCCTCACAGTGTCACTGTGTGGTCTTATGCTCATCATTAAGCTGTGCGCTAGGATCTGGCTTAAAGGGGACTTTGGTATGTGTGCCGCTGTCGCGTTCTCCGCTGTAAAGCGTAGTTGGTGGCAGCTGACAAAAGGAGCAGCAAGATCAAGAAGACGCTAGTTTTTCTTGGGTGAAAGCTTATCTGCAAGTCAAGGCAAAAGCACCGTAAGCGTCTGAGTTTGAGGCACAGGACTGATCAAGCTGCATGTATTTGCCTTAATCACCTTTCCCTCCTCTTTCTCCATCTGCGCTTACCACGTGGCGTCCGCTGTACTCCACCTCCCCCGCTTTTCCCCTGTCCTTGTCTCATAAGCTCATCCCGACCTCACTTTGAGGTCTGTGCGTGTTTTACGGACGCAGAGAACGAGGTCGTACTGACGTTCATGAGGATTGCCGCAGCTTAGCCCCAAACATCGTGACTCTCCCTCGGGGTCTAAAGAGCATCAACCTCAGAGCATGTTGATACGCCCTCACGTAAGCACACCTCATAGTCTTGTGCACTTAGCGTTCAGCCGCTAGCACCTGCTGTGAGGCACACTTACACTCTGCCCCGTCATCCCGCAGAAAAGCTACTTCTTTTTGCTCTGCCGCCCCCTGCCCTTTGCTGAACATTCGTGCTAGCAGAAGCAGGCTTCTCCCCCTTGTCATCACACACATCCCTCTGTTCCCGCCTTTAACCATGTCGCCCCCGTCATCTCGTAACTGACGGTGCCGTGCTCAAGGTTGCCCCTTCCTACGCCCGCTTAGAGCTTACCGCAACGCTGCGATCTCACTGTCTGTCCCGCGCCCTCTTTTGGTAAAAGAGCCGAGGTGACAAATACGATCGTAAGCGTCACGTGGTTGTAGAGTACCACCGAACTTAACCGGTAAAGACCACCGTTACACCCCATGAGGCTTAAGCGCGCTGGTCACCGCGCAGCAGAAAACTGTGCTCGCTGCTTCTACTTACTT
This sequence comes from Candidatus Anaerobiospirillum pullicola, assembly GCA_018884035.1. Lineage (GTDB taxonomy): Bacteria > Pseudomonadota > Gammaproteobacteria > Enterobacterales > Succinivibrionaceae > Anaerobiospirillum > Anaerobiospirillum pullicola. The sequence continues at coordinate 5,576 of JAHLFE010000171.1, forward strand.
ATAGCCTGCACAGAGCAACGGAGTGCTAAACCGTTGCGACGGATCACGGTGGTAGACGAGGCTGAACACGTCTGCCCCGCCGTCTCATTTCCTTTTAGTCTTTGTTTTGCCACCACCCAGAGATGTAAAGGCAGTGGAGTGGAAAAGTGGCGTCTCGCCGCGTACTGCTTTCAGGGCGTTACTAGCAAGCTTTAAAGCCCATTTACCGCAAGCTAGCCCCTGTTCGTGGTACGTAGCACTTAGCAACAGGCGTTACTTTTCATCAATCACCCGCACATCTCACCCTTGCTTGCCGCTGACCGCGCAGCAGGCCTCAACTGAGATGAGGTCACGTGAGGTGATGTCACGCTACGTGACGTTACGTTACGTGACGTTACATCACAGAGCATGAGGTAAGAGCTGACGCCTAACCAGCAAGCTAAGGTTTTCGGCCAAAGTACAAGAGCGAAATAGCAAGAAAGAGGATGCGAACACTAGGGTGTTGTCTTAGGCTCCGCATAACTCGGGAGAGACACTGCGCGCGATCTTAAGGCTAGCTTTAGGATGGATTTTCCCCAAGGCCACAACGCTCTGGCCCAGAACTAAGGTGCAAGAAAACTCTGCATGCACATGTGCATTAAGAATCTGTATGTAATTTGGTTTGGTGCTGACACCTGTAACGCCACACCGCTTGAATTACTCACAGCAACTACTCTAAACGTTGAGTTTAGTCGTTGAGCTGATCAACATTGGTACCTGTAACTCTCAGGTGAGAGCGCAGACCATTTGCCCTGTGGCCCGCCCGCTTTTGGCAAAAGAACTATTTACCGTTTTCTCGGGCACCACGGGGTAAAAGGCACACCGTGTTGAGATTGTTGCCTCACAAGCTGCTGCCCTTAAGCCTCGGCTTTTCTTAAGCCTAGTCTTATCTTCAGCCTCGCTTAAGCACACCAACTTATGAGGTCGCTTCCCAACAATCGCAGCTACGTCCCTAGTTTTTTGTAAGGAGATTTAAGGGCCATCGTGCTCCCTCATGACTGTGTATGGTGGGTATCTTACGAGCTTAGCCTCACTAACTAAGCTTTCGCCGCCGCGATTAGGCAGTCACTTCGTAAACTGACAGGATGCAAAGAAATTTACGCAGCTAACCTCAAGTAACCATACCACGTCACTTGCGCGATCATAAGCGCTTTAGGAGGGTGACGGGCAGCTTTAGACTTACGGCGCAGAGCGCATCAATCTGCAAAGTAAGCAGTAATCATCTTCTAAAGCCTTAGGGTGAAGCTTGGGGAGCGGTGCGTGTGATTTAATCCCGCTTACGTCTGGCATAAGTAAGGGCGTAAGGCCTAGTGCCCTTCAATTGATGAGGGTAGAGGTAACGGGGTGGGCCTGCCTGCTTACTAACACTGCTTAGGGAAGAGAGAACCAACGTGGTCATGTTGCTTCCTACTTAAGCGTCCGTGCGCACCTTTTTAGGCGTAAACACACGTACATCTTGCCTTTTGGCGCAATCTGCCAGAGGATAATGCTAAGTGCAACCGTGCTCAAGAAGCAGGTCTATAGAGCGTGCCCCCTCTTTCCACAAGCAGCGTTGTTCCTAAGGTGGATGTCCGCGTAGCCTGACGCGCGGCAATGCTTTTCTAGGACGTGTTGAGTACCCCCGACCCAAACTCAGTGGTTTACGGTAGACGCATAAAGTACTTCGAGTGGGGTGAGCGTCTGACGGGGCTCCGTATTAGTGAGGAGCCCATGATAGGTTCACCTGAATTACTTTATGAGCAAAATGGAAAACGTAGCTTTAGCAACTCACACCGCGACCTCAAATGTCGGTCACGTGGGTGGGCCTGCTGTAACTTCATCTTCTGATACTGCTTTACAGTTTATTTCTTGTCACCACTTCATCGGTAGCTTCTGCCAAAGTTCCAGCCCTGCTCACTGGCATCAAGAAATTGAGATCATCCACTGTATCTCAGGCGAGGGCTTTACACACATTTGCCAAGGCAAGAGCGAAGAATTCAATGCACCGGCTATCGTGATTGTGCCAAGTAACTTAATCCACCGTACCACCTATCCACCGCACTGCCGAGTGATTCGGATCAAGTTCTCACCTGAGGTGATTCGCCTTTTCCATGGTGACAGTGCCCTTGACAGCAGCATGGTGCTGCTCAAACAAGGAGCTTTACGCGGTAGCATCGTAATAGGAGCCCACGACACCGGTTTTGATTACATCAGTGCTTTGGTAGCACACTTAGAGGAGCTGGTCTCGCCACTTCCTGCCAGCGAGCAACGCATTTCTGCCTTAACCCGTGACTGCTTTAATGCTCATACTGCCAACGGCAAGGGCAAAGAAGAGGACACGGCCGAAGAGGAAGAAGAGCAAGAGCACAGCGGCAAAGCGCCTGAGATTGCGGCACCAACCGTAACGCTCACTGCCACGGCGCCTAAGCTCGACGAGCAAATAACGCCAGCTAAAGCCCAAGCTGAAGCTCAGCAAGCGCAGGCGCAAGCCATTGCGCAGGCTGCCACCTTAGCAGGCATCTCTGCGGGGGTGGGCTCTTATGGTAACGAGGCGGATCATTTAGATAGGATGAGCCACCGCGCGACCTTAGAGGCTGAAGCCTTAGCGGCAGCAGCTGCCGCTGCTTTGTTTGGCAATGTTGACAGCGAGCCTACGGCCGAGCAACGGTTAAGAGCGCAAGAGGCGCAACAAGCGCAGCAAGCGCACGCCGAGGCAGTGGCTCAGTTTGCTGACTTTGCTCGCAAGCAGGCAAGCTCGGGAGCTACCCCAGACTCCTCCAGCAAGCACGAAGAGAGCGCTTTGGACGGTGCTCCAGCGAACGATGATTTTGGACGCAGCAACGCGATCAATGCTGGCTCCATTACCATTGCTTACGCTAGTACCCGTAACTACAAGAACCAAAGCGGTTCTGCCAACAGCCCACGCCAAGAAGAGCAGGAGTTAGAGCGCAAGCGCTTACGCGTTTATGGTCTGACCTTGCAGGTAAAGGCCTCGCTGTTACATCTCATCGGTTCGCTGTTTGAGTATGGCTACCTGATCAAGGAGGAGAGTGGCCGCAGACAAAGAATGAGCCGCGTCAGCGATGACAACATCAAAGAGCTGCTCAACTACATCCATGCCAACTACAATTGCTCGATTACCATTTCAGAGTTATCGGGCATGTTGCAGGTGACCAACCAGTACTTCTGCCGCATCTTTAAGCAGTTAACGGCGCTGAGCTTTATTGACTACATCAATGAGTTCCGCCTGCAAAAGGCCGCGATTGATATTGCGACCACTGCTGACTCGATTCGCGGTATTGGTATGCAGCATGGCTTTGACACCATCGGCTACTTCTTCAAGTTGTTCCGCGAGCACTACCACACAACCCCAGTGAAGTTTCGCAAGAGCTTCTTAGGTTCTGACGGCCGACCACTGGCACAGATGGACTACAACAATGGTCTGGTGCAGTTACCTTCGCTGCTGAGATCGTTGCATCTGCCAAATAGGGCCGCCAGCCTTGAGGCCCAAGCCAGCTAATTTTGCCGCTAAGGCTACGCTGCGCTAAGGCACTGTCTTAGCGAGGCTACACCTTAACGGAAGTTGAAGTGAGTGGACGTCGCTATGTCCCTGCAACGCACGCCCCCTGCAATCCACGGTGTGCACTGTGGTTGTAGTGGTGAAGAGGCGACGGCTACGTGACCATAAGCTCGTCCTGTACTGAGCCCAAGATTGGTACAGGCGCACAAAGCGCTAACTGTAGGCGGTTCTCACTGAGGTGGGAAGAGCTTGCAGTAGTAGAGGTCTCATGAGCAACGAGAGATTAGCTAAGCTGGCCACTGCGAGGGTGGTGTTACTACTGCGTAAGTCGTGCTCTGTAGCAGAGAGTACGGACACAAGTTCCGAGGTGCGTGAGCATACTCTTGCGGTATGCTCACAAGTAACGATGGAGGATGGTGAGGATGTGGCCTCACGATCTTCTTACGTACTGCCCCACCTCATTAGCTTTTCGGTTCAGCCTCGATGGGCTCATGTAGGTCTCAAAAAGGCTGCTCTCTCAGGGGAGTGGTCATACAGCTGGGAGCTTAAGACGTAAGCACTGGCTATTTTTGAGTGCTGTATCATCAGCAGCCTCTTTAGGTGAACCCGTGTAGAGAGCGCAGTACTTGTGCGTGCAGTGCTCTCTCACGCTCAAAGCCAAGCTTTCTGCACAAAGCTTGGCTTTTCTTTTGGGCGCAAAGTAGCGCGCCAATCACGCCGTGACCGTGACTGGGCAGCAAATACCTGGAATTTTCCTTGCATCTTTTTATGACTAAAAAAAGTTAGCATAGGCTAACCGCGCCATATAGCACGTAGAGCAGAGCATTGCTGCTAATTAACCCCATTACGAGCCTTGTGTTTTGGCCCTGCAGCTTCTACAGCTTGATTTTACTCCGAATGTAGTCCTCATCGTACATCATTTGCCACTCTTGCCCCATAGCGCGAACGAGGTCGTAGTGGGCCTGAGTCA
>JAHLFE010000172.1 GCA_018884035.1 Candidatus Anaerobiospirillum pullicola
GGTGCCACCTACGGATGAAGCACCACGTTGGTGCTGGTACTTGATTATATTATGGTATAAGCAACATGGCGCCAACCCTTGCGTCTCTACAAAAGCTCAATTTCATCGTAAATTTAATAAAAACGCCGTACTATTGCTGCTCTTTTTGCTGCAGCCGCCAACAGGCAGCCACTCAGACATAGCAGCAGCGCACAGTACAGCCCGAGGCATGGCGCACAGAGCGTCAGCCTCGGTGCCGCTATTAAAGCGCAGCGCTTAGAGCACGCTGAACTTGTACATGATGAAGCGGTTTAAAGGACGCTGTGGGGTTACCGTTGGGTTAGCTTCCTTAAACGCATATAAGTGTGGTGCATCAGGGAAGAACTCTGGCTCAATGCAGAAACCGTCATGTGGGCCATAAGCTGTGCCATCATCACGGGCAATGGCTAAATCAGGCACATCCTGATTGATGGCATTACCAGAGTAGAACTGGAAGGCAGGGTAGTCGGTGTACACCTCAAGTTGCACCTGCTTGCCGTCAACTACTTCGCCCTTGACCGTAGCGCATGGCTTGATGTTATCGCCAAAGTCGCAGATGACAAATGGGTGGTCATAGCCGCCGGTGTAGCGCATGTTCTCGTCGTCTGCAAAGTCTTGCACCGTGCCGCTTGGCGCCAGCTTCTTCCACGCGGTGAAGTTAAAGTTGTCGACCTTGTCTAGACGGGCGGTCACGTCGTAGACCTTACCAGTTGGAATCGAGCGCGGATCCATTGGCAGGATGGCCTTGGAGTTAAATAAGGCCTCATGGTTTAAGACCTTGCTGTGGTGGCCATTTAAGTTGAAGTAAGAGTGGTTGGTGATGCACACTGGGCACTCTTGATCGCAGGTACCGTGGTAATCGATGCGTAAGGAGCAATCGTCACCTAAGGTGTACTTCACGGTGAGATCAAAGTTGCCAGGGAAGCCCTCTTCACCATCTGGAGAGTGGTACTTAAAGACTGCAACTTGAGGGGAGGTGCAAAGGATCTCAAAGCGACGCTGATTGTAGCCCACCTTACCGCCGTGCAGCACCACGTCTTGGCCACCGCCGACAATGTAGCTCTTGCCATTAGCGTTAAATTGGCCCTTGTCGATACGGTTGGCGTAACGACCAATAGTGGCGCCCATAAAGCAGTACTGGTGGTGATAGTCCTCTGGATTTTTAGGTCCAATTAAGACTTCACGTAAGGTGGCCTTGCCTGCAACAGGAACCTTAATGGAGTGGATAGTGGCACCCCAGTCCATGATAACGACCTGCATGCCAGCGTGGTTTTGCAGGGTTACGAGGTGCGGATTTTGTGGGTAAGTGTCGCTCATAGTTTGTGTGGCTCTTACAGCAGAGTACGGCACTGGTAAAGAATGAGTGATCTCATAAGTGACGGATGCAGAGTGAAGTGCAGTGCAGTGGAGTGCAGGCAACGTCCTACACCTGAAGATAAAGGGGGTCAGTTAGCCTGAGCCTACCTTGAGATGGGGACACGCTTGATGGCCTTACATTCCGTCAGCTATTAAGTCAGTTCTTCCTCAGCGTCTAGCGCCTTGCAGCGACTGCGCTTTACACGCACACGACGCTTTAACGCGCTGTACTCAGGTGCAGTGAGAGCATCTCTCCTGAAATACCTACTAGAGGGGGACTCGCCTCTTACCTAGCGTGGCACGTTGAGCCATGCTCGAGAGTTGTCCCATGGAACCGTAGACGGTGCCTCGTCATTATAGCAATTGCGATTGCCACTGCGTTTTTCTGCGCACTTTTCCCCGCGTCAGCGCCATAGTCACATAGACACAAAGCTCATATTTCCAAAAGCGTGCATTTTGCGGCATAATACGCTTGTCTTCCTTGCGTCCTTTTTGCGGTTTTCGCTGTGCGTGGGGACGCAGCCCCGTGGTTCTCAGGTGTTTTTAGACCACCTCGCGGCAGAAGACATTGGCAGGGTGCAAGCCTGTTTTGGTGGCACGCCTGTCGCGGGCGGTAGCCTTGTGCTGCCTTTTTTGGGAGAGGAGCTGTCGTGCTCCTTAAATTGACCCCAGCACGTGCTGGGATGGCCTCCATGTAGCAGTCAGAGGCAGGCAAAAGTGCAGACTCATGGGCTTTGTGCGAGTCTTTCTGTTTGTGCCTGTGCCGTAAAAACAAGCAGCTACTATTTGGGTTTTTCTTGGGTTCTCGTGGTGTTTTCCAGCACAAGGTGCTCTCTTTACTTAGTGTGCGCTGAGCACAGCGTAAACAAGAGCACGCAAGCTTAGGGCGAGGCTTGTTTTTTCGCTTAAGCTGCACAGAGGATCCAGTAGCACTAAGCTACGATAGCTGCCTTAGTTCGTTTAGAGAGTGGTACTGCTACGCGGCTAACTGAGAGGACATATGTCGGATATCGAAAACGAAGAGCAGGTCAGCCGTCCAAAGACGGTACGTCGCAGCCGCAAAAAGAGCGATACGGCCACGGCTGCTGCCACCGAGGTAACAGCTACTGGCGATACTGCTGAGAGCACTGGCGCAGAGAAAAAAGCAGCTCCAGCCAAAAGAAGATCACGTGCCACCAAGAGCACCGTAACCTCCACCTACGGCGGTGAGCAGAGCTTATTGCTGCAAGGTGATGATGACGAGAGCGCCGCTAAGAATACGGCCGCCGCAGGAGAGAGCTATACCGCAGCTGATATTGCTGATACTGCTGACGCCGCTGATTACGCTGATACCTCAGCTAGCGCCGACAACACCGTCAGCGCTGTCGCCTCTCCTTGGGCACAGGGGGGAAGCTTTACCCCGAGCAGTGCTGAGAGTGTCAGTGAGCGTGATGCTGCCGGTGATCACGATTATGCGGAGGATGGTGCTGATGCGGATGTAGAGCGCGATTACGACGACGATTATGATGAGCGCGACTACGACCGCGATGATCGCGATTACGATGCTGACGAGCGTGATTACGACGACGCTGATCGCGATTACGACCGTGATGAGCGCGACTACGATGCCGCTGAGCGTGATTATGACGACAATGATCACGTCTACGACGACGAGCGTGACTATGGCGATGAGCGTGATTACGGTGATGCCGATGACGCTGAAGACGACCGCTACAATCGCGCTTATGACGAAGATGAGTCTGATTCCTACTACGACGATGAGGATGACGACAGTCGCGGTAATCGCTTAGAAGACTACGAGCAGCCAACGGGAGCTTATGGCGATGCTGAGCTGCCTGTTGCCGCTGCTGCCGGTGACGGTTTAGGCGTAGCCGCTCCAGAGGACGCTAGCTTCGCTAGCTCTGCTAGCGCCACTAGTGCTGCTAGCTCCTCTAGCGCCACCTCTGCTTATTCCTCGTACACACCACACATTGTCGATCCTGATGAGGGCGAGGCAGGTGCTGAGGTTGAGGTCGATACTCCCGAGGAATCGCTGGCGGTTACTGATGGTGCAGCTCCAGAATCTGCCGCTGAGAGTGCCGCGAGCTCTGAGGAGCAAGAAGACACCACGTCCTTTGCGGACTTAAACTTAAGTGCTCCAGTGCTTAAGGCCATTCAGCATGAGGGCTTTGAGCAACCAACCCCAATTCAGATGCGCTCGATTCCGACCATTTTGTCCGGCCGTGACATGATCGGTCAGGCGCAAACTGGTACCGGTAAGACTGCCGCTTTTGCTCTGCCTATCCTCTCGCAGATGCCAAAGGGGCAGCGCTCACTCTTTGCCTTAGTGTTAGAGCCAACCCGTGAGCTGGCTTTACAGGTTTCCGAGTCGTTCTCGCGTTTTGCCCATTACATGGACAACTTTAAGGTAGTGCCAATCTACGGTGGCGCTTCCTACGAGAGTCAGATTCGCAGCTTACGCCATGGGGCGCAGGTGGTGGTCGCAACCCCAGGCCGTTTAATCGACCTTATCGATAAGGGCCGCTTAGACTTCTCTGACGTCAAGTATGTGGTGATCGACGAAGCCGACGAAATGCTGCGCATGGGCTTTATCGATGATGTGGACTGGATCTTAGACAAGCTGCCAGAGCAACACCAGACGGCGCTGTTCTCGGCCACCATGCCACCAGTGATCCGCCGCATTGCCAAGCAGCACTTAATCGATCCGCTTGAGGTGCGCATTCAGTCGCACACCACGACAGCTACTACCGTGCGGCAGCGCTATTGGGTGGTGTCGGGCCTGCACAAGATCGACGCCATGACCCGTATGCTGGAAGTGGAGCCATACGATGCCGTGCTGGTCTTTGTGCGCACAAAGACCGATGCGGAGGACGTGGCCAACAAGTTAGCCGGTCGTGGCTTTGCCTGCGCCGCTTTACACGGTGATATCCCGCAGCGCCAGCGCGAGAAGATCGTCGAGCGCTTAAAGAACGGCTCGCTTGATATCATTGTAGCCACGGACGTAGCCGCCCGTGGCTTAGATGTGGATCGCATTACCCACGTCTTTAACTACGACATCCCTTACGATGCCGAGTCCTATGTACACCGTATTGGCCGCACTGGCCGTGCCGGTCGCACTGGTGAGGCGATCTTATTTGTGTCGCCACGTGAGCGCCGTGCTTTACGCCAGATTGAGCGCGTGACGCGTCAGCGCATTGAGCCAATGCGCATGCCTACAATTGAGGACGTCAACAAGCGTCGCCTCGAAAACTTCCGCAACCAGGTCATTGAGACTATTGATGCTGGTGGCTTAGGTGAGTACTTAGAGGTGGTCTCGGACATCCTCTCCGATGACAGCATTGAGCCAGAGTTACTGGCAGCGGCGTTAGCCAAGATGGCTCAGCGCGATGGCAGCTTACTCCTTGATGTTAAGGAGGAGCCAAAGTTCCGCGAGTTTAGCGATCGCCGTGAGCGTGGTGAGCGTGGCCGTGATCGTGACCACGACCGCGATCATGAGCGTGACTTTGGTGACCGCGAGCGTCGTCACCGTCATGGCCCATCTCCTGAAGCGGTGCCACTGCGTGCCTTCCCTGAACTTAAAATGGTGCGCTACCGCTTATCGGTAGGTCACCGTGATGGCGTCAAGCCAGGTCAGATTGTGGGTGCTATTGCCAACGAGGCTAACATCGACAGCAAGTACATTGGTGAGATCTCGATCTTCGATACCTTCTCGACGGTAGATCTGCCAGTGGGCATGCCTGAGGAGACCATGGCCATTCTGGCACGGGCTCGGGTGCGCGGTCGTGCTTTAGAGCTGCGTGAGTACACGCTGGAGCCACCTCCACGGCGTGAGCGTCGCGAGCGCGATCGTGACTTTGATCGTGAGCGCCGTGACCGTCGTTTCCATGGGGAGCGTCGTGACCGCCGTGAGCGTCGTGATTACGAGCCACGTCCTGAGCGTGATTATGACTCGCGTTCAGAGCGCGATTATGATTCCCGCGCGAAGCGTCCACAGGATAACGAGGACGATATGTTCTCGTACATGGACGAGGGCGAGTATCGCCATGAGAAGGGTGATGTCAATGGCAACAGCATTGACTACCACCCACGCAAGAATTCGCCTGATCAGTACTCGGTGGGTATCGGCTTTGGCTATGACAAGGTCGATTTTGATCAGGGGGTGGTTAGTGGTGGCAGAAGCCGTGAGCGTGATTACGACAATGATCGTGATTACGACTATGACTCGCGTCCACCAAAGGGCAGCAAGCGTCGCTCGCGTCCAAACTTTGATTTTGACCGTCGCAGTTCGCGCTCGAGCAGCCGCTATGAGCGTCGCGGCAAGCCACGCTTTCACTAAGCGCTAGCAGGGCTGAGCTCTGCTAAGCTTACTGCCTGCGATGGCAGGCAGAGACAAAAAAGGCCTCACGCTAAAGAGGAGCAGCTGCTGCTTACTAGCGTGGGGCCTTTTTGTTTTGGTGGCTACAGCCTGACCTTTAGCTTTACCTTGGAGAGAAGCACCGTTACCCTCAAGGTATTTACCTCAGCGTAAGCTGGTGCTTGTCACCTGCTGTGGGGCGCGCGGTGAGAGGTGAGAGGTCATCTTAAGAGAGCGTTTTCCGGCTTTCCTCAGAGTTTGGTGGATATGGTACTAACACTACTCTAAGGTTGGTCACGTCAAACGCTATCACATGGGTCCCACGCTTGATCACAGGGGCGCTGCTGCTTTTTGGCATCCACCAAACTCTGAGTAGAGCCCGTTTTCCTCAGGGGTGGAGCACAGCTACTTGCCATTAACCTACCTCAGAGGTGCGTAGCGATAGCGACGCTTATGAGGCACCACTTGCACCACTTGTCTGCTTGTCTGCTAAAGCGCTGTCTGCTAAACGCGCTGCTTCAGCGCGGCAAAGGCATTGGCTGCTGCATTTATCACATTGCTGCAGCAAGGGGCTTAAACTCACCGCAAAGGTCGATTTTAAGGCCATAACATAGGGGAAAACACTCTCCTTGCGCAGTGGCTAACGCTTAGTCTTCAGCCTTTGGTGGCTTGCGCACAAAGAACAGCATCAGCGTGCCCACAATAGCCATAGCGATACTGACGCGGTAAATTGCGAGGTAAGTACCACTGGCAGCCAGCGAAATTAACGCACCACCGGCAATCTGACCTGCTGTCGAGGAGTTAATAAAAAGCGAGGTCGATTGGCCGGGAATGCTTGGCAGCAGCTCTTGAAACAGCACCATGCCCATAGAAGAGACACAGGCAATGAAAATAGCCGAAAAGAGCTGTAAAGCCATGATCTGCTCATAGGTGTGCAGGAAGTACAAACCGATGAGGAAGATACACAAAGAAGTACAGCCAATCATGACCACTGGCTTTAAACCAATGCCCTTGGCGATCTTAGCTGCTAAGAACATGAGCGGAATCTCTAAGAAGGCCGCTAAGCCAAACATATAGCCTGGCATGTCCGTTGGCAGCTTAAGCTCCTGTGTCACAAACAGTGGAATTGTGGTGATGTAGGAAGAGAAGGCGGTAAAGACAAAGGCCATGGATAAAAACAGAATCATGACCGAGCGATTCTTCCACCATGCAATCTTAGCGTCCTTAGCGGTGATGCTCTTATCCATGACGTTTGGCAAGAAGAAGTAGCTGGTGACACAGCCGCAGGCAAACATCAAGGCCGTAACCAAGAAGAGCATGTCAAAGCTCACGCCTAAGGCTAAGCCATAGGACAGTGGTGGGCCAAAGACCCACGACAGCGAAGCCAGTGAGCGCAAAAAGGTCGTAAACATGAGCGACCCTTTTTTAATGTGCTTGATACCGTACTCACGCGCGGAGGCAAAGATCTGCGGAAACGACACAGGGTAGCTGGCAAGGCAGATTAAGCCTACGGTGCACAACAGCAGGAAGCTAGGACGTAAGTGCAAGACAAAGGCGCTGGCAATACCAAACAGCGAGGCAATGCAGATAATAGCCGGACGCTGTAAGCCCATGTCAGAAAAGCGTGCTACGGTCTGCACCACCAAGATGGTGGCGACTGGTAGCAGGATAAAGAAAAGTGAGATGTGCAGTGGGTTTAAGCCCAACTCCGTGTTGAGATAAAACGAGAGCACAGGGTTGAACAGAGAGCTTGCTGCGGAAATGAGCAAGCACATCGCTACGTAAACTGCAACTGAGCCTTGACGCTGGGCGCCAAAAGTCTGCATATAAACCTCAAAAACAGAGAACCCAAAGAGCAATCTGACGTCGGGGAGTTGGATCGTATTTATTTTTCCTGATAAATAAGCCGTTTTTGCTGTATACCTCTCAACGATCGTAAGCACCATTACCGCTTTAGATGTGTTTTTGCTCAGCTTTGCAGCTTCAGCATT
>JAHLFE010000173.1 GCA_018884035.1 Candidatus Anaerobiospirillum pullicola
ATGCGCAGAGGCTCTGTACTCGAGTTGGCTTTAACAAGATTTCGCTCGATTTTGGCTTGTTTTGCCGCGAGCGCATCCGTAACACATGGAAGGATCGTGGACATGTAGGTGACGATAAAACCTCCTTAGACACCACCTACACCACTCTGTCAGATCCGATTTCCTTCATTGACAACCTGTGCGCTTTCTTTGCGCCAGCCTTACAGGTACGGGGAATTTAATAAAAACGCCGTAACATAGTGTGAAATATATCGCAAAACCCCACTACTCACTCTTAGCTCTCTAGCGACAAAGGTAGAATAGTGGTATTAAGGATCGCTGTTTTTTCGCTTCCGATGAGTCTGTGGCTACCACTGAGGTGGTTGTGATGATGTCGGTATCCTAAAAAGCGCCTGACGGCGCCTTATCTCGAGAGTAGCGTCTCAGCAAATACCTACCCTCATGGTAAGACACCTGATTGTAAGCAGTTTTCTCCTTGGGAATTGGCTTTTTAGGACACCTACTGATGATGATGGCGTCACTACTCCCCGAGTATCATCCCGCTAAGCCCGCCTCACCGTACCGTACCACAGCAAAGCGCAACACCACACAGCACCTTGTCACAGCACCTTGTCCGCTGACCACTCTCCAAAATTAGCTTGCGTTAGCTCCCCCAGAGTACACAGGAAAATCACTCTGGCCTCACCGGTGACTCAAGCACAAGCAAAGGAGAACAAGCATGGCCATTACTATTACCAACATCCCCGCACTACGGGCGCAGTCATCTCTTAGTGCTGCCACCAATGCAGCCAATGTCTCCATGCTGCGTCTAATCACTGGCTATCGTATCAACTCCGCTAAAGACGATCCTGCAGGTTTGCAAATCTCTGATCGCCTCACCAGTGAAATAAATGGCCTCAAGCAAGCCTACCGTAACTCTGCTGATGGTCAGGCTTTTGCGCAGACGGCCGAGGGCGCACTCGACGAGATCATTAACAACCTGCAGACCATTCGCACTAAGGCCTTACAATCAGCTACGGGTACGGTAACGACCGAAGACCGTGAGGCGCTGCAAGAAGAAGTAAGCTCGCTGTCGCAAGAGATCACGCGCATTGCCGAGGACACTACTTTTGGTGGTAAGACCATTCTCAATGGCACCAATGGCGATACGCTGTACGATGCCAATGGCGACATGACCTTACAGATCGGCGCGTACAGTGGCAACACCATGACGATCGATATGAGCCAATCCTTTACACTGGAAAATCTCGACACAGCTGTGCTTGCTGAGATTGGTGGTGGCGCCCAAACCGTGCTCAATGCTGATCACGAGTTCGACATCAGTACGCAGGACAAGGCTTCGGCCGTAGTCGACCAGATCGACTCCTACATCGCGTTTGTGGACTCCAAGCGTGCGGAGCTTGGTGCCGTACAAAACCGCCTCGATTCGGCGATGAATGTCAGCTCGATCTCAGCTACCAATCTTGCGGATGCCCGCTCGCGCATTAGAGACACCGACTACGCTGAAGAGACCTCCAATCTGATGCGCTACAACATTCTGCAGCAAACCTCCATGGCGATGCTGACGCAGGCTAACAATCGCGGCAGCCTTATTTTGCAGCTGATTGGTGGTGTCTAATGTTACTGCTGCATAAGCTCCCCATGAAAAAGCCCTCAGATGAGGGCTTTTTCGTGTGCGTGGTGGTAATGTGCAACCGAAATGGCTCACGGCCATTACTGTAGGCAAGCGCAAAAGCCCTGACAGCGCCATCTGAGGATAGGCGTCAAAGCATCATCCCTCTCAAGGTAAACACCTGCGTGGAGGCAGTTACATCCTTGGGGAAGTGCTTTTGGGGATAACCAAACCTCACTTTGCGTAGGTATTTACGGGCTTTACGCTAATGGGCGTTTACGGGCAGCGCCATGCCGCAACAACGCTACCCTCAGTGTTACCTCAAAGCGCCTGATGGCTCCTTATCTCGAAAGTAGCGCTACAGCAAACACCTACTCTCAGGGGCAAACGCCTGATTGTGGCATTTACCCTACCCTACCCGCAGCTACTGACTTAAGATAGTAGGCTGGATCAGCAGAAGCAGAGTGCCTGCCCCTACTCACTCTTTGCCACTACTCCTGCAGCGTGCGGAAGAAGAAATTCTCGTCACCGCTAAAGCTTGGCTTGAAGACCATATAGAGATCCTCATGCAGCACCTTTAACCATGGCACGCCATTGATGACGCAAGGACCCACGTAAAAGCCCACCACATCCAGCGCTTTTGCCACTTGCATGCCAATCTCATTGCCCGCCGCCACAAACTTAGTGACACCTGCGCTCTTCAGCTTACCGCACAGGCCGTAAAAGAAGCGCTCAATGGCGATGTCTACCGCGACCGAGCCATACTTATCGTTAATGGCCTTCATCTCCACTGGATCCATATTTACATAAATCAGTGGTGGCAGTTTCTCTTCCTTGTGCGCTTCATACCACTTAGCAACCTCGCTGATGTAGGCGAGCATCTCCGAGGAGGCTCCCACACAGCGGGCGATGTCCACGGTATGCGTGCTGGCTACCTTACGGTAACGCTGCACTTGGGCAAGAGTCTGTGGCATGCTCGAGCTTGCCATCATCACCATACGGCCCTGAGGGAAGCTTTGTAAAACATGTGGCTGGAATTGCACGCCCGTAGCCAAGGCATTAGCCACCTGCGCTCTGCCTACAGCCCGCGCAAAAGCGGTATCACCGCACAGCAGCGGTAAGGTGTAGACCGCTTGCGCCTGCACAATGAGGTCGTGATCATTGACCGCATCAAAGAGCACACTATTGTAACCATGCTTTTTGAGGTTATTAATGTGCTCCCAAATATGCAAAGCGGTGTGATCGCCCTGTAAGGATTGATGTGGCAGTAGACCGCACTTAATGCTCTCTGGGAAGAGGCGGTAGACAGGATCGCCTTGCAGCAAATGCTCACGGCCAAAAGCAAAGCCCTGATAGACGGTATAGCCGATATCAGGCAGCGCCGGAGAAATAGCGGTGAAATCGCTATTGAGCTCCTTTTGCAAGGCCGTGATGACGTCACCGGTGTTGATGACCTGATTTTGATTGAGCGATGAGGTGAACTTGAAGAAGATATGCTTCGCCCCGCAGGTGACGAGAAATCTCAGCGCCTCGACGCTTTCGGTAACTGCTTTATCCTTGCTCTCTAAGCCGCTTTTGAGAGCGATCACTAAGGCCTCATATTTCTCGCCTTTGAGCGCCTGCTCGTGGTCTTTGGTAAGACCAAAGATCTCAATCGTAGCTAAGCCCTCTTGTTCTAAGGCACTGGCAGCCTCATTTGCACCTGGAATACTATCAGCAATAACACCGATGATCATGCCCAGATCCCTCACTCCTTGCTCTCTGCTTCAAGCAGCGCCTTGAGAATAGCGCCCACCGCTGACATTAGCGGTCAGGTCGAGTTTGCGTTACCTGCCCCTGAGGCAGGTTATACAGGTTCACGACAACGGCCGTGAGCTCATGCCCAAACTCAAGCCAAAGTCACGCCATGCACCATCGTGGTGTAAGGTGCTATGTGAGCAGCACGAACCGCATATTTGCGGCGGAGTAAGCGTCTCTGGAGGCTATAGGAACCAAGCTACTTTTCAGATATCGTCAGGGCTGGTAATGATGAGGAAGAAGGTGAGGATAAGGATGATACAAAGTGGCACTCCCCACAAACCTAAGGCCGCACGGGCATTACCGTACTTTGGGGCAATGGGTTCTCCTCAGAGTTTGCGGGATAAATCCACCCTACTACTCTTAGGTGGCTAACATAAAAGCCATAACCACGGCTCAGCTGACGTCGGGAAGTTGGATCGTATTTATTTTTCCTGATAAATAAGCCGTTTTTGCTGTAGGCCTCTCAACGATCGTAAGCACCATTACCGCTTTAGATGTGTTTTTGCTCAGCTTTGCAGCTTCATCCTTACCCGTGATCAA
>JAHLFE010000174.1 GCA_018884035.1 Candidatus Anaerobiospirillum pullicola
GAGGAAGAAGACTAATAGGAGAAAGACAGGATAGTAGGGATGGGACTGCGCACAAGGCAGCGCAAAGCGCAAAGACTACGCAATGAAGAGAGACAAGCGCAAAACACAGTGCCCAGAAACAAAAAAAGCAGCCACAGGCTGCCTCTTAGTATTGGTTGCGGGGGCAGGATTTGAACCTACGACCTTCGGGTTATGAGCCCGACGAGCTACCAAGCTGCTCCACCCCGCGACTGACGGCTGCATTATTCAGTCTGCGTCTGCGATGCCAGCCACGGCATCCAGAGCCCAAGGATAAAAAAAGCAGCTCGTGCTGCTTAGTGCTTGGTTGCGGGGGCAGGATTTGAACCTACGACCTTCGGGTTATGAGCCCGACGAGCTACCAAGCTGCTCCACCCCGCGACTGAATGGCAGCATTATAGGGGCAGGTGTGAGGTATGTCAAGTTTTATAGAAGATAAAATTAAGAGTGCACAAAAACAGGGCAAAAATGTTGAGCAAAAAGTGGGCAGGGGCCTTATGGTGGGGCGTGGTGGCAGTAGACGTTAGCAGTGGAGCGCAGCTGGGGTAGGGGGCCTTTGCTTTTTTCTGGAGGGCAATGTGAGCTGGCGCCACGCGGTGCTAGGCACTAACACACATCGCACCACGCCTGCGCTTTATCTCTAAGAGGTGGTATGAGTGAGGAGGGGGTGATACTTATGGTAGATATCTTAAGGGTACGTGAGCAAACTACCATGTGCGCGGGCGCTATCTTGGGGGTGGTGGTGAGTAGGAGGGCGGGGCATTGAAGAGTTAGAGGGCTCGTAGCAGCGCTAAAGATGTTGGTGCTGATGCTGATGCGACGTAGCCAAACGCTAGTAGGGGCTGCTTTAGTGGTAGGGGGTGAGGTGGGACAACAGAGGAGCCTAAAAAAACGGCAAAAGACAAGGAAAGGGGCTGACTGAAGCGAGAGGAAAAACGCGGCAGATCAGAAAAGCTGCCACAGAGCTCGCTAAACGCCTCCTCGCAAGTACGCTGAGGAGGGAGAGAAAACCGCGACCGCACAGATCGCGGTTAGGGGTACGTAGCTAGAGCCAGAGGCTCGCGTCTTACTTTGCAGACTTTGGCGCAGTCTTGCTAACCGTAAAGACCGAGTTCTCACCAGAGAATGGATTTGGGCAATAGCTCTCTGCATCCCAATCGTTATCAAACTTGACTTGGTCGTCAGGCATCACGTACTTGAAACGGTACTGATAGCTTGGCTGCACGTCAGTTGGTACCGAGATCGAGCCACGGTAGGTGCCATTCTTTTGTGGCTTCATGGCCACCGGCTCCCAACCATTGTGCTCGCAGATTAAGAAGATTTGCTTGGCACCTTGGGCGGCTTCCTTCTTGATGTAGAAGGTGATAGTGACCTTTTTGCCGTCCTTGGTGATGCTCTTGGAAACGCTCATAGAAATCTATACCTTGCGCTCTGGCTATCACGTTAAAGTTGGGGTTGCTCCAGAGGTCGTCGCTTCCTAAAAGAAGATACGTGCACTGCCAGCCGGTACCCTAAGATCGTGGCTCAAGCTACGGGGGTACAAGGTGGAAAGCGCCAACGCTATCGGCCCACGTTCTCATGACCATGAGGCTTGAGGGTACGTGCTGGGTAGCGCGCCTGACACCCTCCTCTACCTGATATTGCTTCCTGCAAGGTCAGGTAGAGGTATGTGGTGGTGACCCCCAGAGGCTCTTTGCCAAAAGCTCTAAGAGCGTGGTGATCAGGGGTGAAGCAACCACAAAGATGAGCAGGGTAGATGCTGTCGTGGCACCTTTAGCTGCTGCCGCAAGCTTGCCTGATTACGGTCGCAGGGCACCATGGCGTCAGCCTATGGCCTTACACCGTACCGTGACAGGGTGTGAACACCATGAAACGATGCTGAAGGTAGCAGTTGATTCTGCCACCCTTAGCCCCCAGACCAGCTGCATCCTTGCAGGTGGTTGAGGCCGGTGTCAGTGCTCATGACAGGGTGAGCGCAGGCCACCTCCCATGGCTATAACTCGCGTTATAACCACGGTCGCACCCATGACACCCCCAAGTAGAGGGGAGGTGGGGAAGCTTAGTGCTGAAGCACTAAAGCTAGCGGTCTTAGCTACAGGGCAGGCCATGCTGCCTAACCTCAAGTGAGGGTAGGAGCTCACGTGCAAACTGCGCTGCTCACTCTGAAGACGCCTAAGGCAGGTACCACCCCGTGCCGACTTGCCGTTCATTACGAGGTGCAGCCCCTGTCTTATGACAACATTTTGTTAATCAGTACATTAAAAATATCAATAAACTGATTATGCTCAAGGCGAATTATATTCAACTTTGATCTTGGGTAAAAGGCATAAAGTAGACGTGCTCAAAAAGAAAAGGGTGTACTAACTACAGTATGGTGCGTAAGTGGCTTATTTATCAAGTTTTATAGGGTGGCAGGGACGTGGTAGAGGGGGTAAAAAAGTGGAAAAAGATGGAGCTGGCATGGTGGCGATTGTGTTACAGGGTGGCAGGACGTGCTCTTAAGGGTAGTTTTGACGGAGTTTCGCAAGCTCAGCACTTTGCAGCTGCGCAAGCTGCATGAGCAAATGCAAGCAGCTATTGATGACGCCAGCACCACGGCGGTGACGGTTATTGAGCTGGAGCAGGCGCAAAAGACTCTTGAGAGAGCCTTTGCGTTCTGAGGATGTAAAGAGGAGGTGGTACGAGGCCAGGAGCCATAGGGAAGATTATCTCAAGGCGACCCTCTTTAGTGGAGTCGTCTCTTGCGGTGCTTGCTACCACGAGAGTAAAGCAGTAGACTGAGTGTGAGCGGAGAGCAGTGGCTACATTCAGGTCAGGCGCCGCTGGGCGGCGCCAAGGCGCGCCATATCTTAAGTTAGGATGGGAGCATCTGCAGCGCTTAGAGGTCACAACTTACAGGAATTTGCCACCGCCATATCATGTACCCAAAGGGGCATTAGGTTACCCATGGTTGTAGACGGTGGCAGTAACCACAGCGAACGCCAGAGGGCAGAGATAGTCTGACAACAGGCGTAGACGCACCCACCTTTAGCACCAACACAGACGCCACAGACGTCACGGCCACCCTCACCGTTACATCCATCTTAAGGATGTTTGTGACTAAAAGTGTTCTGCCTCACTACAGGCTCGCACAGACTCTCCATGTAACCACCTTGAGAGGACGTCCTGAGGTAAGGGTAAGGATTACAAAAAATGTTGCTGCTAAGAGCTGTAGTGCCCCACTATGCCACAGGCATAAGCCCCTAGCAAGGACGGTTAAGCCCTTGCCACTAAAGAGGCATGAAGAGCCTCTTAGAGAGGGTGTGGACTTATGGCAATTATTACCAGTAAAAGCCAGACTACTCACCGTCAGAGTTGGTAGCGGAGTCATCATCATCCTCTTGCAGATGCAGGCGCTTTTTGAAGTTCTGCAATTGGTTGAGGGCTTCACTATCCACTCCCTGCTCGGCAATAAAGCTCTGGAGTAGCGTGCGGGTAAAGCTCGAGCGCAGGTAGTAGCCACGAGTCTTGGTGTAGATGAGCTGCCCCTCCTCGTCATGAACCGCCACGACGTCCTTTCCTGGCAAACCACGCGGACGCAATTGCAGCACGTTGCCTAAGGAGGAGGTCAGCTGATCGAATTGGTGGCTAAGCAGTAGCTCCTGCATCTCGTTATAGTCAGTTTCTACCTGTTGGCGGTGCTCTCCTGTCAGGTCAAAGAAGAAGTAACCCAAGATGCGGCGTTCCCCCATGCTTAAGCCCGCATTGCGAGGGGCCAAGAGCATCACAAAGAGCATGTGCTGCATCTTATGAAAGAGCGCGGACTGCGCAAAAGGAATCATATGACGTGGTGCGAGGTCAGCCGCACAGATAAAGGTGTGCTCCTGCGGCATCAGGTCAAACCCCACAGGCACCGTCTTAAGCTCAATACCCAGCTTGGTAAAGTCTGGGCCACTCTGGTTATGGGCGTGGGCGCCTAAAAAGAGCTCAACTAACTGCCCTGCAAAGCCTTTAGCGGTGGCATAGGCAGCGGCGTTGAGCTTAGAGAGCTGGGTCAGCTCTCCGATGGAGCGGCCCATGATGAGGTGCAGACGCTGCTCAAGCTCGGCCATAGTATCGGGCTCAGCAAAAGACAGCGGGCTCGGCAGCTCTTTTTTGTAGAAAGGCACCGCACTATCAGCGCCCTCATAGAGGGCGTGGGGATCTTGGGCGCGCAGGAGCATGGTGTCGTTGGCAGCACTAAGCGTCATGACTATTGAGCCTCTGGCAGTGAGGTACAGGAAACAAAGAAGAAAGAAAGGGCGTTCGAGGCGGCGCGCAAAGCAGCGTCGCAGTAGCAGCAGCGCTTAGTGTAATCTTGCGCCTTGTAAGGTAGCAAGGATTAACACTCAGCTTTCCTGTGATCGTACTGACACTAACAGCTGTAGCGTGACAGCGTCAGAGGTGATAGGCCCAGTCCTAGTGGTTAGAGGACACCAGAGTCACTACGGCCATGTGCTACTGAGGCCATGAAGTCTTGCGTCTATGCCGCCATGCCGCCATGCAGAGTAGCAGCATCGTAAGACCGTGTTACTGCGAAGAGGCGTGGCAGGTGGCGCTGTCACTGCAGACGATGCAGCGGTTACTTGTAGCGGTTACTTGCTGTTGCTCTCACCAAAGCGAGGTAACCACAGCTCCCAGGCACAGGCTGAGCTCAGCTGCTGCTTGCTCTTGCTCGTGCTTAAGAGCTGACGCAGCACCTCTTTACCGTAAGGCTTCAGAGCAATCTCCTTGAGGATGTTGCTCTTGATGTGCGCACAGACGAGGTTAACGGCATCCTCTTGAGGAATGCCGCAGTGTAAGGCGTGCTGCACATACTGCGACTTAAACTGCGCATGGTACGCAATGATTGGCAGGATGGACGCAGGGCTCAGACCAGAGGTGGTAGCCCAAACGCGCTGCAGCGGGGTAAGACGCGTAAAGGAGTAAGGCTGTGGCAGGTCGAGGTCAGAGTTACGCACATCGCAGACAGCAGTAGCGCACAGGTCGCTGGTCACCAGAGGTGGCAGCACCTCTGCAAACTTAGGAGGCAGCAGCTGTTGCAGCGCAGGGATGTTGTGCGCCAGTTGCTCTTGGGTGAAGATGCAAGGGATGTCATCGGAGGTGGCCTCAGCAGGAGCCTCGGTGGTGGTAGCCTTGCTCTGCTCAGCGGCAGCCTTGTTCTCCTCAGCTGTATTCACAGCCTCAGCAGCCTTAGCAGCCTGCGCCTCATTTGCAGCCTCGGCGTCAGCAGTGGCAACAGGCTTGGCCTGACGCGCGGCACGGCGGGCGGCTTTTTTGGCCTCCTCGGCCTCTTGCAGCTCTTGGTAGTACGCGGAGCTGTCAGCAGCTACAAAAGGCATGCTGATGAAGCCTGCAGCATACTGCGGATCGTAGTGCAGAGCCTGACGGCGGAATTCCTTTTCAGGAGAAAAGTTTGGGTCACGTGGGATGAGATAGACAAGGTCGTCACGCAGCAGGACTAAGCCCCAGCTCTCTAAGATCTTAAGCAGGCGTGGGGTGCTCTTGCTGTAGTGCAGCAGGCGCTTGAGAAGCTGCACCTTGCAGCACTTCACGGTGTTCAAATAGCCCCACAGATAGCCCATAGTAGAGTTAATTTGCCCCGAGGACATCTCCATGAAAGGAATCTTTACAGGGACAAGGGAGTTAGGATCCCACGGGCTCAAGACCGCGCCCTTTGGCAGCGTAAAAGGCTTAACCGCATCAGGGTTAAAGTTAGGAGCGGCTGGGATGCGGTAGGTGTGCCCCTCGTAGGTGCAGATGCAGCCCATAACCTCCAGCGCTGCTTGGCTCTTAGTGAAGGCCTTTGGGGGCAGATGTAGCCCCTTACGTAAGGCCTCGTCATCAAGGCCATTGAAGAGTTCAGTGGCTCTAAAGAGAGCGTCCTCACCTTTACGGCAGCCAAAGGCACCGTAGGTGGTAAGGTTCAGATCCACGGTGGTGTTACCGACGGTGAATTCAAGGTGGGGGTTGCGCTTGGTGGCGTTCGCTAAGGTGCTAACAGTAGGGGAGTTAGCAGTGACGGAAGTAGTCGCAACCGAGGCGGTGTTAGTCTCTGCCGAGACAGGGACTGGGGTGGTGCTGTTGGTGTTGTTAGTGATGCTGACGTTGTCAGTGCTAAAAGTGTGGTAGTAAGTGTCGTTCATAAAAAGCTCCTGTTCTCAGGGAAGATGGTGACTGGGCTTACACCCGCACAGGCGTAAGCACCAACTAAAAAGCACAGTGCACAATGTCAGCTGCTATGCTTTGCCTTACAGCCAATCGGACTGTGTAACCCTGTAACCACAGCAAGTAGGCAGACGGGCGTGTAAGGCGAAAGCAACGCAGACTGACCTGCGCTCAAGACTTTTTGGTCTTGTCAACACACTACACCCTGACTTTGTGCAGAAACCCCCGCAAAAGTGACGTCAAGTGGCGTTTTGGACTATGACTATCCCTTCTAAAGCTGATATATAAGCTCTTTTACTTTAATCGCTCTCTTTGAGCGCAATATGCCCGATAATGTGCTGCCTTTTTAGATCAACCTAGTGTGTGCGCGGCTTAAATAAGGGAAAGTTGCCAATGAGTATGAAAAGAAGCAAACGCAGTGGCGATGCGTATAGACTTATTACAGTGGCGCTATGGCCAGTTAGGGGTATACGGGAAAAGCTGGGGTAAGGGAAATGGTGATAGGAGGGGCTGATAGGTGCTGTGCAAAGTGTGAGCTGCGACATGGTGCAGCGGTGCGGGCTATGTAGGTGGCTGCGGCCGCTGTGGTGGTGACTGTGAGTGGCGGAGGAGAGCGCTTGGGGAACTGCACAGAAAGGTGTTGCAGGGTAGGTGGTGTTGTGCTACTGCTAAGGTAGCGTCTTTAGGTAACTGTGATCAAATGGCAGCAAAGGGCAGGATGACCGCCTTAGGTGTAACTCTGTCTTTGCTGCCAGTGCCATCACCACCAATAGAGCCATTATCTCAATGACTCATGGTAAGCAGCAGGCTGCTTCTGCGTACCGTGGTTGTAGGGATGCTCTTTAGGGTAGGCTCATGGTGGTAGTGCGGCAGGGCAAAGATGAGGAGAGCAGGGGTATGTGCTGTGGCGCAGCACAATTAAGGCGTCTGCGACGCCTTATCCCAAGGGCCAAAGGCTGGCCATCACACACTACCGCTAATATCTCCATTAGAACCATTACCATGAAGGAGGCGGGGAAGGCAGACGGCTGCTTCTGCGTACCGTGGTTGTAGGGATGCCATTTAGGTAGGATCATGGAATCTGTGAGGCTGGGCAAAGAGAGGAGAGGCATGGTTATGTACTGTGCGCAGCACCCCATTGCGGCGTCTGCAACGTCTTACATCAAGGTCGCTGTGGTAAGGCATGCTGTCACCAGCAGCGTTTTCGCTTCAGGGCAGTCTGTAGCACGCCTCGCAAGAGGCATCCAGAGCCAATGAGAAAAAACACCGCCTCTCCCCGCCGCTAAGTTGCAGCTGTGTATCCTTGCGTAAGATTACCGCCCTGTCTTGTAGCTGCAATGTCAGCAGCAATAACCCCTGTTGCTGCAGACTTATTGCGCTATCATAAAAGCCACCACATGCTTTTGGCCAATGCTACTTGCTCGTAGGCTTCTACCGCAGCAACACAGAGCATGGCTATAGGGAGGGTTATGCTGGATAGGTTCGGATTTCGCCTCAATGTTGGGATGGTGATTGTCAATCACCTTGGCCAAGTTCTCTGGGCCCGCCGCGTCCGCCACAATACCTGGCAGTTTCCCCAAGGCGGCCTCAAAGAAGACGAAAGCGAGGAAGAAGCCCTCTACCGTGAGCTCTACGAAGAGACAGGCCTTAATAGCAAAGATGTCTACGTCATGCAGACCTCTCGTAAACACTACTGCTATAAAGTGCCTAAGCACATGCACGTGAGCAAGGCCAACAAACAATACCAAGGGCAAAAGCAGCGCTGGTTTCTGCTCTCCCTTAACGATGAGGACAGCGACCTCACTCTGCGCTTTAATTGCAGCAAGCACCCCGAGTTTGATAGCTGGCGCTGGGTCTCGTATTGGTACCCAATTCGCCATGTAGTGCCCTTTAAGCGTGACGTTTATCGGCAAATGCTCACCGAGTTTGCCCCAGCCGCCTTACGCCTCTCGCTGAAGGCTACCCCAAGGATCCAACACCACTAAAAGTACTTGCCTGCACCTTAAGCGCTGCCACGATAAGCTGCCATAGCAACACCATTAAGGGGCGGGCGCTGTAAAGAGTCACAACATGGCAGAGCATGACTTTTGCTCCCCCAAGGCGCCGCCGGTACGCTGTCATTTGTGGGCATAAGGCACAAATACTGGGAGAAAAAACCTAGATAAGCTCACATGTATGTACAACAAAGGTAGACAGTGACTGTACTTGGCGCTAAGCTTTCTCTTTGGTCATTTTTTCCGCAGCTAGGTAGACCTAACAAACCCCACGGAGGTCTTGGATGGACGGCAAACTATTTTTACGGGCTCTCAGTCAAATCACGCAAGAGGTGGCTAGCGAGCATGATTTGACCAAAGCCATGGCGCTCTTGGTGCAGAACATTCGCAAGACCACTGACGCCGATTGCTGTTCTCTCTACCTTTTTGATGAGTTCCGTAAGCGCTATCGCCTCGTCGCTTCCGATGGCCTCTTACAACAAGCTGTGGGTAAGGTCACGCTGCGTGCCGATGAGGGGTTAGTGAGCGTGGTGGGCTCAACCGGTGAGCTCTTAAACTTAGCTGATGCTCTATCCCATCCAAACTTTAAGTACTTGCCAGAGGTAGGTGAAGACGAGTACCTCTCCTTCCTTGGCGTCCCTGTCCTCAACAAAGGAGACCTCTTAGGCGTCTTGGTAGTGCAAAGCAAGGTGAAGCAAATGTTCGGCGAGCAAGAGGAGTCCTTCCTCGTGACGCTGGCCGCACAATTAGGCTCGCTCATTGCCCGCTCCAAAGAAGAAAACAGCGTCGAAGAAGACGTGCTGCAGCGCATCAAGGGTCTCGCCTCTACCGGTGATATCGCCATTGCTCCAGCCTTAGTGTGGCAGCCAGAGGTCTCTCTTGAGGATGTGCGCATTCAGCATGGCGATGACCCTCTTATGCAGGTTGAGCTCTTTAATCAGGTGCTCTTCCAGCTGCAAATTGAAATGGATCGCGCTACCTTAAAGATGCAAGAGGGGGATAAGGGGCAAGCCGTCTTTGGCTATATCTCCAGCTACGGTAGCCTCTTAGATGACGCCTCGATCCAAGATGAGATCACGCGTACTATCGAAGATGGTAAGTACTTAGCCACTTCGGCCGTGCGTATTGTCATCGAGCGCCTCTTAGCTGAGGCCAAGAAGCAAGGCCAAAACGATCGTGTCATCGACCTTAAAGACTTTGGTCAGGTCTTAGTGTCGCGCCTCATTCACGCTTGCAATCAAGAGTTTGATTTCTCTGAGCCAGTCATCCTTGTTATGGAGAATATGCCATCGTCCATGGTGGCTGAGCTGCCAGCGGACAAGATTGCTGGCTTTGTTACTACCTCGCAAGACACCAGTGCGCACGCTACCGTCTTAGCCCGTGATTTAGGCATCCCCTCGGTGTTGGGCGTTAACCTCAATGTTAATGACATCGATGGTCACACCATTATCGTGGACGGCCATAACTGTGAGGTGATCTTAGACCCTCCTGAGAGCGTGGTTGACGAGTTTAAGCAGCTGGTAAATCAAAATCGCGAGCAGCGCGATCTCTTTGCCCGTGAGAGCATGAAGCCAGTGGACTGCTTAGATGGGCAACACATTGTTATTGGCTTAAATGCGGGCTTAAACCAGAATAATGAAAGCAATCTCATTGGTGAGACTGATTGCATTGGTCTCTATCGCTCTGAGATTGCCTTTATGCTCTGCCAGACCTTCCCTAGTGAGCAGCAGCAATTTGATTGGTACTCGCACCTGTTAGAGTCCTTTGCGCCAAAGCCAGTGTGCATCCGCACCTTGGATATTGGCTCGGATAAGGGCTTAAGTTACCTGCCAAACAAAGAGGCCAATCCAGCTTTGGGCTGGCGTGGTGTGCGTGTCACTTTAGACATGCCTAACATCATGTACACGCAGCTGAGAGCCTTACTGCGCGCTCACCAAAAGTACGGCAACTTAGAGCTCATGATCCCAATGGTGTCGCGCCTTGAGGAAGTGGTGGCTGTGAAGAAGGCCATTATTGAGGTGGCCAATGAGCTGCGTGGTAAGACTGCGCAGGAAGTGACATTGCCTCGTTTTGGCGTCATGATCGAGGTGCCAGCCTGTGCCTACATGATGGATGAGCTCTCCCGTGAGGTGGACTTCTTCTCTATTGGTAGCAATGACTTAACGCAGTACTTACTGGCGGTGGATCGCTCTAATCCAAAGGTGAGCCGCTTCTTTGATCACTTCCACCCTTGTGTGGTACGCTGCCTCCACGAGTTAGCGCGTAAGGCTGAGGCTAATGGCAAGCGCATTAATGTGTGCGGTGAGATCGCCGGTGACCCATTAGGCGCCTTAATGCTGCTGTCGCTGGGTTACACCTCTCTGAGCATGAATTACTCGTACATTGCGCGCATTAAGTACATTCTGCGTCGTGTCAGCTTTGCACAGCTGCGTGAGGTGGGCAAGCAGGCACTGACCTTAACCGAGAGCTCGCAGATTAAAGCGCTGTACGATAACTACGCCAATGCGCAGGGCTTAGGCCGCATCATTGCCCTCTCCAATCAAGAGTCTGCAAGCGAGATTAACGCTAAGCACTTTTAGACCAACAATTGCACCGCAGTGCAGTAGCATTGCATCGCAGCGCATCAAGTGTAGCGCAACAGCAAGTGCAGCGTAGCAAGCGCTGCGCGGTAAGAGCAACACGGCACTGTAGCGCATAAGCCTGTGCGGCTCAAATAGCGCTCATAGCACTGTAAAGCGGCAGCTCCCCTGAGCGGGGCAGCTGTCGTAGGCCGCAGTGTGCGCTGTACGCAGCAGGAGGCTGCTGTCATCTGGCGTTCTTTGCCATACCTACCACCAGCGGCAACAGCACAGCGCGGCCGCGTCTCACATTCCTTTTCTCACCAGCATCACGGCAAACTACACAGGAGTCTGCTTTGTTTTTGTACACGGTACCTGAGTACAAGTTTCTGCTCAGCTTACGGCGCAACAAATACATCCCTACCCCTGAGATCATGGTTTACGAATCTTACGCCGCCAAAGTGCAAGCTTTGACTACGCAGTTCTCGGCAGCAGGTACGACCGATCCCCTTGCCTTGCGCCAGCAGCTTCAGGAGTGGTTTGCCACGCATGCAAGTGAGTTTGTGCTGTACGTGCTGCAAGATTGCGCGTTGCGTTACCCTGCAAAAGAGCAGAGCTTTTTTCAGGAGGTAGCAGCTGAGCTCCTCGATGAGGACACGCAAAAGACCATGACGCCAGAGCAGATGGTGGACGTGGTTATGGCCGATTCTGGCTTTGGCGAGGTCTTAAAGCAGGCGGGTAGCTTAGCCCGTCGTGGGCGCAATGATAAGGAGTTGGAGTGCGCCTTAGGGTACTTGCTGGTAGGCATGGGGGTGCCTTGCGCGCAGCATTGTGCCATGGCGGACTTATCGCTGCGCAGTGCCATTGGACTCTTAGCCCCATCGGCTGCGCATATTGCGCTTTTTGGCACACAAATGGGCAGTGCCGTGTGGTGTAAGAGCAATATGACCAAGCGCTTAGACGACCTCATTGCGAAGATTAAGAGCACCACCAAGCCGGAGCTGTGCTATGTGGCGACCTGTGCGCAAAATGTCACGGTGGCTATGGTCAAGCAGCTTAATAAGGCGCATATCAAGCTGCTGACGCTGCCTGATAACATGCAGCGTATTCAGGCCTTAGCGCCAAGAGCGCGGCTGGATATCGTGAGTTTTGAGCAGTGGGGGGAGCACATGCGCATGCTTTTTAGGGACTGTGAGAATCAGGTACGGGCACATCCTGAGGAGTATGAGGACGTGTGGCAGCATTACCAGAACATGATGACGGAGATGCAGGATTTTCCGCTCATGGTGCAGTTTTATCAGGAACTGCTGGCGGCAAAACCGCAATAGCACCTGCCTTTAGGGCTCGGCGCCTCTGCTGCCTCCTACCCGTTTTTGACACATTACTTTGAAAGAAATAAGATATAAACAGCTCTCACATGAGTGATTTCTTCGTGTGATATCACCAACAACCGCCCACAACCAGCAACTTGCCATTGACCATGTACATCAAAACCAC
>JAHLFE010000004.1 GCA_018884035.1 Candidatus Anaerobiospirillum pullicola
CCGTAGTGATCCGCAATCTACATCAGAAGATCAGATAGCGGCTCGCTACTAGAAAAAAGCAGTGTTAACACTGTGTAAAAGCAGAGTTAGCACTGTGAAACCGCAGACGTAAGTCTGCGGTAGTTCATTCCCAGCATGCATGCATGCATGCATGCCATTACTAAGATAGGCTCAGGATCACCGGCACCAGTCATCTTATGGTGTAGAGCGTACACGCATTTAGCATTGCAGACGCACTTATGAGCGCCCTTGACCCTTACCCGTTTCCAGCGAGCGCAAAGCCGCAATTGTGTCCTGCACTTTTTCCGGATCAGTAATCCCTACACTGTACTCATCAGCACCAGCAATCCCCATGTGCACCCGTGGATGACGGTACAACATACGGGATGGCACCACGCCACTTCCTGAAAAGTGAAACTCACGCACCCCTGTATGCTGCACTAAACCAACGATGTTCTGGGCATTGATGCCAGCACCCGCCAGCAAAGTAAGCTGCGAGGATGCGTGGTGGTTGAGACAATCTTGCAAGTACTTGAGTTGCTCCTTGCCTGCCCACGCACTGGCCTCACCACCTGAGGTTAAAATGCGGGAGATTTTGGCCTGATCACTGCGCCGCCGGGCATTAAACTCCAACACCTGCAACAACGCTTGCTCTTGGTCTTTAACCATGTCAAACGCACGGTGTTAGGTCACAGCGGTGTGAGGCTCAACGTCAGACAGCAACGCGGCAATTTGCGCCAGATCTAACGTACCGTCAGCGCGCAAACATCCCAGTACTACCCCATCAGCGCCTAAGTTTTGGGCTTGCACGAGATCTGCTCCCATCACGCGCAGCTCATCCCCATCGTACAAGAAATCACCCGCGCGCGGACGAAGCAGCACATGTAATTTTGTCACAGCTAACGTCTGACGACAAAGAGCTATTAAGCCAGCCGAAGGCGTGAGGCCACCCTCGCTGAGAGCTGAACATAACTCCACACGATCCGCACCGCTGCGCTCAGCTACAGCGCAGCCATAGACCGAGGTCACACAGACCTCACATTGATAGAGTTGTTGCTGTTGTTGCTCTGCCATAAATGACTTCATCTTCCTGCAGCTGCTACTTGAGCTACTGGCTGCTTAGACGATACGACGTACCGCTCGGCCCTCGTGGAAGGCCTCTAAGTTCTCACCAAACTGACGGCACAGCTCCACTAAGCAGTCATCAGACATCCATGCCTGATGAGGCGTCAGGATAAAGTTGTCGTTGTGCTGCAGCTTAACTAAAGGATGGTCAGCCGGTAATGGCTCCGTCGAGGCCACATCAGCAGCGCCACCGGCAATGATGCCCTCAGTTACCGCCTGCACAAAGTCCGCCTCGTTGACCACACCACCACGAGCGTTATTGATGATAAAGGCGCTCTTTTTCATGACCTTCATATCCTCTAAGGAGATGAGGTTGAGCGTGTCAGCAGTAAGCGGGCAATTAACCGAGACAAAGTCAGCCTGCGCTAAAGCCTCAGCAAAGGCGGTATAACCAGTACGCACCGACAGCGCCTTTTTGTGCTCGGCCTTGAGCACCTGCATGCCAAAAGCAGATGCCAGTGCGCCAATACGGCTACCAATGGCACCTGAGCCCACTACTGTTAAGGTACGACCGTGCAGATCGACAATAGGGTAAGGCAGCTGGCAGAAGCAATTGGCGTTAATCCACAGGCCGTCTTGCATCTTCTTATGCGTCTTCACTAAAGAGCGCGACAGAGCCAGCATCATTGATAGAGTATGCTCCGCCACCGACTCGGTGCTATAACCCTGAATAGTCGTCACCGCAATGTTATGGCTGCGGCAATAGTCGATATCAATGTTGTTATAGCCCGTGGCCAGCTCCGCGATCAGCTTGAGCTGTGGCATCTTAGCCATATTCTCCGCAGTCAGACGGCACTTGTTGGTGACCACAATCGTGGCATCTTGGCAGCGCTCAGCAATCAGCTCATAAGGGGTGTTCTCATACGAGACCCACTCATGCGCAAAGCTCGGACGTGGTAAGGGAAACTTAGCAGGGATGGCAATAGCATCCAGATGGACAATGCGTTCCATGAAAAAAACCTAACTCCTGAGGACAAGCGTTGTGGGCGCCGCTTAGTAAATGCGCAGCTCGCCGTCCTCATCTAACTCGTCAAAATCAACTTCAGTATCAGCTGCATCAGCTGCATCATCATCATCATCATCATCATCGACTAAGTCATCTTGCTCATCGATGTCAGTTAAGGCGGAGTCCTGTAGCGCGCTGTCCTCGGTGCTGTCAGCAGCAGCCTCTGCCTCTGCATCAGCCTCGGACGCAGCGGCCGCATCAGCACTCGCAGCGGCAGCAGCGGTAGAGCCCACACCCAGCACCAACTGCATCCATGCTGGCGGCAAGTACATTGGTGCCGAGCTCTGCAGGCTGTACTGATAGGCTGTAATCAGAGCTACGACCTCGTCCGCCGTAAAGTCATGGCTCTCTAAAGCTTGACGCCACTGCTCCTTACTTAAGAGCTGCATCTGTCCTAAGGACAGCGTGCTAGGCAAGGTTAGAGCGCCTAGCGCTACACGTACCAGCTCCAGCACCTCACAGCCCACGACCTCAAACAAGCGCTTCACCTCATGGAAGCGCCCCTCGTGCACCGTCACGGCCGCCCAATAGGTTGGGCTGCTCTCTGTAGAGGCAATCTCGGCAGAGCTTGCAACAGCTGCAAATGCTGCAGATGCTGCAGATGCTGCAGATGACGCTGGCGCTAACACCTGCTCCGTAGCAGGCGCGGCGTTTTCTGGCAGGATTAAAAGCTTGGCGCTCTGGTAGCGCTGGCTCTCCTCAGGGTGCTTAATACCAGCGACAAAAGCAGCCACAGCTGACTCTGGCACCGGCCGATCTAAGCGGGCCACATAGAGCTTAGCCACGTTCTTTTTCGGAGAGGTCAGCTCATGGTTTAAGGCACCATCATCGGTGACTAAGAGTAAGCCCGTGGTATCCACATCGAGGCGTCCTACTGCCTGTAAGCGCTCAGGATGCAGCTCACCGCGCCACAGCGACGAGACTACAGAGTGGTTCTTATCACGGGAGGAACACACATAGCCATAGGGCTTATTGAGGATATAGACGCGCTTTTTAAAGGCATCAGCGGCCGTGACTATGCGCTCGCCTTGCGCTTCTTTCGTATCTTCAGAGTCAGAGGAAAAGCCTGCAATGACCAAGGGCATGCTTAAAGAGACCTTGGTTTTGGCATCGGTAATGACAACGCCTGCCACAGTGACAGCGCCCTCTTTAATGAGTTTGGTAGCACCTTGGCGGGAGAGGCCGGTAAGGTGGGCCACGCACTTGTCGAGGCGTTGCATTTCTTTGGTATCAGACTTGGCCACGAATGAGGTCTCGCAAAGCAAAAGAAGAAGAAGAAGAAAAGGAAAAGAAAAAGGAAAGGAGAAAGCGGGCTCACCTCTGCGTGTGGTGTATAGAGCCCTCACATTACTTTTAGGAGGCTAGCAGGAACCGCCACAACCAGAGCTCATGTGCCTGCCTCAAGGTGTGAGGCTTCGTTGAGGTAGCCACCAACATCTGAGGAGCCCCAAAAAAACCGAGCATGGTGCTGGCGCGGCGCCGCGACACTACTGCGGCGCAACAGTGCGCCGCAGTGCACCGCACCGCACATAATCCCCATGCCCTAAAACAACAAAAGGCAACAACCCCACACAGCCACTGGCTGCGCAAGGCCTTGCCTCTTGTCGTTGCCTCAAGTTAAGCCCGAGCTTAAGCTTGGTATTTGCGCATAATGAGAGTAGCGTTGGTGCCACCAAAGCCAAAGCTGTTGGACATCACCGTCTTTAGCTCCACCTTACGCGCGCTCGTCACCACATCAAAGCCCTGAGCTTGCTCGTCTAGCTCCTCAACATTAATCGATGGCGCTATAAAGCCGTGCTCTAACATCAGTAAGCAGAACACCGCCTCATTGACACCAGCGGCGCCTAAGGCGTGGCCAGTCATCGACTTCGTAGAGGACAGAGGTGGGCACTTGTCACCAAAGACCTCTTTGATTGCCCCTAACTCACGCACATCACCCAACACCGTCGAGGTTCCGTGAGTGTTGATGTAATCAATTGGGGTATCGCAGGTGGCTAAGGCTTTACGCATGCAGCG
Organism: Candidatus Anaerobiospirillum pullicola; assembly: GCA_018884035.1. Lineage (GTDB taxonomy): Bacteria > Pseudomonadota > Gammaproteobacteria > Enterobacterales > Succinivibrionaceae > Anaerobiospirillum > Anaerobiospirillum pullicola. The sequence continues at coordinate 4,148 of JAHLFE010000004.1, forward strand.
CACCGCGCCCTCACCTGATGGGGCTACCATGTCATAACCATCAGAGGTCGCACCACAGCCCACAATCTCAGCGTAGATCTTGGCACCACGGGCTAAGGCGTGCTCCTCAGACTCGACAACAACGATACCACCACCGGCACCGATGACAAAGCCATCACGGTGGGCATCGTAAGGACGCGAAGCCTTTTCTGGCGTGTCGTTGTAGGCAGTAGACAGCGCCCCCATGCCATCAAAGAGCGAGGCGATAGTCCAATCAGCAGCCTCACCACCACCGGCAAAGATGATGTCATGACGGCCCAAGGCAATTTCGTCACAAGCAGCCTGAATGCAATGTGCCGAGGTAGAGCAAGCACTGCTAATAGAGTAGGAGACACCCTTAATCTTAAAAGGAGTGGCTAAGCAGGCCGAAGCAGTCGAGCTCATGGTCTTAGTCACAGCATAAGGGCCAATGCGCTTCACGCCCTTAGAACGCAGGGTATCAGCAGCCTCTACTGCTGTCTTGGTAGAACCACCACCAGAACCGACAATTAAGCCGGTACGCTCATTGGAGACCTCGCTATCGCTTAAGCCCGCATCAGCGATGGCCTCTTTCATGGCAATGTAAGAGTAGGCAGCAGCATCGCCCATAAAGCGCAGATCACGGCGGTCAATGTAATCTTTAAAGTCGATCTTGACCATACCCGCCACTTGAGAGCGCATGCCCATGGCGGCGAATTCTTCTTCCCTAACAATGCCTGAGCGGCCTTGTTGTAAGGATTGAAGTACTGCCTCCTTTCCTACGCCGATACTAGCAACTATTCCTAAGCCGGTAATAACTGCCTTACGTAATGCCATCAAGTTTTCTCCGCGCTGACAATCCCATAAAGTTACAGACGACAGGCTCAACCAAACAAAATCTGTTATTCACACAGCGTCAGCCCTAGCTGACAGCCGTATCTGGTCTGAATTCACATAATAGCACAGGGGATCACTAGAGCCTCAGAAAAACACGACAAGAGGTATGGAAAAGTGGGCGCTGTGGCAGATTTGTGAGCTGCTACCACTTGTGAGCATAAAACCGCTGCTGCGACTATGGCGTAAAACTCTTGGCCTGTAACTCCGCTCTCAACTATGGTGAAGTTAGGCTGCGTTTATGACAGCGTATGACAACGCCCGCCCCTACGACAAGGGTTAAGCACTTTACCCCTCTCCCTACCTACCATACCTGCGAATCTAAGAGTTGACAGCTCAACTCAGCGTCAGCAACTCATACCTCAGAGGGTGATTAAGATGCGCCCAATCAGCCTGTAAGCGCTATAGCTGCCATTTGCAGCACTAATCTTCACGGTGCATGGACTCACACCAATAACACCATAAAGCCATGGTGAGCTTAAGTTCGTGGGAGTGCCTACCCACCGCCCCCAACTTTCCCTGCACACATCCTTCAGGGCCTTACGTAAATACGAGCGCAAAAACAGCCTTTCTGCGCCGAAAAATCTACGCATGAATGCGCCTTAGCGTTCTTTTTTCGGTAAAATGCGCCCTTTGTTTGTGATAAGAATTCGCAACAAGCGCCAATACGGCTCTATCGTATTCCTAGCCACAAACTGATGCCAAGGCTCTATTCTGTAAGAGCGCTTACTTTGGCCGCGACAAGAGGAAAAGCCGCCATTACTGTGCTTACAAAGCCCTGCTGTATCAGCATGCCCTGCTGTGTCAGCATGACTTGCAGTATCAGCAGCGCTTTATGTGCGCTCTTCCTCATGCCTTACCTCACCGCGCCGCCTCCGGCGAGGATGATCACATGATGCAGTCAACTTTCTACCAATTCACCCTTAAGTCCCTTTTGGCCGGTATTTGCATCGGCTTAGGCTGTGTAATCTACATCGCCAGCCCTATCGTCTATGTCGGTACCTTCCTCTTCTCTCTGGGTCTGATGACCATCCTCATTAAGGGCTACTACCTCTACACGGGCAAAGTCGGTGACTTCACCCCGAGCGCTACCTTCCGTCTCATCTACATGTTTGTACTTAACGGTATCGCCTGTGGTGCTACAACCTACCTCTTTAGCTTAACCCGCATCGACTTAAGTCACATCCACGATGTGGTTAACGTTAAGCTCAATGACACCATGTACTCCTCCTTTATTCTAGCCATGGGTTGTGGTGCCATGATGCACATTGCCTACTACTGCTTTAATAAGGGCAAAAACCCTCTCTACGTGATCATGCCCATCATGTTCTTTATGCTCGCTGGCTTTGAGCACTGTGTGGCCAACTGTGGCTTCTTTGCCATGGCTCAAGTGCACATGACCCCAGAGCACTGGCTACGCTTAGCTTTAATTGTCGTGGGTAATGGTGTGGGCTCGCTCATCTTTACTAAACTGCTGCCACCTGCCGATCTACACGATGTGCACGGCGTGCCACCGCTCTTTGAGCGCGAGGCAACTACTGCTCCGGTGGTCGTAAAAAAGAGCCCAGATAAAGACGCTCAAGGCAACACCCGTATCTAAGCGCTAAGATAAGCCTAAAAGCCGCTCTCTGCGCCTTGGCAGACACTCTTCATGCTGACTACAGCTCTGGGCTCAAGCGCCATGAACACAAGGATATGGCTGCCAAATTTCCGCAAACTTTTGCTGTATAATAGGCGCGGCTTGGCGTCGGTAGGCCACTCTACTTCAGCTGCAGCTACCTTTTAGCAGCAACGCCAACAACGGTTTTTCCGCTCAGCGGTGACTCACACCCTGCGTTTGGTGGTGTGAGAAGACGAGCGCCCGCGCACCGTTTTCTCCGGTGGTTAACACGAGCTGCTTTTCCCAGAACACGAAAAACAAAGCTCGGTTGCCGCCCCTACAAGCAGTGCTTGTGCTGGCGCTTTCAACTATATTTTGAGTTTATGGCTAAAGAAGAAAGTATCGAGATGCAGGGTGTGGTCTTAGAGACCCTGCCAAACACCACTTTTAGAGTACAGCTGGACAATGGCCACATTGTCATGGCTCACATCTCTGGCAAGATGCGCAAGAACTACATCCGTATTTTAACGGGTGATAAGGTCACGGTGCAGATCACCCCATACGACCTGACTAAGGGTCGCATCACCTTCCGCGCTCGCTAAGAAGTGGTTACAACTGTCGCAGCGTTTCATGTGCGGCAGTCTTTGATCTGAACCTAGCGGCCAATACCCCGTCCATGAGGGAGGGGATACGGCCGCGTTAATAGCCCTGTAAGGATAATTGTGATTAGAACGGGCTAATGGCTTGTAAGAGAGGCCAGTTTCTTAAGGCTAAGGCAGCGAAGCCTTGCCCTTACCGACTTGTAAGGCTACAGGCAGTCCCTTAGGGTTGTTTTGACGGTACGCCTTCATGTGCTTTAAAACAGGCTGGCTAAAGCGCGCCTTGCTGGATATGGCTTTTGGTGGTTTTCTACAGAAACTCGCCTACAAACTCGCAGCGGATGGGCGTCTCCTTGTCAAGGTTGATCCTCGCAACACAAGTAGGACTTGCTCGCACTGCGGCTATGTAAGCAAGAAGAACCGTAGATCGCAAGCTGTATTTGTTTGCGCGCGCTGCGGTTACAGCAATAATGCTGACATTAATGCCGCAATCAACATCAAGAATCGTTTCCTTGACTCACTCGAGGCAGGAAGTGATGAAGGGCAGGGCATGCCCAGATGGCCTGGAGGCAACTCAACTCAGACCAAAAAGTCTAAGTAGTTGAGCTGCCAAAGCTAACTGATTAAAGCTTAAGCTCTAAGGACTCGTCTGATAAAGCTTAAGCTCAGTCGATAACAGGAACCAGCCGGAACATCAGAGGAGAGCAATCTCACCTTAACTAAGCAGGCGAGCTTGTGCGGTTAAGGACTCTGATGCAGAAGGAATCCCCGCTCGTAAGAGCGGGGAGGATGTCAAAAGAGCGCAGACATGAGCGC
>JAHLFE010000175.1 GCA_018884035.1 Candidatus Anaerobiospirillum pullicola
CACTATGCCAACCCACTTAAGATAATAGGCATACTTTGTTGTAAACACCTTATCTATCGCATTAGTCAACATGCCAGTGTCTGATTTAACTTAGTTTTCAGTATCTATTGTTATGAGCTGATGCTGTGAAAAAATCATGAGCGACCTGAGAAAGAGCCGAAAACGCTGGTGTGCACCACGTGTAGATAGGCAGAAGTAGGTGACACTGGTTTACCTTAGAGCTGGCACCGCTGTGCTAGGAAGTGCAGCTTCTGCGATTACCTCACAAGGGCACAGGGTAATAGCCGTTAGCGCAAAGAGGGGAACAACCTTAGTGCGTGGCGTCGGAGCTATGCGTCTCCCTCTTCTTCTTCTTCTTCTTCTTCTTCTTCGCTGTTGCTCCTACCACGGCTGCTACCCTCTGATTTTGGGCTCTCCTCAGAGTTTGGTGAATATGGCACCAACACTACTCCAAGGTTGGTCACGCCAAACACCATCACATGGGTTTCCATGCTTGTCGCAGGGCGCTGCTGCTTTTTGCTATCCATCAAACTTTGAGTAGAGCCTGCTTTCCTACTTCTTCCTGATCTTTGCCCGCCGTCGTTGCCGCCGTTCCCGCATACCTTGCTTTACCTTGCTGTGCCCCTTGCTGTGTCTCGCAGTGGCTCTAGACTCGCCCCGCATCAAGGTAAACCCTCCCGCACCATCTCCATTACCATCACCACTAACACCGCACTACCACCACCATCGCATCATCATCATCAGCAGCAGCGCACCACTACCACCACCATCAGTACTACCCCATCACCGTGCCTCTAATGTAAACGTTTGCACTGTTGCGCCTCTCCCTAAAACAGTGCCCTGCTTTACTTCTGTAAACGCTTGGATAAAATGCGCACAGCGCACAAGATGACTTTTTGCTGATTTGTGATACGCCTCAAACTTTTGTCAGAAAAAAGCTCAAAAACGTGCAAGAGATTCAATTATCGTAAACGTTTACGTGACTTTGCAGCCCGCTCTTCCTATCCTAAAAAAGATAGAAGACATATCAGGTTTGCTCTGTATGCCCCAAGCGCCGCTGACATCGCTTCATGCAATGACGTCTTGTCCTGAAGGCCACCTGCATGCGTCAAGCGCGCTTACCCTGACAGCAATAGCTTTTAGCTTAAGTTTTAGCTTCCTAAGAGTGACCACTCTACTGTATTGAGGAACAGTAGCTTGCTGTGAGAAGGTTTACTGCTGGTATGTCTTGAGGAGGTGCGTTGCCCTGATTTACATCGCAACGTGCTCAGTTGCGACTTTCTTGTCAGGCAGGAGTAAGCGATGAGTGGATTTAAGAGTCTATCAGGCGCGACTAAAGGCTACATAGTTTTGATTTCACTGGTAGTGCTGTCGTGGCTGATCTTCAAGATCCTGACGCCAGATAACTTTGGTTCCCCTGAAAACCTGTTAGCCTACTTTCAGGCAAGCTTGATTGCTACCGTCGGTGCAATCGGCTTCTACTTCGTGATGGATATGGGCCTGTTCGATTTCTCGATCGGTGCCAACATCATCCTTTCAGCCGTGGTGGGCTGCCAGCTGGCGACGTCTTTTGAGCTGGGCTATTTTGGTCTCGTCATTGGCTGCATCATCACCGGTGCGCTGGTGGGACTGTGCAATGGCTTTTTCTACGTCAGACTGCGTATCCCATCCATGATCGTGACCGCAGGTTTGGCCTTAATTTACGAGTCTATCGCCAACTACATGGCAGGTGGTGTCGGTCAAACCTTACCATCTGATATGCGCGGCTTAGGTCAGATGCCAGGTAACATCATCTTAGCAGTGCTCTGCTTCGTGATCGCGTACCTCATGCTCAACTACACTAAGTTTGGTACCTACACCTACGCTATCGGCTCTAATGAGTTTGTAGCCAAGAACATGGGTATCAATGTCGATCGCTACAAGGTCTACGCCTTTATCTTAAGCGGTGCCTTCTTCGGCGCGATGGCCATCTTAACCATTAGCTATGGCTCTTCCATCGTGGCAGTGACCGGCATGCAGTCCATGAGCCGTAACTTCATCCCAACTATGGGTTGCTTCTTCGGCCTTGCCTTCATGCGCTACGGCATCCCGCTGCAAGCCATCATCTTAGGTGAGTTCATTGTGAACATCATCTTCTTCGGCTTTATCTCCTTAGGTGCACCAACCGCCATTCAAGACATGATTTCCGGTCTGGCGCTGCTGATCATCATCACCCTCACCACCAAGGTGAACAAGGGCGAAATCGTTAAGTAGTCGCGGAGGTTGGTATGAGCAGCGAAGTTAGATTACAGGTCAGGAACATCAGCAAAAACTTCGGCATCACCAAGGCGCTGAAGGATGTCTCCTTTGATGTAAATAAGGGTGAGGTACACGCGCTCATCGGTGAAAATGGCTCAGGTAAGTCCACCCTGACCAATATGCTCACCGGCATTTACTCGATGGAAACGGGTAAGTTCATCTTAGATGGTGAGGAGATCCACCCTGTAAATCAGGTGGACGCCAATAATCACGGTATCTCCATCATTGTGCAGGAGCTGGGCACCCTCTCGGGCTTAACCGTAGCGGAGAACATCTTCTTAGGCCATGAGGAGCGCTTCATTAAGCATGGCTTCCGTAACACCATCGCCATGAATGCAGCGGCCAACAAGCTCTTAGAGGAGTACGGCTTTACCCACATTAAAGCCGCGAGCATGGTCGATGACTACAATTTCGAGGATCGCAAGCTCATCGAGATTGTCAAGGCCACTTACTTCCACCCAAAGATCGTAGTCATCGATGAGACCACTACAGCTCTGTCGCAAGAGGGCCGTGAAGAGCTCTACAAGCAGATGGAGCGGATCCGCAATGAAGGCAACACCGTTATCTTCATTTCGCACGACTTGTCTGAGATCCTTTCCAAGTCCGATACCGTTACCATCTTACGTGATGGTGTCTACATCGACACCTTAAAGGCTAAGGACTTAGATCAGGATAAGTTAAAGCGCCTCATGGTGGGCCGTGAGGTCACTGGTGATTACTACCGCTCGGACTACGGTGAGCCTATCTCCGATGATGTGGTGCTCTCCGTGCGCAATGTCAACGTCCCTGGCATTATCCACGACGTGAACTTTGATCTGCACCAAGGTGAGATCTTAGGCTTCGGTGGTCTGTCTGAGTCTGGTATGCATGAGATTGGCAAGGCGGTGTTCGGCGCCAGCTACGATCGTGAAGGTACCGTGACCTTAAAAGACGGCACGCAGATTAACGACATCCCAACGGCGATTCAGAACTCCATTGCCTACACCTCTAAGGATCGTGACAACGAGTCCGTGGTGATCAATCAGTCAATTGGCGAGAACATCATCATGCCATCGCTCAGTTACCTTGATTATGGTCACTCGCCATTTATCAACTGGAAGAAGGCGCGCGAGTTTGCTAACGAGTACGCCAAAGAGATGTCGGTGAAGATGCAAAGCACCGATCAGTTCGTCTCGGAACTCTCCGGTGGTAACAAGCAGAAAGTGGTGTTAGCCCGCTGGATTGGTAAGGGCTCCAATATCGTGGTGCTCGACTCGCCAACCCGTGGTATCGACATCGGCGTTAAGCAAGACATCTATCAGCTCATGAACAAGATGAGAAAGAACGGCAAGTCGATCATCATGATCTCCGAAGAGCTGATGGAACTTATTGGTATGTGCGATCGCATCATTATCATGAAGGACGGTGCTATCAGCGGCGAAGTGCTGCGTAGCCCTGACCTTGATGAGCAGAAACTCATTGCGATGATGGTGTAAGGAGGCCGAAATGTCAGAGACAAATCTTAGCGCCAAGGAAGTCGCCTTAAAAAAGCAGAACACCATGCGTCTGGTGCGCGCACTGCTGCCAATCGTGGGCTTAATTGCGATCTTTGCCCTCTTTAGCTTCCTCACTAACGGTCGCTTAATCACCCGTCTGCCGCTGGCCATGAGTACGGTTTACGTCATCATGATCTCGGCTATGGGCGTGTTCTTTATCATGACCGTAGGTGGCCTTGATTTCTCCCAAGGCTCGATCTTGGGCCTGTCAGCCATCGTGGTGTGTTACGTCTCCCGCTATAGCATCGAGCTGTCGATCCTTGCGGGTATCGTGACCGGTGCGGCTATAGGCGCGGTAAATGGCTACTTCTATGTGAACAGGAAGATCAAATCATTCATTGTGACGATCTGCACCATGTTCCTCTTCCGTGGCCTCATTAAGTTCCTCACCACGGAGGCGCCAGTGGCTGGTTCGCCAATGCTGGTGATGTGGGATACCACCGCTTTTAAGGTCTCGGCTACCGTGATCGTGGTGCTGATTGGCTTTATCTGCTTTAACTTCACGAAGTTTGGTATCTACCTGCGTGCCATTGGTGCAGGTGAAAGAGCGGCTATGTTCGCTGGTATTCGTACCGACCGCATTAAGTTCTTAGTGTATGTGCTCTCTGGTGCGATCACTGGTTTTGCCGCCTTTATCTCGGCCATCAAGATCGGCTCAGTGACCTCCAATGGTGGTAACCAGCTGGAGACGCAAATCTTAATTGCCCTCGTGTTAGGCGGTATGCCAATCTCTGGCGGCGCCATGGCCCGTTTCTATAACGTGATCGTGGGTTCGCTCTTATACGTGGTGCTGACCTCGGGCTTAACCATGATGGGCTTTAGCACGCAGATGATGCAGCTCATTCAAGGTGTGGTCTTCTTAGCCTTCGTGGCTATCTTCGCCGATCGCCAGTCGCTGACGGTGATTAAGTAAGTTTCAACACAAGTAGAGTAGGGGGTTCAGCTTAAACGCCTGCGCTCTAAGCGCAGCGTTGAGGCTGCAGCCGCTGCTCTGACGCAAGCAAGAGCACTTTAAGGTGGCGTTAGTGGTACTGAGGATTATCCCAACGCTGCCCTAAAGGCAGGAGTGATCTCATCAGTGGGTTCTCCTCGGAGTTTGATGGATAGAGCCTCCATACTGCTCTTAGGTGGCTAACAGTAAGCGCCATAACCACGACTCAGGTGCTTACCTACAGGTATGAGGCTACGTTGTGGTATTCAGCAAACTCTGAGCAGAGCTCATCAGTGACTGCTGCAAGGTGGAGTAAGGGTAATGCCCCACTCCGTAAGCTGCATGGTGCAGGTAGGTAGGTAGGCGAGCCTGAGCCCTCTGCAGGCAGGGTGCGCATGTTTTTCTGTTTGCCTTAAATGCCAGCAGCGCTGCAGTCAGTCGTTCCTCAAAAGCGCTGCTGTGGCCGCAGAAGCACTGCTGCTTCTCAGACAGTTTTGCGCGCGAGTAAAGCTTGCTTTAGCCCGCGCTGCAATCGGGCTGTGTGAAGCTAAAACACCATAGGAATGCAGCTTTGCACTCTTATTGAGTTTTAGTCTCAATAAGCTTATGCCGTGCTCTGCTCTTGTTACACTACAGTTTTCTTGTTTTGGTGATTATAGGGAGGATGTGCTTTGCTTGTGCTGCACAAGCAGAGCACTCTGGGTTGTTTTTATGGACAAAATTTACTTTGTTGTCGGCTCGCAGGATCTCTACGGTGACGAGTGCTTAAAGCAAGTCGCTGCTGACGCTAAGGTGATGACCGACTTCTTTAACGAGAAGTTTGGCTCCAAGGTTAAGTTCGAGCTCTTACCTACCGTCGTTAACTCCGAGGCCTGCATCGCTGACATGCGTAAGGTCAGCTGCGATGATGACTGCATCGCGGTCATGACTTGGATGCACACCTTCTCGCCTGCGAAGATGTGGATCAAGGGCCTGCAAGAGTTAAGAAAGCCACTCCTGCACCTGCACACTCAAGCCAACGAGAAGCTGCCATATGACAGCATCGACATGGACTTCATGAACCTCAATCAGGCTGCCCACGGTGACCGTGAGTATGGCTTTATTCTGGCTCGTATGAAGATTGCCCACCAAGTCGTGGCTGGCTTCTATCGTCATGAGAAGGTGCTCTCGGAGATTTCGCGTTTCATCGACGTGGCTCGTGCTATCAACTTCTCGCGTCACCTCAAGGTTGCCTCTTTTGGTAACAACATGCGTGAAGTGGCGGTGACCGATGGCGATCGCGTAGAGTCCCAAATTCGCTTAGGCTGGGAGTGCAACTACTTTGCAGTTGGTGACCTCGTGCGTACCATTAACGCCGTAACCGACGCTGAAGTTGATGCCAAGATGGCGGAGTACACCTCCAAGTACACCATGAAGACCGATCGTGTGGACGTGGTGCGCGAGCAGGCTAAGTACGAAGTGGGCTTAGAGAAGTTCTTAGGCCAGCGTGGCTTAGGTGCTTTTGCTGATACCTTCCAAGACCTCTATGGCTTAAACCAGCTGCCTGGTATCGCTTGCCAGAACTTAATGGGCAAGGGCATTGGCTTTGGCCCTGAGGGTGACTACAAGATCTCCGCTTTATCAGCCGTGTTAATGAAGATGGCTGAGGGCCGTGAGGGTGCTACCGGCTTTATCGAGGACTACACCTACGATTTAACCGAGGGCCAAGAGTTAGAGCTGGCTTCGCACATGTTAGAGGTGCCAGTGACCTTTGCTGCTACCAAGCCAGAGATCGATGTGCTGCCATTAGGTATTGGTGGCAAGGCCGATCCAGCACGTTTAATCTTCGACGGCGTGCAGGGTGATGGTATTCAGGTGACCTTAGTTGATATGGGCACCCACTTCCGTGTGATCTGCGCTGACATTGAGCTCGTCAAGCAGCCACAGCCAATGCCAAAGCTGCCAGTGGCGCGTATCATGTACCGTCATAAACCAAACTTCAACATTGGCACGGCCTTCTGGTGCTACGCCGGTGGCGCTCACCACAGCGTGGTGTCCACGGCTTTAACCCGTAAGGACATTGCCATGTTTGCTAAGCTCTTAGGCTTAGAGTTTGTGGCTTTTGGTGAGGGCACCACCGAGGCTGACTTAGAGAAGTTTGCCGCTGAGGCCTACAAGTAATATTGCGCAAGCAAGCATGCTTGCAAGCATTCATACATGCAAGAATGCATGCGGTCTTACCCAGAATGAGGGCCGTCCTTCGCTGCTGTTGCTGCGATAAGCGCAGTAGGGGGGGGAGGCTGACAAGAGGCGCCACTGTTAGTACGCACAGTGCTATCGGGGGCGCCTTTTGTTTTTGTGGGCAGGTAGCAGCAGCGTCGCTACCGGCAAGGAGAGCGTTTGCCTTGGTGACCTCAGAGTGTGTTATCCCGCTGCTCTGGGCTTAAAAAAGCGGCCTTGGCGCTGGGTTTAACGAAGCCGCGTAATTCCCTATGCGTAAGCGTAGGGATGTAAGCGGCCAATATCAGCATCTGTTATAATGTTCCCAAGAACTCAAGAAAGGATATTTCGTCCCTACTTGATGGGGGCTTTGTG
>JAHLFE010000176.1 GCA_018884035.1 Candidatus Anaerobiospirillum pullicola
GTGCAGGGCTGATGATCATGTAGTGGCAGTGCTAAGAGTGTTGCCACCAGTTGCGGCGCGTTGTGAAGAGCTGGTGCGCAGGGGAGTGACTGCGGTGGCGTCTTTGGCGCCAGTGGCCAATGGCGTGTGGGTAGAGCCACTGTGAGAGCTCTTAGCTACTCGCTCGCCTCGCAGTAAGCCTCGTACTCATCTGGGCTTAAGACGTCATGCAGCAGGGTTTTGCCACCTGGCTTTTGAGTAATGGCCTTGAAGATGTTGGCCTTAACCATGGAGCAAGCCAGACGCTTGGCTTCCTTTGGCGAGTGATCGCATAAAGACAGAGCTACCTGCTCGTAGGTTGGCTGGAACTGCTTGTGGTAGGCAATAAGCGGCAGCAGCTTGGTTGGGGTCAGACCATTGGCCTCAGCTAAGCGCAGGTTCTCTGGCGTCAACTTGCTAAAGGAGTAAGGCTGAGGCAGATCGCCTGTAGAGGTGAGCACGCCTTGTAAGGCGCTCAGCGGTAAGGAGCCCACCACCTGAGGCTCAGTCAGTGCTTTCAGGGCATCACGGCCGAGCCCATTGATGCTGGAAAAGAAGAGCTCTTGGTGCGCAGCCAGTGGTGGGTAGATAGTCGCCAGTAAGCAGAACAGAGAGACCAGCGCCGCGTTAGTGTTGGCGGCTGGCTTGTCAGCAGCGCCACTTGACGCAGTCACCACCTCCGAGGTGACAGGCGGGTTGGCGGTGATGGCCGTGCTCGCCGCAGCGCTTGCTGGAGCGCTCTGCACCGCCGCCTCTGGGACGGGCTCGTTTGGGGCTTCAGGCGCCATGCCCGCAAAGAGCGGCATGTGCTCTGCGTCCTGTTCAGGGGCGCTGTCAGTTGCGGCAGCAGTTTTGCCACTGTTGGCTGCAGCACTACATGCGTCGATAGCGGTTGCGTTTGCGGCAGAGGCGGCGGCAGCACGCTTGGCCTCACGTGCGGCGCGGCGGGCGGCCTTCTTGGCCTCCTCGGCAGCGTGCACCTCTTGGTAGTAAGCGGAGCTCTCTGTCCCATTAAATGGGGTGCAGACAAAGCCTGCTGCGTAGTTTGGATCGTAGCTTAAGCACTGACGGCGAAACTCCAGTTCTGGCGAAAAGAGCGGATCACGTGGAATCAGGTACACAAGGTCGTCACGCAGCAGCACTAAGCCCCAGCTCTCTAAGATCTTAAGCTGGCGCAGGGCGCCCTTGTTGCCGACGATCTTGACGAGGTCGTCTACCTTGCAGCACTTAACGCTCTGTAAGCTGGCGTACACCTGAGAGAGTAATGGGTTAATTGGCTTGTCGCCATTCACGTCGATCAGCTGCTGGATGGTGATCGTTGGAGGTTGTCCTTGGCGCTGCTGTGCGCGCAAGGCTTCCATAGCAAAAGGCGTGACCTCGTCAGGGTTAAAGTTAGGGTCAGCAGGGATGAGGTAGAGGTGATCCTCATAGGAGCAAACGCAGCCTAAGAAGCTCAGCGCTTGGATGGGCTTGTGGAAAGCCTTTGGGCTCAGGTGCAGGGCCTGACGTAAGGCTTCGCTGTTGAGGCCGTTGCACAGCAGTAGGGTTCTGAAGATGAGATCCTCATTCTTGCGGCTGCCGAGGTTAGCATAGGTGGTGAGGAACAGGGTGCAGGTGAGGAAAAAACCAATGGTGAGTTCAAAGGTGGCGTTGCGCTGGGACTCTGGTGCGGCGTTGCTGCCAGTGTTGTTGGTGGTGGTGGCGCTAGCTAAGACCGAGTCGCTCTTAGCTGCGACAGTGGTGGTGCTACCAAGGGTAGTGGTGGTGACACTGGAAGAGGCGGTGGTGTGATCTACAGGGTTCATAGAAGACTCCTTTGTGTGGTGGTGCTATTTGCCTGTGTCTTAAGCGCTAGTACGTAGGCTTCAAACTACAGGGCAAAGCCCAGAAACCTCGCAACACGGCAGAGGTGACCTGCGTGCGCGTCGTTAGCTCTAGATTAACCCCCACCCCAGCGCGAAAACCCCCGTAAAAGTGACGTCATATGTGGTATCTAACCCTAAAAACCCTTATCAAGCTGATAAATAGGCCATCTTAGACCACAACCACAGGTGCCAAAAAACGCAGGAGCATAGTATACATATGTGCTGCTAAAACCTGTGTTTCTAGAGGTAAAAGCAGCTATCTCTGTCGTATCTATAGGAGAGAAACAGAGTACATAAGGGAGAAATAGCTTGGCGATAATGGGGAAGAATTTCGTTTTTAGATTTTTTACCACAATATCTTAGACGTATGCTGGAGATAGTTGGCACTAGTGTTCCTGATAAAGTATGATATGAATCAGCTTTTACTGGTAAAAGAGGTGTATATAATGATCGCAGCAAATATAGCGAAAATTAGCAAAGGTATGCTTACTGCATGAAAAGTTAGAAAAAGTGGGTAAAAGGCTGGTAGGGTAACGTAGAGCAGCTGTGGGCAGCGGGATATATAAGCGCTGGATGCACTTGCAGAGGGGCCTGTCTGTAGGTGCGGGCGACGAAGAAAGAAGAAAAGAAGAGCTGAGGCGAGAAGATAGGTTGGCAGGTAGAGTATCCCAAAGCAAATCCCAAAGGATGTAGCGGCCTGCAAAGCTGTTTTATCCTGAGAGTAGGGGGGGCTGCGGCGCTACCCTTGAGATAAGAGGCGTTAGGCGCTTTTGAGAATGCCTACAGGCATGCAGTAAGATCAGTGCTGCTTTGGCAGAACGTGAGAGATAGACGCTGCTATCTCGAGTGTGCGCGGAATTAGATGGCGGTGCCCAGCGCCTGCTGCATGGGGTGGCGGTCCTACAGGGATAATGTGGCACAAATGAGATATGGCCTAACGCCGAGGCGTGGCGGCTGCTTTGCCCAAAACGCTAAGATATGGCTTTTACCTCAGAAGGGCTCTACTTACGACTACCACTCAAGGTTAGGCGATAGCCTAAAGCTGAGCGTGCCCCCAGCTCAAGCTTTAGGGGAAGGCTCTAGTTGTGAGGAGTGCGGCAGAAACAAAAAATGGCCAACTGCCTTGCCGTGCGGTTGGCCATTTAGCGTCGATAGCGCTGCGTTGTTGCAGCGCTTACAAAACGACATTAATGTCGTATCCGGTTGCGCTGCTACTTCTGCAGTAAATTGATGTTCTTTAAGCGCTCTAAGGCAGCCTTGAGCGTATCTTCCTTTTTGGCAAAGTGGAAGCGAATGTAGTTGTGCACATTCTCACGGAAGAAGCTCGAGCCAGGCACAGCACCCACACCCACCTTAGAGGCTAAGTCCTCACAGAACTTGAGGTCAGACTCATAGCCAAACTTGCCAATGTCGACCAGCACGTAGTAAGCGCCCTGTGGCTTGTAGTAGCTTAAGCCTAAGCTATCTAAGCCCGAGCAGAAGAGCTCACGCTTGCGCGTGTAAGTCTCTTGCAGCTCTTCATAATAGCTGTCAGGAAGATTTAAACCGGCAATCAGCGCCTCTTGTAGTGGGGCTGCAGCACCCACGGTGAGGAAGTCATGCACCTTACGCACGGCATCGATGATGTGAGCTGGGCCTTGCACATAGCCTAAGCGCCAGCCTGTAATCGAGTAGGTCTTAGAGAAAGAGTTACACACTAAGGTGCGCTCCTTCATCCCTGGCAGCGTTGCCATGTACACGTGCTCATGAGGCTTGTAGAGGATGTGCTCGTAGACCTCATCGGTGATGACAAAGGCGTCATACTTCTTCACGATAGCGGCAATGGTCTCCATCTCCTCACGGGAAAAGACTTTACCGCAAGGATTGGATGGATTGCACAGGATTAAGGCCTTAGCACCTTGCGCAAAGGCCTGCTCTAAAGCTGCTGGGTCAAAATCAAATGCAGGGGGACGCAGTGGCACGTAGATAGGCTGGGCATCACATAAGATAGTGTCAGCACCGTAGTTCTCGTAGAAAGGCGAGAAAATTGCGACCTTTTCCCCTGCATTGACGGTGGCTAAGACCGATGCCATCATGGCTTCAGTCGAACCGCAGGTCACCACTAATTCGCTGTTAGGATCAACAGCTTGACCCGAGAAGTGCTCGATCTTAGCGGCAATGGCCTCACGCAGATTCTGGGCACCCCACGTAATGGCGTACTGGTGTGGTCCGGTGAGGGCTACTTGCGCTAAGCGCGCCGTTAACTCCTGTGGTGGGTCAAAATCTGGAAAGCCTTGGGAGAGGTTGATAGCGTCGTGCTGTAAGCACACGCGAGTCATACGGCGGATAACCGAGTCGGTGAAAGTAGCCGTGCGTAATGCAGCGTGCATGGGAAGAAGATCTCGTGAGGAAAAACAGACAAAAAGAGGGCAGCGCACACAGCACCGAAGCTGAGTAGAGCGCATCATAGCCGATTAGCAGGCGCGCTTATCCATTGCACCGCAGTGATGCAGTCTAAAGCGCGCTCTGCTCAAGACGTGCTCACGACCAAAAGTATTCCCCCATAAGGGAGCTTACATTCTTGCCTAAAGATAAAGCGCGAGCGCGCTGCTCTGTCAGCTTTTATCTCAGGCGCGCATGTCAGAGCCGACCTGAACTCCAAGAGGTAGTACTTTTGGTATTAAGCCGTAACCGCGTCGTGCTGCGCTCTACGGAGCTATGCTGAGGAATGAGTGATCTTATAAGTGACGAAGACAAGGTTAAGTGGTGGTGGTGGTAACGACCTGACCTCGAGATGAAAGGGGCAGGCGAGCCTTAGCCAATCTTAAGATTGGGCACGCCTGCTTACCTTCAATGCCGTCATCTATTCGGTCAGTTGTTCCTTAGCTTAGCTTTGCGTAGCGTATCTGAGCGGTGCTTAAGCGGTGTAGCCGCTGTGGCTGTTAAAGAGGCCCTTGTGGTCGAGCGCGTACTTAATGCGGCGCATTAAGTCCAGCTCATTAGCTCCTACCTCTTGCATGAAGTACTTGCGCTTGTGGCGACCAATACCATGCTCCGCTGCGACCTTGCCATGCAGCTGATAGACACGGCGATAGAGTTTGGTCAGCACCACGTCCAGCTTGGCTGGCCACTGCTCCGCTGGCAGCGCATCTTTGAGGATGCACAGGTGCACATTACCATCACCAGCATGGCCAAAGGCCAGAATTCTAATGCCAGTCTCTTCACTTAGCTCCGAGATGTAGTCGACAAAGGTTGCAATGTCGCTTAATGGCACCACCGTGTCCACTGGCTCCCAAATGCCGGAAGCTTGCACCGCCTTAGCTAAGGCCGCACGTACAGTCCACACGCGCTGGGCTACGGTCTCGTCTTTGAGGTCTAAGAACTCAATCTGATGCTTAGCTGAGAGCACTTGCTGGCAGCGCGCGATCTTCTCTGGCATCTCCACAGTGGTGCCATCAAAGGTGATAACGAGGTAGGCCGCGCACTGTGGCAGAGGAAACTCTTGCTGTAAAAAGGCTTCACCAAAGGCAATGACCTTTTTCTCCACAAACTCAATGGCAGTTGGGGCTAAGTTCGCTGCATGCAGGTCATTAACGGCGGTAATAGCCTCGCGTAATGAGCTAAAGCCCACTAAGGCATGGGCTGTAGCCTCTGGTTTATTGATCAGGCGCAGCAGACACTTAGTGATCACACCTAAGGTACCCTCAGAGCCAATAAAGAGCTGCTTTACGTTTAAGCCCGTGGCGTCTTTGAGACACTTGGAGCCTAAGTCTATGACCTTACCCTCAGCGGAGACCACCTCAAGGCCTAAGACAAAGTCACGGGTGACGCCGTATTTAACGGCGCGCATGCCACCGGCATTAGTGGCGATGTTGCCACCAATAGTTGCGTGCTTCTCGGCAGGATCAGGTGGGTAGAAGAGGCCACGCTCTTCGACGTATTGTTGCAGGTCACACAGCAGCACGCCAGGTTCTACCAAAATAGTATGGTTCTCCTCATCGAGCTCGAGGATCTTATTCATGGCGCTCATGTCGATAATGATGCCACCATGCGGAATGGTAGAACCGACCAGATTGGTGCCCGCCGCGCGAATGGTGATTGGCAGGTCGTGGTCGTAGGCAAAGCGCACCACCTTTTGCACTTGCTCGGTGTTGTACACTTTGAAGTAGGCTTCGGCAAAGCCGACATCGGTGCCGATAAAGTCGCTCTTGTAGGCAGAGAGGATATCGTTGCCTATGAGCACTTGGTCGGAAGGCAGAAGCGTGCGTAATTGCGCTTCAATGGTGTTGCTGACAGGAGACATGCTGTAATCTCACACAAAAGCAGAGCCGCCATAAATTAACTTGGAAGCACCGGAGATGAGGGAGCTTAGTGCTGGCTTTGCAGTTAAGCAGCGTCAGGTGCTGATAGTGCTCGTTGTGCTTGGGGTATGGGCGGTTGCAGAAAACGGTGGTAAGGACAGGGGCCGCGCTGGTGCTGCAGCCTTGCTTAGTGCAGGCGCGGCGCGTAGCCACAGCGCTGAGCGCTGAGCTCGGTGTTTGGGGTGTTTCAGCGTAAAACGCGGTGTTTAGTGGCTCAGCCTGTGAGCCCAGAGGTCACCTAACCATTGCACCAGCTGGACAAAAAGCACCAGTACCACAATGGTAAAGAGCATCACGCCGGTCTCGTAGCGGTAGTAGCCATACTGAATGGCGATATTGCCAATACCGCCGCCACCGACCATGCCCGACATGGCCGAGAAACCAATGAGGCTAATAAAGGTCACCGTAAAGCCACGAATTAAGCCTGGTGCCGCCTCTTTTAATAAGACCTCGCGCACGATGAGGCCCTTGCTAGCCCCCGAGGCAATCGCTGCCTCGATCACACCAGCATCCACCTCTTTTAAGGAGCCCTCCACTAAGCGCGCATAAAAGGCAATGGCGCAAATGGACAGTGGCACCGCTGCTGCCACAGGGCCGATTTTGGTGCCCGTAATGGCAAAGGTCAGAGGCAGGGTAAAGACCACCAAGATGATGAAAGGAATGGAGCGCACGATGTTGACGATGTAGCCTAAGACTACATTGAGCTTACGCGAGTTTAAAAAGCTCTCGTGCGCGCTTAAGTACAAAAGAAGACCAAAGATTAAGCCAAAGATCAGGCCTAAGAGCAAAGAGATGCCGAGCATAATGGCCGTTTCGTAAGAAGCTTTGCCAAACTCACGCTCAAGAATAGTGAGAGTACTTGCCCACATGGGTCAATCCTCAAAATCAGCAGAACAAAAGCGCACTACGGTCACACTGGAGCAGTAATACCTAGGGGCAGTGCTGCACAGGTACAGTAGGGGGAGTAGGGACTACATTAAGCAGCGCGAGCTTAGGCTTGTGCTGGTTCTTGCCACAGACGCATTTGTGGCAGCAGCGTCCCGTTTTCTTTGATCACGCGTACCAAGGTACGGCTTTGCAGGTAGGACAGCACCGCCTCCTTGGGCTGTGCTGCCTTACGGATGGCGATAATGAGGCAGCCTAAAGGCTGGTTACCGATGTACTCGACACGGCCGCCTAAGATGCTGATATCAGCATCAAAGCGCTTAATAGCCTCGGCAATCACGCTCTCGTAAGCGTGTTCCTCTTTGTAGGTGATCTCGTAGAGGCTATCCTCGGACTCAAGCAGCTCTGGTGGCAGTAAGTCCGCATCATGCTGGCGCATCAGGGACTTACCAAAGTCGCTCTGCGGGCGGGCAAAGATGTCGTAGGTGTTACCGGTTTCTACCACCTTGCCTTGGGACATGAGCGCTACTTTGTTAAAGAGTTTCTTTGCCACTTCCATTTGGTGGGTGATAAAGAGCACCGTGAGGTTGCGCTCGGCCTTTAAGTGTTTCAGCAGCGCCACAATCTCCGAGGTGGTGTCTGGGTCTAAAGCGGAGGTGGCCTCATCGCACAGCAGAATCTCGGGATCGTTAGCTAAGGCACGGGCAATGGCCACACGCTGCTTTTGCCCACCTGATAGAGATGGAGGAAAGACCTTTTCTTTGCCACTTAAGCCCACGCTCTCTAAAAGCTGCGGTACTTTTTGCGCAATGACGGCTTTATCCACGCCTTTGGCTTTGAGGTTAAAGGCGATGTTGTCAAAAACAGTGGCGTTTTTGATGAGGTTGAAGTGCTGGAAGATCATGCCGATGCGCAGGCGTAAGGCACTCAGCTCCTTCTCTTTCATCGCAGGAGAGACGCTGGTGCCATCGACGATGACTTGGCCTGAGGTTGGTTTTTGCAGGAGGTTGACGGTACGTACTAAGGTAGACTTACCGGCGCCAGATTGGCCTAAAACACCGAAGAAGTCACCCTTGTTGACAGTAAGCGAGACATCGTCAACAGCGGTAAAAGTTTTGTCCTTGGTGCCAAAGCGCACAGTGACGTGATCAAAGACGATCATTTGCGTTTGTCAAAGTATTGATCCCCGCGTCAGAGCCTGCCATATGAGCGCTGCTGCTGTTGTAGCGCTGTAAGAAGCGCTGCAACAGCGCTGCTGTGGCATGCCACCCTGTGAGTGCAGAGCGCAGGGAGAAAAAACGTAAAGCTGGGGGAGTGGTGTTTCTGGGGGAGTGGTGTTTGGGAGTGCTAGTTTTGTTGGTTCTGGGAGTGATGGTGGTTGTGGTAGTGAGCCCATGCACATGGTGTAGAGCACACTAAGAGCTGCTCTTAGGCCGCTGGAGTCTCAGCAGCATCAGCATCAGTGGCTGGAGCGGCAGTGTCAGCGCTTGCAGCACCAACCTCATCCCACCACTGTGGCTTAGTAAAGAGCTTGAACTCATTGTCGTTGTTGATGCGCTCCTTAAACTCTGGGGAGTGCACCACCTTAAATAAGAGCTCCTTGGTAGCAGGATCGTTTTGGCGCACAGCCACAACGTTCTTAATATCTTCAGCCACTTGCTCGATACCTAAGGCGGTGCCGTAGTCTAAGTGAGCAGCGTAAGCGTAGTTGCCTGGGATAAAGCCAATGGTGACGCTATCGAGCGAACGGCTGATTTGCGCCGCTTCCATTGGGACAAACTCGAGGTTGTAGAAGTTTTGATCGATGTCAGCAGTGCTGGCCTTGTTCTCGTCGAGATCAGCCTTTAAGGTGATTAAGTCTAAGTCGCGAGCTAAGCGTAAAGCACGCGCTAAGTTCACAGCATCATTAGGGATGGCAGCGGTGCCACCGGCGGCTTTGTCGATTTCCGTAAAGGACTTGACCTTTTGGGCAAAGACACCCATGCCTAAGGTTGGCACCGAGGTGGCGCTCTCTAACTTCACACCTTGGGTTTGCACAAAGGTGTCTAAGTAGGCCTTGTGCTGCATGAGGTTGGCATCGAGGTCACCGCCATCTAAGGCTAAGTTTGGTTGCACGTAGTCGGTAAACTCGATGACGGTCAGCTCGTAGCCTTGCTCTTGTAAGAGCGGCTTAAAGATGCGCTCCAGCATTGGGCCGTAAGGGCCAGGGCAGACACCCACTTTTAAGGTCTTTGGCGCGGTAGCGGCGCTATCGGCGCTGGCTGTGGTAGCAGAGGCAGAGGTATCCTCACCACCGCAGGCGGTTAAGAAGAGGGCGGCAGCGGCGGCACATAAGGTCGTGGTCAGAGAAAACTTTTTCATAAGATCGGAGGTCGTGGTCGTTGGTAGCAACAGCAGCTTAGCGGCTGTTGCTGGTGTGAAAAATCATTGCCTGTATCCACGCAGCACTGAGCGGTTAAGCTCCTTAGCAGTACAGAGTATCCCGAGCCCACTGCATTAGCTTTAGCCTTATTGGAGAGGCTAAGATCTCAGCTGGCAAGCTGCTTTTTAGGGCTGGTGCGAGCTGATCTTAGGTTGTAAGACCAGAGCAGAGGTGGAAACAGGTTGGGGCTGGAGTCTCCGAGCAAAAATCACTGCACCTCTAGAAAGTTGCTGCAAGGCAAGCTGGAGTTTTAAGTGCTGCTGTCGCCGCCTAAAACAGCTGACAGCAATGCAGCTTGCTCTTTTACCAAGCAAAGCTCAGCTTTGCTGGCTTTGCTCAGCGCTTGCAGCGCTTAGTAAGAGCGGTGGCTTCTGCGGCTAAAAAGCAGCGCCGGATGACAGGGATAATGCTGGAGATGGTGCTCAGGGCTCAAAGCGAAACGCTAGAGCGACACTAAGAGTGTGCTGCAAGTAGTGTTTAACGGTGAGCTTAGTGAGCGCTGGGGCAGGGAAGCACAGCTTAAGCTGTGTTCAAAAGAAAGATGCTATGCCATTGCTGGCATGCACATGAAGAAGGTAGGCATCATAGACATGAAGACAGCGCTGCGGCCAAGGCTGGCGCAGGCGAGAGCAATAGTACGCGGTGCCAAAGCAGCCGCTTTTGGGGCGGCGAAAGAAGAAGTAGACTGCGACATTGTTTGTCTCCTTGTAGGTTGCTTGCTGCTGCCTAAAAAGTGATGCCTAAAGAACAGAGAAAAATGGCAGCCAAGCAGGAGCTACTGTGAGCTAAGTGCGTGCGAGCGAGTGTGCACTCGTGCACTTGAGGAGTTGCTCACATTGAAAACCAAAGACGGCAGCACGTCAAACGTAGTTGAGAAAAGTGCGCGCACACAGGGCGCTTTTGCCTCATAAGAGCGCAAAAAAGAGAGCTTTGCTCTATTATTGCGCACGACTCATGCTCATATGAGGGCAAAAACAGTGGCTCTCATTGTTGTCACCTTAAAGTTGACGGTGATAGGGGCGGGCGTAACAATAGAGCTTGGTGTGGCAGCGGTGACGGGATCGTTCTCCCTTTTTCTCGCAGTCGTTACTGTGCAGCGCTGACTACCACATTATGATGCTCAACGATAAGAGCTTTGCTTAGAGTTTGTCAGAGTTTGGTGTATAGCTCAACGTATCCTCATACCTTAGGTAGGCACCAGAGCCGTGTTTATGGCGTTTAAGGTTAGCCACCTAAGAGTAGTATGAGAATGTTATAAAGCGCATAAACAAGGCGTTTCTTGGTCACATACTTAAAGGTAATATGGGCCAAAGCAAGGAGCTTCTGCCACAAAACTGAGGTAAAGCGCCTTACTTTGCGCTCAAGTTTTACCTCGAGATAGTCCGATGGCTGCACATAAACCATGGGTTTATCAGCTTGACCAAAATTATCCCAGACCTCCTCACGATCGGTTATTTCCCTGATAAATCAGCTGTTCGTGATATGGAGTGTGCCCCTTTGGGGATGCGCTCTTGTCTTTTCTTCCGTAGCGAGAACAACGGAGGGAGTGTCGTTCTGTGCTGTGACGTGACGGGCCGTGACTGACATGCCTTGCCATGGAACCATGAGACGTCGTGGCTGCGCTGCCCCGTGAGATGCCCCATGCCGCATGAGACTTACTCTGATGCTCACTGTTATTGCTCTTAGTGGGTCTGGTGGTGAGGCCTGCCTCAGTGTGGATCCCCTGAAAAAGGCCATTTTTATCAGATTGCAGCGCTGTTAGCCTCTATTGAGGCATAATAGGATGACACAGCTTTTGGGTATTGAGCTCAAGCTTTTGTCGAGCACTGCTGACACCGCTGCACTGCAATGCACATCACAGCAGCTATCACGGCTCCTGTGCTTGTGCGCAAACCGCCTGCTAGGCCGCACTAATCGCGCATCTCTAGAGCCGAGCTTACTGGGCACAACAAAAGAGGTGGTGCCATAGGTGGTAGCTAAGCCTGTGTGTCAGGTAGGCTGCAGTAGATACACTTGCGCTGTGGTCAGCTGCTTCCAGCATCCCCATTTTCGCCAACAGCGGTATAACCGCAGCTAACTCAAAGGAGAAGCAATGCGCAGTGGCTTTTTGGTGCTTGTAGCACTGCTTGCCCTCATGGGGGTAGCGTTACCGTTGTGGGGTATGTACAGCAGCGGCGCGTGGTACGAGCTGTGGCAGCAATACGGCCTGCTGGTGCTTGTCACCTACGTTGTGGGCTTAGTGCCCTTTGTTCTCATTACCGTACTCACCAGCAGTTATCGCCTCAAGAGTCTTCTTACCGCCATTTACCTCTTAGCATTGACCTTTGCCATCATCATAGGGCCGCTGTCTGCCCATGTATCGACGCAGTTGTCTTTAGGCGCGGTGGTGTGCTCGGTCATTGCGTGGCGCCTGTTTTCGCTGTGGTGCTTCTTTCACTATTATTTGCGCGCCATGCAGCGCTTTGCGCAGATGTCCGATCTCGACTCTTTGGAGCATGACTTAGCAGCCTTAGCGCGGCGGCGGGTGAGCACCTCTCTCTGGGTGAATATTAGCGGTTACCTCATTACCTTTCATGACTTCTTGACGGTGGTGATCCCCTTTAAGCGCGCCTTTGATGGGGATTTCTTTGCCATCTTGCAATTGCAGCAAGCCGTGCAAGGCCGTGAGGCGGCCTATAAGCAGGCGCAAGAAGCCCTATCGCCACGGCAGCGTTGGTGGCAGCGCACCTTTGGCGCACACAGCCATTTGCAAGATGATTTCTTGCACGTGCTCGATAACATGCTGGTCGCGTTGAAGTACTTCAACTACGAGCGCCATAAGCTGCGTGAAGCAGCTCTGGCACCGCAAAGCGCCGAGGTTTATTTTCACTCGTCTGTTGCCTCCACTGACACTGATGTTGCTCCCGTAGACGCGACACCAGCGCCTGCCAGCGTCGCTGCCACAGCTGTTAGCGCTGGTGCCACAAATGCTACCGCTGGTGCCACAGTAGCTGCCACGGTCGCTGTAGGACAGAGCGTGCCTACAGGACAGAGACAGGGCGTCAGCGCCGCCGTGCCGGACAATGCCAAGTGGGACGAAAAGCTCGAGCAGCGTCTTGCCAGTAACGACTATCAGCTCACCGCTGAGCAAGAGCAAATGCTGCAGCTGGTGCTGCACATGCTGTGGATGATGAGTGCGGAGAACCCTAATGTGCAGCGCACCGCCGCTGCCGCTCCGGCACAGCGCATTGTGAATTTTGAGGTTGGCACCGCCTTACTGGGCTTTGTGGGGGTCTGGCGGGTGGAGATTCGCTACCGCTTGCTTGCCATGGTTTGGCCCTTTATCTGTTTTTTCCTTTCCCTGCTGGCGTTATGGGGCCTGCTGCAAAGCGCAAACGTCACCGCGCTCTTTGAGCTGTTGGGGGCCTTTACAGACTCTGAGCGTCTCTTGTCAGCCTATAGCTTGTGGCTGTCATTGCTGCTCCTTACAGTCTTTACGGGCTTAGTGCTGATGGTGGCCAGCATGGGCCTTACGGGGATTGAGCCTTATTTGCGTCAGCATGCGCTGAAGATACAGCTGATGATGCTGGTTTTGTATGTGCTGCTGGCGGGCACCTTTGTGCTCAAAGGGGGCGCATGGCATCTCTTTTGGCAAGTGCATGCGGATTTAGAACAGGTAGCTCAAGGCACAGAGGGCTTAGAGCAAAGTCAGGTGTTCTTAAGCCCTAAAGTCTTGGTCACCAACATTGGCGAGCCTATGGGCTCTGACTTTAAGACAGTGCGCCGCTTTGGGGGCATTGGTGAGGATACCGGCAATCGCTGGGAGATCTTCCGCTTGCCGCGTGATGTGTGGTTACCGTGGGATCCTTTGCACGTCTTCAATGAAAAGAAATCGGTAACATGGAATTACGATAACGCACGGCAGTACTTGCTCTTTTATACCAGCAATTTGCACATTGTGGTGTATGCGCAGCAGGTGCCGTTTACCTCGGAGCAGGTAGTAAAGCCAGAGCTCTTGCAGCGGCTGCAGTCACGTACTGCAGGCAGTGCCACCGTTACTGCTGCGCCTGATGCCGAGGCTGACGCGGCCGGACAACATACCCGTGTTGAGAATGCAATGCCAGCGTCGCAAGATCAAGAAGAACAGGCGCAACAGCAGCCTCAGCAGCAGTATCGTCTGCGCATGAATTTCGATGATATTGTGGAGCGCTTGCAGCAACAGCAAAAGCCGCTCAAGCCACAGCTGCCTCAAGAGCATGTGGAGGATGCCCACAAGAGCAAAGAGTCACAGTTAATGCCTGTATCAGAGGCGCACGCCGCCGATCGTCGTGACAGTTTGCTGCCATCACCTGCTACTATGGAGGGCGATGCTGCTGATGACGATAAGCCATGGCTTAAGACAGAGGGGCCAACTAATTATGAGGCTCCACAACCGGTGCATCCTCATGCCGATCAGCCGCACGTGCTGCCAGCCAGTACGACTATTCGTACTCGGCCGCCGGTATTGGTGCCAACGCCTCAAGAACAAGCGCAAAAGCATGCTCAGCCGCCAGAATAAACCCAAAAGAGGTGCAAAGCGCTATCTGGCAGCTGCAAACAACGCGGCAGCGCTGTGCTGCTGTAGCTTTAAGTACCTATTTAGCGCTGTCTTTGGACGGCCCTAAGAGTAGCTTAAGAGTCTAATGTTAAGATTACCGCAGGGGATAGGGATTTGCTTAGCTTAGCGCCTTATCACCAGCAACTGTGCTTTTCTGAACATCAGCGCAAACGTGGTCTGTGGCGGGGGTCAGAGCAATCGGAGCTCATGGCTGCCGTGTCTCACATTTGAGGCCTCTACCTTCAATCGCTGCCCAGGAACTCCATGGAAAACACCCCAATTGATCAAACTTACCGCCAATCCTACTTACAAAGAGCAGGCGTCCGCTTTGATTTCAACATTGTGGACACCGTCTGTCGGCGTAAGCTTAACTTTTCCTTTTACTTAGCGCTGATTGCCGCTTTATTGGTCTTTGGCTTGCCACCTGGCATGTGGGGCCACCCTGTTTCTGAGGGGGAGCAGGCCTTAAGCTCGGGCTGGTTGCTGCTTTACAACATCCTGTTTTTAAGCCTCATCGCTTATCTTGGTGGCTATCTCTTACGCTTAGTGTACTTCTTACGTTTGCGCGCTAAGTTACGACGGGATGATGCGCCGCTGGCGGTTGAGGCCTATGCTGTGGTGTGCCTTGATGTGAAGCGCGGGTTTGGGGACTACTTAAGTGCTTTGTGGGGCAAGATCGTAAAGCGGGATAGCACGTACTATTGCCGTTATGCGGTGCTTTACAAAGAAGTTGGCACCATGCATCCTCGTTTCTTTTTGACGGCGGCGACCTCGGCGCGCAAGATCTTTTTTATTCCTGAGCATGTGGGCTTGGTGTTTTTACACCGCAAGAAGGAGGGCTTGTACACCCTTGATGATAAGGGCTCGTATCAGACGGCTTCGGAAAAGCGCACGATCTTAGACAAGATGCTGCAACCGTCGGCTAATTTAGCGCCAAAATCTGGCAGTGAGGTGGTCGAAAAGCACTCCGCAACAGCAACTGCAGCAGCCGCAGCCGCAGCCGCTGCGGCCGCGCCTGTGGCAAGTGACATGAGCACACAGATCAAAGAGAGTACCAGCGAGCAGGCGTAGAGCTCTTCAGGCAGAAGCTGTAACGGCAGTCCTTGAGACGCTGAGGCAGGTGAATCATGGAGAGGCAGGGCGTGCTGAGATGTGGTCGTATTGGCCTTGTAATACCTTTAGGGTAAGAGCAAACAACTACCAAAAGGGTTAACTCTATTAAAAGAGCAGCACTGCTCTGATCGACCGTGAGGAGGTCTGGGATAATTTTGGTTAAGCTGATAAACACATGGTTTATGGGCATTCATCGAGCCTATCTCGAGGTCAAATTTGAGCGCTAAGTAAGGCTCTTTACCTTAGTTTTGTAGCAAAGCCACCTTGCCTTGGCTAATATTACCTTTAAGTAGGTGACCAAGAAACGCCTTATTTATGCGCTTTGTAAAAATTAAGCTAGACATCCTCACGATCGGCTCTGAGCAGGGGTAGGGTTATGGGGGGAGCATCCTTGGGGTGATGCTGGCTGGCTGGCTGTGAGTTTTAGTCCTCGTCGGTAATGAGGTAGGCATCCTCTCCGGCATGGAAAACACGAGGGTTAATTGGTAACTCGCGCAGCTCGGGGCGGGCTTGCTTCATGAGGATCATAAAGGCACGGCGCATCTCCACGTTAGTAAGGCCAAAGCGATAGCGCCACGATAGTGAGTGCTCACCCTCTGCAAAGGTCACCTTATTGACCGAAACAAAGCCCAGTTGTAAGAGCATGGATCCTAGTTGCTTATCCTTAGGGAAGAGGTCAATTTCCTCTAAAAAGAGCTGATCCTGACCGTCCTTATCGATAAGCCATGCAAGGTCAGGCTCCGTCTCCTCAATCACCTCGGACACAAAATTGTAGTTATGGTCACAGGAGAAGGCGTAGAGGTCTCCGTCGTTATCAAGGGCACGGGTGACTGACATTGGGCACAGCACCTTTTGCATTTTGTCCGAAAAGCAGAAACCGCCGTAGCACGCCTCAAGGGCTTTTAAGTACTCAGCTTGGGTGATGCCTTGCTGTGGAGCGACGCGGGCTAAGTCCTCAGCGTAGCTCTTTTTGACCTCGTCTACCGTAAAGCCAATTACGGTAGCGGCGATGTCAGAAAAGGACAGGTCGACCACATGTGGCAGGCCTTCGGACATGTTGTTAGAGAGGCCGAATTTGATGTGACCGGCGAGTAGACAGAATTTGACGTACTCACCTGCCTGCCTAAAGGCATTGAGCATGTCAAAGTACAGGGCCAGCGCTTGCTGCCGCTCGGTTTCGTCCTCAAGGCGGCGCACGGTGTAGATAGGGAGGTCATAGTTATCGACGAGGATCACCACCTGCTGTTTGTTGAGGTCGGCGATACCCTTAATGAGGTTGACCATTTGCTGGCGCAGGTCGGTGCCTAAGGACATTTGCACCTTAAGCTTGACGTGGTGTTCCCAGATTTGTTTTTGCAGTGTAGCTTGCAGCTCTTGGATGAAGCTTGAGAGGTTGTTAGCTTTAGGGTTAGTAAAGCTCAAGTGCAGCACGGCATAGGAGTTGAGGTCGGTGAGGTCGACCTGATTTTCGAGCTTGTTTTGCAGGTGGTCGATTAGCATTTCGTCACGGGAGAGGAGCGACTCGATGGCCTCGTTGGCCATAGAGAGGCCGAAGCCACGGGGACGAATGAGCATAAAGAAGTTTTGGTTAGGCAGGCGTGGTGACTTATCGAGGTAGTTGATGAGGTCTTTGAGCTGATCGAGTTTGTTGATGTAGTGACGGTCAGAGAAGACGACTTCGTGGAGGTGGGAGTTAAGCGAGTTGCTCGAGGTCAGAGCCATGGTGCATTCACCAGCAAAGAAGAGCGCGGCTTGCGCACACGGGAAAAGGATGCTGCAATTCTAGCATGTGGCATCTGTTGGTGCAGGGAGGTACTCGTATCACTTGAAGATAGTGTGTCAGCCCTCTGGATAAGCTTAACACCCAGAGTCTAACTCGAGACAATCACCATGAGCATTAGCGTGCTATCACTGTTGCTCTTGAGATTAGGGCGTCAGCCCTTAAGATAAAGCTCATACCCAGAGGCTATCTCAAGACAAACACCATAAGCATCAGCAAGCTATCGCTGTTGCTCTTGAGGTTAGGGCGTCAGCCCTCAGGATAAAGCCCATACCCAGAGGCTACACAGAAACAAATACCCCGAGCATCATCACAGCCACATAGCCCTGCGCCATCGAGATATGGCGTCAGCTCTAACAATAAAGCCACATCGAGAGTTTATCCCGAGTCTAAGCCCAGAGAGCACTCAACAGCAAAGCAGAGAATAAGACAGAACCAAAAGACAAGGTAGAAAGACAGCGCCGCGCACAGCGACCAGACAGGCAGGTAGTAGGGGCAGAAAGGACAGCTAAGAAAAATACAGCCCCAGAAACAAAAAAAGAGCCATACGGCTCTTCCTTTTGGCGGGAGTCTAACACGGGCTCGGTACCTTATAACCTAAGATTGGCTGCTTCCTTCCGGACCTGACCAGTTGTCCTAAGCACAAGTACGAGTGCACTAGACCCCCATAACAGTGGCGCCTATGATAACTGCTTTACTTAGTGCTGACAACCCCTCTGACAAAATTTCTTCTGCCTTTTTTGCGTGCAGCCCTATGCTACAATAGCCCGCCGCAGCACAGATATCAGCTTTTTCGCGCTGCGTAACGATTGCAATCGGGGTTAGTTCACAGGGCTCAAGTGAGCCCCCTAATGGTGAGGGTGTATGGCAAAGCGCAGCATTAGTGGCATCTTTTTGTTGGATAAGCCTGAGGGTATCACCTCCTCAACCGCCTTAGTGCGGGTTCGCGCCATCTTCAAAGCACAAAAAGGTGGTCACACCGGCTCGCTTGATCCCTTAGCCTCCGGCCTCCTTCCTATCTGTTTAGGAGAGGCTGCAAAGTTCTCAAGCTTCTTCTTAAATGGTAAGAAGCGCTATGTCGCCGAGGGCACCTTAGGTCGCTCTACCACCACTTGCGATCGTGAAGGCGATACCGTGATTGAGCGCCCGATCGGTGATGCCATGAGCCACTTAGAAGAGGCCTTAGAGCACTTCCGTGGCCCCATTGTGCAGGTGCCTCCAATCTACTCAGCCGTAAAGGTTAACGGCAAGCCTCTTTATAAGTATGCTCGCCAAGGCCGTGAGGATGAGGTCGAAATCCCAGAGCGCCATGTCGAAATCTACGAGCTGAAGCTCTTAGCCAAGACCGAGACCACCTTTAAGGTCGAAGTCCACTGCTCAAAAGGCACCTACATCCGCACCCTGATTAATGACATTGGTGAGGCTTTAGGCTGTGGTGCTTATGTCTCGCACTTACGCCGTATTGGCGTCGAGGGCTTGCCTGAGGGGCAGATGATCTCCTTAGAGCAGCTGCAGCAACTTGCAGATCAGCGTACCGACCGCTCTGACTTTACGCACATGGATAAGCTCCTCATCCCAACCGATGCGGCCTTGGCTAACCACATGCCGGTGGTGACCTTACCGCTGTCGGTGGCACAGCCACTGTGCTGTGGCTTAAAGCAGGGCCCTAACATAAAGGGCATCACCTTGCCAGAGCAGCCCATCGAACCGCTGACGCCAATTGTGGTGCGCTGCAAGGGCGTGTTCTTGGGTATCTGCCATTTTGATGAAAAGGGTATGCTGGTACCACAGCGCATGATGGGCCCTGACGCCATTAAGGCCGCTGAGGCCGCATCCTAAAGCTCTGCAGAGAGAGCAGCTGAACTTACCACCTACCCTCTTTGAGGTCAGGGCTGGCTTGCTCTGTGGAGAAGCTGGTGCTTTTTGGCGTTGCTGTCATCACCACACCATAGCGCCTCTCTATGCCGTCACTCCCGCGCTGTGAGCCGGCCTGCTGCTGGCAGTGATCTCAGAGCGTGAATCCTACAGCGGCTCACTCTTGTGTTCTTGTGCTCTTGTGCTCTTGGGCAGACTGAGCCGTCGTGTGGCCCAGCGCAGCTGGGCTTAGTACCTTTACCCCACCGCCAGATAAAAGCCACTTTAGAGCACTGGCCGCATCTGCTTCACCAGCCCTTCAGCCCGTATCTAAGTGCAGCAGGGGCTATGCCGTGGCATTTTGTGCCCTTGAGTTAGGGCATCTGGAGATGCTCACCGACTGCACAGCCTGCATCATTACGTGCGCTCTTTAATACGCCCCCGTTCTCGCCACTAAGCACCGTACCGCTTGCCTTGAGATAAAGCTGCCGCAGATATTGCGCGCCCTTTGGTATTGGTTGGTATTGGTTGTCTGCAGCGGCGTGTGCTGCCATAAGCAGCAGCTTTGCTCACTGCCGTGCGCTGTTACAGCATCACACGCTTCTCGTACCTCCAACCCTGCCGCGCTCTACGTTTATCCCCTCTTTAATCCCCTCCCATTCTTGCACCAAAAGTGCGCAATACGTAGCTATCTGCACTTGTTCTCAGTTCCCCCAAAGTAGCACTTTGCACCATTTTGTTGCAGTAGCTAAAGCCCATTCTCAACTGAGCAACGGCTGTTACAGCCGCGTGCGCCTTTATTGCCTTGAGGTGTATACCCCTTTACCGAGAAAAACATAGCACGCACCATTACAGCCTTTTTGCCCTGCAGTTTGCGACGCATCTCACAAAAGCTGCTAATATGGCGCTATTGGGGACAGACTTATTCATATTAGTCAGTAGCATGTTTCTTCTCTGCGCGGGTGGCAGGAG
Source organism: Candidatus Anaerobiospirillum pullicola (assembly GCA_018884035.1). Classification (GTDB taxonomy): domain Bacteria; phylum Pseudomonadota; class Gammaproteobacteria; order Enterobacterales; family Succinivibrionaceae; genus Anaerobiospirillum; species Anaerobiospirillum pullicola. The sequence goes on from JAHLFE010000176.1 coordinate 19,826, forward strand.
AAGTCGGTATGAGCGTGCGTAATAAGCAGTGTTGCTGCGGTTCTTTGCCTCTCTGCCTCTCTGTTGTTTCCCGTTGCCTCTGTCACTGTTAGTGCGGCCCTATACTTGCTCTAAAATGGGGCGTCGCTGCACAATAGCTGGCTTGCCGTCGCTAGGCGGCTTACGACTAAAACACATTTGTAACTTGCAGCCAGCCAACACCAATGTAAATGGTTGGACTGCAATATAGGCAACGACCAAACCTTAAGGTGAAACAGCACCTTTTACAGTAGCACTGAGGTGGCCTGAGGAACCCACTTTGCCCCCAGAGCGCAAGGCTTAAATGCTGGCCTTGCAGCGCTGTATTGTGTGTGAATTGTTCCTTGTTTTTGCGATTCTGGTGTCACGATGCTTAATGGTTTCTTCCAAATCAAGAAGATCAGCGATCTGACCAGACTTTGCGTTCTGCCTGTAATGATCTTGTCCATCTTCTTGTCCTTCTACCTGTGCGTAGACATGGAGAAGATTCAAGACAAGTCCCAAGAGTTGGTCAAAAACGCCATCCCGCATGTGCTCTCGACGCAGCAAAGCGCTATTAACTTAGTGCAGCTAAAACGCAATATCGAGATCATGATTACGGCCCCTGACCTTGCTCGTGCCCGTCAGGCCTATGTCGACACCCGCGCCCTCGTCAATGAGTACGACGTTTACAATTCTGTTGAGTTAAGCGAGCGCTGCCAAAATGTACTGTTAGAGGTCAATAGACTGTGGAAACTGCGCTTGCAGATCGACGAGCTCCGCTTCTCGGCTAACAGCTCGCTGCACTTTATGGACGCGCTGATGTACCTCATTTACCAAAATGAGCCAGCGCTGTTCCCTGAGTTTGACAACATCCGTTCTAACTACATTAACCTCTACCAAGGCACCGAGCTGTTGCCTAATGTCTACTCTGATCATGAGTATTACTATGAGCTCATGCGGGCGCGCTTAATTAGTGGTGATAGCGCTACCCCAGTCGCAGGTGCCCGTGGCCCGATGTCGCGCCCTGATAGCGAGCGCTCTGTCATCAACCAAGGCGAACTGAGCGATGATAACGCCGTTGTCTCAGCCGACTCATCTGCATCCGCAGAATCTGCGGTCTCCGCCGAGGAAGCGGGAGTGGCAGAAGCCGCTGTTGCTGACAACGCTGTGGGCCGTGACGCGGAAGAGCCTACTAAAAGTGTAGCAGCCACCACTGTAGAGCAGAGTGTGAACCCTGCTGTCACCCCTGATGGCGCGCTCTTTACGCCCATAACAGCTGCTGGTGCGGCCAATGACGATAAGCCATCTCATGATGAGATTTTGGCTGCTGCCATGGCCTCGGCGAAGAGCGTCGAAAAGCGCGTGGTGGACAGCTTCTCCGGCGCCAGCCGCCTCTTCCCTACCTCGATGGCAGCTAAGGCGCAAGCGGCAGATGCTCCTACACCGGAAGAGACAGCAGAAGCTGCTCTGACCAGTGGACATGATCATTTGTCTTTTGGCTCTCACGCCCAACACATTGATGCTGACAATAAAGAGGCGGCGGAGCAGACTACGGACATCGGTTCTGCGCGTACCTTTGCCGATAATAAGCTGGACGAGGGCCAGCAGTGGCGGCTTTTGCGGATGTACCATCAAGAGCTCAATCGCTTTGGGCCGCTGTGGGAGCTCTTTGTCAAGTTACACCAAGCCTTTATCCACGATTCGCAGCAGGTCTTACACGAGATCGACGAGATGAGCTTGTCGTATACCTCCGGTGAGACCAATATGCTCTACCGTGACTTAAGCGAGATCTCCTATATTGCCGCCGAAACCATGCCTATGGTGATGGTCACCATTGGCTTTAGTATTGCCGGTTTCTGGCTGGTACTTTTCCTCATTAACCGCTTCATCATCGTTCCTTTAAAGAACATCGACCGCATTCTGATCAAGTTCAGACACACCAAGAGCATCGATAAGGATGTCTACCAGAGGTTTGCCACGCAAGAGCACTTAATTGAGCTGCGTGAGGTGATTGACGTCCTGCCACAGATCTTTGCTGACTTCTCGCGCATGTCGCAAGACAGCACGGTGTTACAGCAGCGCTACGACGCTCTGCTCAATCACTCTAAGTACGATGCACTGACTAAGGTCTTTAATCGTGGCAGCTTAAATGAGCTGATCAAAGAGGCTGGTACGAATACTCCAGCTAACGTCGCCATCTTGATGGTCGATATCGATCACTTCAAGAACTTAAACGACACCATGGGCCATCAGCGTGGTGATGAGGTGCTCTTTGCTGTAGCACAAACCTTACAGCATAACCTCTCCAAGCGCGATAAGGTCTTCCGCTATGGTGGTGAAGAGTTCTGCATCATCTTAACTGAGATCAGCGCTATCAATGCCTTTAAGGTGGCGTCGCGCCTGTGCGATACCATTCGCGACTTAAAGCTCATTAATGAGGGCGTACCGAGCAAAACTGTAACGGTGTCTGTGGGCTTAAGCTTAGTGACCAGCTCTGTAGGCCAGTTCCGTATTGAGGAGCTGATTTCGCAGGCGGATAAGGCGCTTTACCTTGCCAAGCGTAATGGCCGTAACCGTGTGGTGGTCTGCCCGCGCTCTTTAGTCTTGCCTAATGAGAGCGGCTCTGCGGGTGTTTTTGCCGATGAGCAACCACAGCTGCAGCCTAAAGAAGCTGATACGGCTAAGACGAGCAGCATGGTCTCGACACATGTAGCAAAACTGGCCGCAGCCGTAAAAGCTAACGCTGCACTGGCGACCGCTGTAAGTGATGCTGCTCTGGCCGCAAGTGCGTTAGCTGCGCCCGTTGCGCCAACGCCAGCGCCAGAGGCAAACGAGACGTCAGAGCCTGTGACCCCATTACAAGGCTCCGGACGGGCTCCGTCTTTAGCAGCAGTAGCTGCCGAAGCTAGCTATTTAGAGAATGTGCGTTCGAGCTTTGACCATGTGCCGCCGACTCCAGATGCAGTAGCAGCTGTTGTGGCTGCCAGCCAAAGAGAGGTACGTACTCCAGATGTTAAAGCAGAGGATGCCGCGCAGCAGAGTGTTGCCAGTGATGCTGTGAGCAGCGCAGCTGCCAGCGGTCAGGATAGTACAACAGACAGCGCGGTGCCAGCTGCATCTGCAGCTGCAACTGATACTGATACTGCTGCAACTGATACTGCTGCAATTCAGGAGGCGGTTGCCCAAGATGATGCTGCCAGTGCTTCCTCGGCAGCAGCAGCGGAGCTGAGTGCCCCTAAGCAGATAGCTGCTCCTACAGAGGCTCATACTACGCCGCTGACCACTAACGCTACCTCTACGCTGCAGGAGCAGAGTGCTACGGCAGAAACTGCCGGTGCGCAGAGTGCTACTACTACTACTACTAATACTAATACTACTGATCATGGAACCATGCCACTGAGCGCACCACAGGAGCAGGTGCTGCCAGTAGCAGAGATTCCTCTGCCTGATATGGGGGCTTCCGCTGCGACAGCTGCAGCTAGCACTGCCACCACTGAGGTTAGCGGTATCATGCGCACCGGTATGCTTCAGGAGGCCAAAAACGGAGAGCAGGTTACGCCCTTAGCCATGGTGTCTATTGGGCACCAGAGCAATGGCGAGCGTGAGGTGAGTGTCATTAATGGCAAGCTCACCGAAACGGGGGAGAGTACCGAGCTAGAGTTTGGGGCACAGGTGCCAAGTAGCACTGCTGCTGTAACGCCTGCTGCTAACAGTGCGACGCCAGCGCCGTTGGCAGCAAGTGAGAGTGCAGGGGCGGGCGCTGTCCTTACTGAAGAGTCTGAGCCGCATCTTGATGATATTGCGCCTTTAGGCCATCGTGGGCGGGCGCTTTTTAAGTGGCAGCGCTTTAAGGATCAGCTACGGCGAGAGAATAAGCACCACAAGCGCCAAGAAGCCTATCTGCGCAATGATCCGCTGCAACCGGAAACAGAGGAGCAGGCCCAAGAAATCATTGCACGGGCACGGGCTAAGGCTCTTTTGCACTTAAAGACCGATGCCGAGGCGCGGCAACAACAACAGCAAGAGGAAGTTGCCTCTCAAGAAAATGAGGTGATCGAAGAGGGCGACGGTGGCCTCGCGGTGTACTTTAGATCAGACAAGCAAAACGACACTGACGAGAGTGATGACGCTGCTTCTTATGATCGCGCTTATGCTGAGTATGAGGCTAAGAACGCCGCTGCTTTAGCTGCTGCCGCAGATACTGATGCTACGGCTGAAGCCACCGCAAAAGTAGAGTCTGAGCAAGATGATGATTATTCCATCGCCTCGAATACTCCTTGCCTGTTAGCTGGGGCCTTTGATATACAGATGCAGGATCAACAGGAGCAGGCTACCAAGCGGGAGCGAGCTCGCGCTAAGGCCAAGGCGCAAAAGGCAGAAAAGCAGCGTCGTGACGCTGCTACCGAGCGCTTAGGTGCTGCCATTTATGGCGCCTCTGCTTCGGAGGTGGCAGCTCTTTCTTCCCAGCATCAACAGGCTCAGCAGCAATATGAGCAGCAATCTGCGTCTAACGTACAGCCAGTGTCGGCAGGTGCACCAAGTGGCTCTGATGTGAGTCACGATAACTCACCGCTGCAGCTTGTGGAGAAACAACGCCAGCAAGATACCGCCGCTGCTTTTGGTCTTGATGAAGAGGGGCAAAACGTTAAGCCACTCTTAGATGAGGATCTCATCAACACCTTAATTGCCGCTAGCACGGATGGTGGCTTAATTGAGGATGTGCTGCAAACCCATGGCGGTAAGCTGCTCACCCCTGAGTTCAATGCGCCAGCCTCGCTTGTTTGTATTGACATGTTCTTCCCGCATAAGCGGCGGCATATCCGTAACAGCGAAGGCAAGATCATTGGCTACAGTGCGAATGCTCATGACTCTAAGGATAAGTCCTTGCAAGATGTGTCCTTAGGGCAGGCCGGAGCCAACTACTTCCTTGCAGATTACATTCACCCTGAGAGTAAGGAGCATGAGGCAATCTTAGAGGGGCGGGCGTCGTCACCGCAGGTGCAGCATCTTGCAGCCAAGGGGACAGAGGCTACAGCCGCTGCTGACGCCACCGCTGATGCGGATGATGGTGATGGCCTGCCTGCAGAGGAAAAGTCCGTGGCTGACATGAATTTAGTAGAGGCTGGTAAAGCCTTTTCGCAAAAGCTGCGGGACTTATATGAGCTCTTTTCGGGTCGTGGCGCGGAGCTGCATATCGAAGAAGAGCTGGAGCGCAGTGTAGAGCAGCATCTGGAACAGGAGATCTCTGGTGGGCATAGGTTTACGCAGCAGTTTACGCAGAACATGCACCATGGTGAGGATGAGTTAGCAGCAGAGGCTGCGGCAGGAGAAACGGCTACAGCCGTGTCTGCACAGGCAGATTCACCTCATGCTGCTAATGCTACTGCTGCGTCAGCGACCAGCTCTACTGTAGCTACTGCCACGGCAGATGCCGCTTTACAACAAGCAAAGCTAGCTACTGGGCCCAAGGTAGTAAAGACTGGTGTCGCCATGATGGATGGAATGCCAGAGCCTGCCGTGAGTGTGCTCAATTATGGCTTTGAGGCCGCAGGTAAGGTTAAGCTTGCTGCAGAGCCTTATGCTGCGTCCCCGCTCAAGTCAGCGGCGCATCTTTAGTGCTGCTGATAGCAGCGGCACAGTGGAGACTGGCTCTAGTTAGGAGAGGTAAGGGGCTGCAGGCAAGGTGGCCTGCTCCCTTGGTGTTGAGCTGACATTGGGCATTTGGCACGTGTTTATTTGTCGATAGCCACCACACTAACGCTGATGGGGCACGCTCAGCTTTAAGGCTATGGCCTACCCTTGAGATCCACTTTGAGGTAAAAGCCGTATCCGCGCTGTTTGGGAGCAATCAGCCGCAACTGCTCGACGTCAGGTTATAGCTAGAGAGTGGCTGCCACGTGAGGTGGCAGCTGTGCTCTGGCGCAGATAAGCTGACGTTTTTTTGCGCACTATCTTAGTGATGTGAGTGCTATGTGCTACACTATTGAAGCATAGCTGTGCTGTTTACTCCGGCCGGAGAGCGCAGCTTAAGGCTACAGGGGTACAGTGACATGTGTGTGGAATGACGCTGTATCCGCTGTAGTGAGGGCGCGGAGCTTCTGTGTGTAGCAGCTCTGAGCGCCCCTTGCCACCGCTAAGAGAAAAGCGCTAACGTCTTTTCTTTACTGCCTGAGTAACGATTGAGGCTACAGAGGCTCTTCTGAGGCTAATGTAGTAGGCAGTAGGTGGCCTACGTTTGTGCTGCGTGTTCACGGCATGGAGCACAAACGTAACAAAAGCTCATGTGCTTTTGTTGTAAGACGCCTCGTGTTTGTGTCTAAAAGCATGATTTCTTACTAAGACTAACCGTCTGTGCGCTCCATAGGCGCCAGTAGCGGCTATCTGCTTTTACCTGTGATGTAGCAGCGTTTGCTCATTGCTATTGCTCATGGGTAGGGTCAAGACAGCCCCTGTGCGCGTGGCTGGAGTCAGGAGTGTGCTCCAGCGACGCTGCAAAGCACTATGGTTGCAACTTAAGCAAACGGTTACAAGCTTGGTTTGCGTGAGCACGAAGAGCTGAGGTGCAGTGAAAAGAAAACAGCCTGATAAGTTGGAGAAGTACTTTGCAAAACCACCGTTTAGGAGTGGAAGAAGCTGAGCACAACTTATCGTCACAACAGCAACCTACCGCTGCCGAGCGCAAGAGTGAGGCGCGATTAGCCTTACGTGGTGAGATTGATGAGGTGACTGACGAGTTAGATGCGGAGCTGATGCGCTTTTTGATTGACACCCGCAGGTCAATGAAGATCAGCCAGCGTGAGCTGTCGAAAATGAGCGGCGTCAACCAATCAAACCTCTCAAAGATCGAGAATGGCTTGATCACCCCTTCCTTAGGCACCTTGCAGAAGGTTGCAGCGTGCTTAGGCCACAAGGTTGTGATTAGCTTTGTTCCAAACTAGCAGTTCTGTGCAAACGTAAGTTTGTAGAGGACTATCCCCACGGATTGCACCTTTTTTGGTGAGTCCGCGCTGAGTTCTCAGCACCGCACTATGGCTGGTGTTAGCCATGGATGGGCTGCTTGCATCGTAGGCAAGGGTTACCGTCGATAGTGTAGGGGATAAGATTTCCCGCCATTGATCCCGCCTGTAAAGCGCTGTCGCTTTACCCATCACGTCTTTCTACCTTTCCTCTCTTTTTCTGCGTTTCCTTTCTTGGCCGTGTGGTGCTCGTGGCTGCTGTCGGCTGTGCCTTGCGTGTGCTACGTGTTACTTCCCGTCTTGCAGAGTCTCGTCTGTAGCTCCCCAAACAACAAACACCCCACCCGTCTAGCTGTATTGACCGCTGGCATTGTTAGCGCGCCGTTATCTTGAGCAGCACTGAGCCTATCTTACGAGTGATTGCCGCCTTACGTCCGGTTGTGTCTTGAGCCTCGCAGTGGGCTGACCGCAAGGCGTGTACCGTAACGGCAGGTAGCTGACGCTACTTTGAGTGTGTGGTTGCCACCGTTCTCTGCAGTTAACTCAAGATCCCACCATGTGAGCATCATTAACCCAGAGCGTGCTCAGAGCGTGGTTTTAAGCCCCTAAGAGCGCGCTAGCTACGCTTGGTCTTACTTCAGCTTTAAGCTGAGCAGCTGGTGATAAGCCACCGTCGCAAAAGCGCCACCAAGCGCTGCTGACTACTTTGCTCCACCACAAATAAAAAGTGCCGCCTAATCCTAGGATCAGACAGCACTTTGTTGTATAGGTGGAGTATTTACAATGGAACCAGAACCTTTAGCGGATGTTCAGGATGCTATCCATTACTGTGTTTTGGATTTGCAGCGACTGCGCATTGGCTTGGTAGTTACGCTGCGCCGTAATGAGCTCCACTAACTCGGAAGTCAGGTCGACGTTGGAGAGCTCTAAGTTCGAGCCTAAGATCGAACCGGTCGAGCCGGTGTTGGCAGTTGTTGGGATCGCTGGGCCCGAGTCAGCACTCTCCTTCCATTGGGTATCACCAATCTTAGTCAGGCCTTGAGTGTTGGTAAAGTCAGCCATGGCGATGATAGCAATGGCTTGAATCTGGCCATTGGAGTACTCGCCATAAATGATGCCGTCCTCGCTGATGGAAACGCCAGTGAGCTCACCGGTGGCATAACCATCGTTGGTAGGGTTAGAAGTGGAGAACTTAGAGGAGCCAAATTGGGTGGCGTTCAGATCTAAGGCTAAGACTTGCGATGGGTTAGAGCCTGCTCCCATGGCAGAGAAGAGCGAGCCGTCACCAACAACACTTCCGTCAGCTTGTAAGAAAGTTTTATCAATAACGTTCTGAGTACCACCTGGAGTTGTCTGGTTGCCCGTGCCTAAGAGCTCTGCACGCAACGTAGAAGATAAGCCCGTAGTCTCATCACCAGTGTGGTTCACAAAGGTCACATTAGATGGCACAGTCGAGTCGCCGATCATTTGACCGTTGTTGTCAAACTCAACCGTAAAGCCAAAGTAGTTGCTGTTCGCATTGTTGCCAGTTACTGAAGAAATCAGCGTAGGGTTCTCATTATTACTAGGCGCCACGTCGACAGCTTGACCGTCTAAGAATGGCACTACAGCCCAGACTGTGGTATTGGAGTCAGTATCAGGGGTAGCCCCCTCTTTTGGGCCCAAGTTAATGAAGTAGTATGTCAGAGTGTGTGCGCGACCTAAAGAATCATGGACAGTCTGCGAGGTGGTGTTGGTAAAGGTGCTCGAGTCGGATGGATCAAATGAGGTAAAGTACTGGTGTACAGTGCCATTGCCATAAGGGATATCACGGCCATACTTGACATCATTTGCTGTAAGACCTTGGTTAGCACCGTCCGATCCAGCGTAGTTACCCCAGTTCTTACCAACTAAGCCAGAATTATCAACAGGAGACTTGTCAGCTGGCAGGTTGACGCTAATGCCAATGCTGTTGGATTCCTTTGGATCACCAGTATCCTCAGGCACCTGAATGTTTTGGGTCGCGTTTAAATCAAGAGAGCTCGACGTGCCATCAGCGTTGACTGGCCAGCCTTGCAGGTAGTCGTTTTGGGCGGTAACGATAAAGCCCTCGTTGTCCGTGTGGAAGGCACCGTTACGAGTGTAAGTGTGCGCATCAGAGCCCTGTGGAGAGAGCACAAAGAAGCCTTCGCCCTGAATGGCCATATCGAGACCATTGCCGGTATCACCAGAGAGAGCGCCCTGAGAGAATTGCTGGGAGACTACAGAGTTTTGTACACCTAAGCCCACAGCAGTTTTGCCACTGGTGTAGAGGCTGCTGGAATACATATCTGCAAACTCAGCGCGGCTCTTCTTGAAGCCGTAGCTGTTAGCATTGGCGATGTTGTTGGAAGTAACATCCAAATGCTTTTGCGAATTTTTGATACCGCTGACGGAAACACCGAACATGACGTAAATACTCCACAAAGTAAGATCTGCACCGCTTATCTCGCACTACGAGCTTAGGTTTTACGGCACAGGCGATACTGTGGAGCTTTCAGCAATCGATATGCCAGTAAGCCTAGTGAAATAAAGAAACTGGCGCCAAAGCCGTAAAGAGTCGCGGTGAAAGGCAAGCGCCTAAAGGGTAAGACGTACTACGATTTAGCGAGCTCAGCGCTACTCTGTGTGCTGCCAGCAAGCGTAGTTTGTTCTCAGGGTAAGCGGTTTTTAGGCGCTCTCGCTGCGATTAAGATGCGGTAAGAGAAAAGGGTAAGTAAGGATGGAGGCGGCTAGCGGGAAAAGCAGGCAAAGCTCAGAGAGCGCCGCAATGAAAAGGAGATGGTACTTGGAGGCGGGGCCGGTACTGAGAGTGACCGGTGCGGGCGGGAGCGTTACGCACTAAAGATACAGTTGGCTCAAGAGGCAAAGTAGCACTGGTACTACTGTCATAACAGTAGCAGAGCCACACAGAAATCAGTGGCTCTCAGGGGCACCGCTTTAGGCAATTGGGCGCAGTCCTGTTGCTACTTTGCCTCTTGGCGGAGGGCTTAAGCTTTGGCGGGAGCAGCTTCAGCTGCAGTGCCTGCCGGTGCTTGCGCGGTGTTGGTTGGCGCTACCTCGGCAGTAGCATTCTCTGCGGCGGCAGCAGCTGGCGCCGCCTCAGAGGCGCTGTTAGCCGCACTTTGCAGCGTAGCGGCAGGCTCTGTCTCAGCTTTAGTCGTAGTAGCCTCTGAGGTGTCGTTGCTGGCTGCCGTTGCTGCTGGGGCAGGAGCCTCTGCGTCTGGCGCCGTAGACAGGACCGAAGCTGGAGCCTGTGCTGCCGCTGCACGCGTCTCCTCGGAGGTTGGGAACGCCTCGGAGGCCTTAGTAAAGGCAGCTTGGGCCGCAGCCGCCGCTTCCTCTGGCGTGCGCAGCTTGTTTTCTTTTACCAGCTGCTTGTGGCTCTCACTTAACTCAGGTGGCAGCTTCACCATTAAGGAAGCCACAATGGCCACAACTAAGAGACCGCCCATTAAGGTAAAGGTCAGCGTATAGGAGCCAAAGATAAAGGCCACAATATAGCCAAAGAGCGAACCGATGCCAAAGCCTAAGTAGAGCAGACCGTAGTTCTTGGCCAGATTCTTAATGCCAAAGAAGTCGCTAATGATAGATGGGTAGATAGTGAGCGTACCACCAAAGGAGAAGGACACCAAAGCCATCGCCGCAAAGAACAGCATGGGGTTAAGTGGTAACACTGTGAGTATCACCATAGCCGCCAGCGACAGGCATTGGTCTAAGGTAATGAGGCGGATACGTGGCAGGTAGTCCGAGAGCATGCCAATGATGAGGCGGCCTAAGATATTGGCCACCGCCACCACGCTCACTGCTGTTGCGGCCTCAAGGGCGCTCATGTTTAACAGAGCGGTACCTAAGTTGGAAGCCACACCTATGACGTAGAGACCGACCATGCAATCGACAAAGAACATCAGCGACAGCAGCCAGTAAGGAATGGTACGCACGGCGCTGTGCAGGTCGTACTCGCGCTTAGAGGCGTTAGCGCTAACCACGGATGCTTGTTTCATGGCATCCATAATGAGGATGCTGCCAATGGTCACGACAATGGCGCAGATGGCACCCCACGTTAAAAGAGCGGTCTCGACGTTGTAGGTAGCCAGCAGGTGGCTGTCGATAAACTTAAAGAGCAAGGAGCCTAAGCCATAAGCGCCAATGCAGAGAGCGGAGACGAGGCCCTTGGTTTTAGGGAAGAACTTAACGCAGTTGGTCAGTACCAGCATGTAGCCTAAACCGTCACCAAAGCCTAAGAGCACGCCTGCGCTTAAGTAAAGCACGACGAGGTTAGGGGCAAAGGAGGCGATAAGCAGACCAGCGCCGGTGCAGACGGCACTTAAAGCCACCACGTTTTGGATACCAAAGCGCAGCTTCAAAAAGCCTGAGGTAGAGCTACCCACAGCGATAAAGAGCGTCATGATGCCGAAGGTAAAGGCAATGATGCTCAGATCCATGTTGTATTTGGTCGCGAGCGGAGTATTGAATAACGACCATGAGTACACGGAGCCTAAGATTAGTAGCACCAGCAGGGAGCCAATCAGAGTTTTAATCTTGACCATGGGCGCGTTTGTCCTTGAGTGCGCTGGGGGTGGAGAAAGAAAACAAGCAATACAGGGGGCGTGAGGCAGAGTAGTCGCACGCTACAGAAGCAAATATACGCCTGAATTATTGAGAATGCGTATCACTCGCAACTTTGCCGCAAGCGTTTGCGTTAAGAGGAGAGCAGAAAGGACAAAGGTAGGAAGAAGAATTGTGGAGGGACTGGTGTAGCGTGAGGGGCGGGCGTCGCCATTCGCCGTTCTATGGGCAGAGAGTATGACCCAATAGTGCTTGCACTTTTGCTCTTGAGTTAATGGTGCTTGCCTTAAGAAGTACCCCTTAAAGGGCAGCGGTGCATACATGCTGCTGGTAAAGGTTGCCACTATTGAGGCAGGTAAACAGCAAGAACACTCTCTTAGACTCTTAGATTAAGAGGCACAGCCGCTTTCTGCTCAGTACTGACGCCTTAAGGCGTCTATTTTGCGGTGAGGTTACTTGGAGTAATCATGCGGCCGCCTCAGGGGAAAAGCAGGCGGCCTTGTGTGACGTTAGTGCACAGGAGCTGTCTTGGTGCTTAGACGTTGATGCTCTTAATGCGCGACTTACGCTCCTCCACGCGCTTTTTCCGCCCATCTAAGGCATTCTTACCAGCAATTAAAAACGCCAAGACAAAAAAGCCACCAGGCGGCAAAATCGCAATCAGCAAGGTGTAGTCAATGCTAAACAGCTGGGTCTCAAATTGCGCAGCCCACGAGCCTAAGAGGTCGCTAGCCCCAACGAAAAAGGTGCCATTACCCACAATCTCGCGAATCGAGCCTAAGACAAAGAGCACTAGGGTAAAGCCTAAGCCACAAGCAATGGCATCAACCGCCGAGCGCAGCGCATTGTTGCGGCCGGCAAAGGCCTCCGCACGGCCCATAATGATACAGTTGGTGGCAATTAAGGCCAGATAAATACCCAGTTGCTGATAGAGCGCAGGAAAGTAAGCTTCCACCTCAAAGCGCACCACCGTCACTAAAGAGGCAATCACCACCACATAGATAGGAATGCGCACTTCAGCAGGGATGACCTTACGAATTAAGGCAATGACAATGGAGCTGACGGTAAGCACCAAGATGGTAGCGATGCCTAAGCCTAAGGCATTGGCCGCCGAGGTGGTAACAGCCAGCAGTGGGCACATGCCTAAAAGCTGACACAGGCCTGGATTGTTTTTCCAGATGCCCTGTAAAAAGATCTCAAAGAGCGAGATCTGAGCTGCTTTAGCGGGAGTGGTATTGTCAGTGTCAGGGGTGGCTAACTGCCCCTCAACCGTAGTCATGTCATTATCATGAGGTTGTTTCATGGGTACTATGCTCCACCGTTATTACTGACAAGAAGGCAAGGTCGTTACGTCCGTTTCTGCCATAACCTCTAAAAAGTCCTTAGTCGCCAGCACTAAGGCGCGTGAGGTCACCGTCGCACCAGTGATGTAATCAAAGTCACCACCAAACTTCTTCACGTCCCAATTGCGGCTGAAGATACTCTGCCCATCAAATTGGTCGAGGAAGTTACCACGACGGCGCTCGACCTTATCACCGATACCCGGTGTCTCTTTGGAGAGCTGGACGTCGATCTTGCTGATACGCCCGTTTGTGTCTAGGCCACCGATTAAAATCAGCGGATTAGAGTAGCCGCGTGATGTCGAGTAACTGGAGATGTAACCGACAATCTCCTGCCTATCATTGCGTACCACGTAAGCGCGCAAGTTCTTGCCAATAAGTGGGTGACTTAAGAGCTTGCACTCAAAGCTGAGCTTGCCGCCACGCGCTTGTTCTCGGGCGGAAATTTCTGGCAGTAAAGAGGCAATAAGTGCTTGCTCTTGCGCCTCACGATTGCGCTCAATAAAAGGCGCGGTATCGTGCTGCGTAAAGAGGATACCCACCGTGCATACAGCGGTGATGAGCGCTAGCATAAAGCCCGAGAATAGCATGTGCCCAAAGATCTTATTGGAGCCTGCTGTTTTCGCAGATGCGTCGCTGTGCGCGCTGCTCTGGTCGTTGATCTTTTTCTTGGCAGCGCTGGTAGCGGTAGCAGTAGCAGTAGCACTAGCAGTCTTTGGTGGTGCTTTACCTTGAGTCGCGGCAGTAGCGCTTTGCTTGGCCTCTGCCTTGTCAGGAGCGGTCGTAGCCTTTGCCGCCATCTCGGGAGATTTGTCGGTATTGGCATCAGACTTAGCCGCGTCCTTGGTTGCATGCTCCACAGCAGTGTCATCGCTGCTAGACTCCGCTTGTGCTTTGTCCGCTTGCGCTTTCTTCGCTGCCGCTAGGGCTTTAGCTTGGGCAGCCGCACGTGCTAGGCGCGCCGCTTTAGCCTTCTTATCAGCATCTGCCTCTGTGGTGCTGCTGACAGCGCTGGCTGCAGAAGCAGCGCTGTCTGTAACCTCTACAGGGGCCGTGGTGTCCTTATCTTTGTCTTTGTTCTTACCCTCAGTTTCCGCTGCCGCCTTAGCTTTCTTCGCCGCTGCAAGGGCACGAGCCTGCGCTGCCGCACGCTTTAAGCGGGCGGCCTTGTCCTGATCAGCGCTCTTGGTGTCTTGTGGGCTCATGATTAGTCAAGGCCTCCCTTGCGATAGCCAATACCAAATGGACGGCGCTTAGTTAAGACGTCCATGAGCGGTGCTAAGCAATTGCCCAGCATCACCGCAAAAGCCACCGAGTCCGAGTAACTGCCATGCACGCGAATCACGATAATGAGCACGGCGATAATCATCGAGAGCAGGATGCGGCCCTTAAAGGTACCGCATGTGGTCACGGGGTCAGTAATAATGTAAAACGCACCGAGCATGGTGCCACCCATGAGCAAGTGCTCAAGGGCACTAATCGACAAGGTCGGATCAAAGTAATGCCACAGCGCGCCTATCACCATCATGGTCAGGAGGAAGAACAGTGGCACCTGAAAGCGAATGACCTTAGTGCAAATGAGCACCATGCCACCAAAGAAATACGCCGCTGCTAAGCAGGCATAGGCAATAAAGCTAGGGCTCATAAAGTCCAGCTTGGGTTGCGTGTCGACATTACCGGCTTTACGGGCGGTCTTAATGCTTTCTAAAAAGGTGGCACCAGTGAGGGCGTCAGCCGTGATGTGCGGCTCAATTGGGGATAACTCCAAGTAAGCTGCGCTCTGCTGTGCTGCTTGAGGCTGCTGCTGTGTGTCGCTGGCAGTATCAGCATTACTGGCGGTGTCAGTGGTGCTGGCAGCGTTTGCTGTTGCAGCTGCGTTCTGCCCATCCTCTTGAGCTGTAGCACCCTCTTGCGGCGCAGTCAGCTGTTGGTGGGTGCGCGCGGCTTCTTGCCATGCTTGCTCAAGCTTAATGGTGTACTCAGCCTCTTGGCGGGCATTGAGATCTTTAATCTCTGCGGTCAAAATAGTGGGATCGGCGCCTTGGAAAATCACCTCACAGACGCGGCTTGGTGTGGCGCGGAAGAGAGCCTCCGGCGTTGGGGTAATCCACGTGGTGTAAAACACTCCAGGCACGGAGATCACCAAAAAGATAAAACCCGACATGGCGGGATTAAAGATATTCATGCCGAGGCCACCAAAGCACTCACGCACAATGAGCATGGCAAAGGCGGTGGCGATAACCGTTAAGTACCAAGGCAATAGCGGTGGCAGGGTCAGCGCTAAGAGCAGGGCGGTGACAAGACCCGATGGATCTTGGCAAGCGCGTTTTAGGGAGCGGCCACGGAGCAGGGCGGCCAGCACTTGACAGACAATGGCGACGACAGCGGCAATGACAAATTGCACAATGGTTGCGGCACCAAAGAAATAAGTCATGACGCCCACGGCTGGCAGTAGCGAGATAAGCACCAGCAGCATGATTTTGGTGGTAGTCATGGAGCTGTGCACATGAGGTGCGTGCTCGATGCCTAGGTTTTGTTTGGCCGATTGCACTGAGATCTGCATTATGGAGATTCCTCGCCTCAGCTAAGTGTGGGCGCGTGCTGTAGTGAGATTCTGGTAGTAAGCCATGGGGACAGTAAAGATGACCATAAAAGGCACTTTGCTGTAGGTCGTGGCGCCAGCGGCGTGAGCTGACAGCGCTAGCCACCACTCTTTAATGTGAGTGGTGGAAGTGGTGGTATCTGCATTTCCTTGTGGACACCCCGCCACTTTTAGTGGCGCGCTTGCTCATTACTGTCAGGGGCAGTACTGTCGCTGTTTGCTGCAGCGTCAGCGTCAACTGGCGGCACATAGTCCGCGCGGCGTAAGCGCGATGGCAGTGGAGCCTTAGTTGGCTGCACCTCGGTTGGCGCCTGCAAGTAAGTCTTAGTACGTGGCCTACTCTCAGGAATCACCATGCCCGCCTCTGGAGGGTTTTCCACCTTGCTCATGTCCTTTGGTTGCTCCTCAACCGCAGGCCACATAAAGATAGGCGCAGCGTGCTTTTGCACCGCCGCCTTACGCAGAGCATAAGGCAGTTTTTCGCCATTTTCCGGAGCCGTACCGCCAGCGCTTACCACCGCAGCGTCTGTATCACTTACCGTGGCAGCTGGGCTGGCCGCGTTTAGCGGAGCCGTACCGGCGGCTATCGCCGCTAAGTTGCTGCGCCGCTGCTCCTCTTGCTCCTTGATAAGGGCCGAGGTGCCGCCTTGGGCCATCATCGCCGCGACCAGCATGCCCTCCTTATTGGCGTGCTGCATCATATCATGCGCCTTGGCCTGAGCTTGCTCCGTAGAGGCCAGGACCGAGGTAGCCTCGGCCTCTGCGTTTTGGCATTGGTCTTGGCTCTGACGGCGCTGCGCGGCCGCTTGCCGTGCACGGGCCACCAGAGCTGCAC